>CAMPHU010000130.1 GCA_946886065.1 uncultured Massilia sp. | reverse complement strand
CGGTCTCTAAGCACCTGAGTGTTTCAAACCTTGAATCTGCGCGATCCGGTGCCGCCCAGGCTTATAGATGCAGGTACCGTCACGTTTCAGAAAAAAAAGCGCCTCCGATTAACGCTGTAATGCGGCTCCTGACCTTTCGTCAGGATTACGGCGCTCCACTAGCTATTTGTATGGTGCGGCAAAGTTTTCAAGGTAGAAGAGCCACGTGTGAAGGAATAGGGAATTCGAGATGAGAAGAGAGAGGCAAGAATCGGCCAGGCAATGAGGATCGCCCAGGCCAGTTGCGACTTTCATTGTACGGCCCCTCCCGAACCGAAGCGGACCTCGGCCTTACGGATACCAGACTAGCGAGCTTCCTTCGGTGAATGCGCCTTCGTAATGCCGCCGAAAAGCCGCCATGTTTGGATCATTCAAGCTCACGACATCGATCTTCCGCCCTTCGTTCAAGTCAATTTCGGAAAAACCGAATGACTCGACTTCACGTTTAGCGACATCGTAATCTGGCTCGCTGTCGCTCTGTGCGAGAAACAGGATGAAACGATGGGCGCTACCGATTGTTGGGCTGGCCCAATCGAAGCTCGCTGTGCCTGAGAACCGGGCTGAGCCCGGGTACAAAATAACTGTCTTCAAACCTTACCCCTTCGGCAGTTGCCGGACTACGTACAGCAAGCAAGTGGGCCTTTAATCGCCCACTCCTGGCCGGTTGCCGATGTTTAGTGCACGGCCGATAGCGTACTCTCTCTCAGCCTACTTCTTTCGGATCTTGTTGTGAACGTCGTTCACCATCATCAGCGCCGCCGAGCCGTACAGTTTGTGATACTCGGCCACCATCTCGCCATTGATGATCACCGGATCGGTTGCGACCATTTTTTTCGCTTCATCGATGTCCGGCGTGGCGAACACGAAAATACCGCGGCGCCCCTCGACGCCGTCGAGCGGGCCGGCCATGACCAGTTTCTTCTCGGCCGCCAGCCTCGACATATTGGCGAAATGGCCCTGGAACATCTTGGTGCGCTCAGCGCCTTCCGGCACCTTGTTGGGACCGCTCTTGAGAATCACGAACACGTATGGACGCATTCCCCGTTCGTCGGCGCCGAGCGAGCTGGCCAGCACGCTGTCGTACTGGGGCATCGGCGCGCCATCTTGCTGGGCCACAGCCTGGCCCAGCGAGCACAGCAGCAATGCGCCGAGCAGATTCTTTTTCCACATCCTGGTCTCCTCGAGTGTCGGATCGGCCGCTCTACGGGCGGCATCGTCAGTCAGCGTAGCACGTTAATAGTTGAGCAACAACTACGCGTGTCCTGGAGTTGAAACGCTTTGATGAATTTATCTGTCCAGAATGTGACGATCCGAGGATTTTCAGACATGAATAACTGTCAGAATACGGCTCTTCTTGGAACTGGCGAACAACAATAACAACATCGTCCAGCAATAGTGCTTCGGTAGCAGGGGTCTCGATGCGGTGGATTCAAAGAATTGGTTTGTCGGCGGGGATTGCCGCCGTGGCCGTATGGTTTTTGGTCGTCAACGGCATTTTTGCCCATGAAGACATACCTGCCGTATTCGGCATCGTCGGCGGCCTGATGGTCCTGCTGCGTCCGGACCGGATTTTCGGTCATAAACCCTAGCCTCGAGGCAGGGCCGATGCTTCATGCCCACAGGCGGTAGATCCAGAACGATTCGTCCTCGATAAAGCGCTGGGCGAACTCGGTCGGCGCAACTCCCGTGATGTGTTTCGCAGCCCGGCTCATGTGAGCCTGGTCGGCGAAGCCTTCGTGCTGCGCCGGCATGGCCCAATCGAGGCTGCGTCCCTGCTCGTGGCGCTCGCGTGCGGTGGAAAAAAATCCTTCGGTACAGGTGAGCGCCTGCAACTGCCGCAGCGATCGCCCGCTGAATACGCTGCGCCAGCGCTCGCCCAGGAAACCATTCACCAACACTGCCGCATCGTCGGCGGCGCCCAGCACTGTTTCGAATAACGGTGGCCACTCCCGACCCATCGCCCCCTGCGCCGGCCGGTTGAGCAAGCCGGCCGCATCGGCTAGGATGGCGTCCTCGATGAGTTTCAAGAATGGAAGCAGGCATGGAAGCGCAGCAGGGCAGCAGGATGGTGGCGTTCGTCGGCGCCGAGTCGACCGGCAAGTCGACCCTGGCGCTGCATCTGGCGCGGCAATGCGGCGCCGAGTTCGTGCCCGAGATCGGGCGCTTCATCTGGGAAGAAAAGCAGGGACGGCTGGATGCGGCCGACTATGTCGAGATCGCCGAGCGGCATCGCGCAGCGGAGGACGCCGCCGTCGCCCGCGCCCAGGGGCCTTACGTGTTCGTCGACACCAATGCGCTGACGACCCTGCTGTTAGGCCTTTGCTTCGGACAGGTCACGCAGCCCGCGCCGCACGCGCTGCTGCGTTATGCGGACGAGTGCCGCACGCGCTACCTGCACCATTTCGTCTGCGCCGACGACATTCCCTACGAAGAAGAACCGGGCGTGCGCGAGAACGCGGCATGGCGTACGCGCATTCAGCGGCTGGTGCTGGATGATCTCGATGCGCGCGGCGTCGCTTACACGGTCTTGACGGGAACGGTCGAGCAGCGCGCGGAGGGCGTGATGCAAGTGCTGGCCGCGCCTGGCCAGCACCCAAGCGAATAAGTAGCCACCCTTAGCCCAAGACCGTCGCCCCGGGGCGACGGTCTTGAAGGCGGCGACTGGCGGTCAGGCCGGCAGGCCCTGGCCGTCGAGACGCACGCCGAACGCCGCCAGATGGCGTTCGATCTCGAACACATGCGCGTCGACCTTGCCCATCTCGCGCAGCGCCTGCGCCAGGTGCAGCAGGTATTCGCTGTTCGCACCGCTCGGCCCGCGCGCCAGCGCGATCTGGCGCGCGATGTCGCGCTCCGGCGCCGGCCCCAGGTAGGCCGCGTTCTCGTGGGTGGCGATATAGACGATCCCTTCGGCGGTGGCGCCGTCGTCGAAATGCATATCCGTGGCAAGGCGCAGGTAGCCGTTCTTCTCGCGGTGGTCGAGGTGGGCGAATTCTTCCGGCGTGACCAGGTAGGCCATGCCGTCGCATTGCGCGCCCGGTTCCGGCACCAGGGTCACCACGCGGCCTGGCGCCGTCTCGGTGCCGCGGTGGTCGTGCGAACCCTGCCAGAAGCGGCGCGACCAGCCGCGGATCGCGGCGGGGCGGCGGTCGAGGAAAGGAAAGTCGGCCTTGAAGATCAGCGAACCGTAGCCGAACAGCCAGACGCTGTCGTGGCTGTCGAACTTGTCCATGCGCTGGTTGATCGCGATGGTGTTGTGGGACATCGTGGAGAAGGGCAGTGGACGCCCGGTTTGGTAACAATGGCCATTCTAACGCGCCGGGCTCGGGCGCACAGACACCTCGGCGTACATACGCTCGACATGCTCGAACAGGAAGTCGATGAAGCTCTCCGCGGCCGGCGACAGCGAGCGTCCCGGGCGGGTGTAGACAAAGAAGCGCCGGGTCAGCTGGGGCGCTTCGAGCGGGCGCATCGCCAGTCCATAGAGCGTGGCGAGCGGCTCGGCATAGGGCAGGCACACCGTCACGCCCAGGCCCGCGCTCACCATCGCCAGCGCGGTGGTCATGAAGGTCACTTCGTTGGCCGGCTTGGCCGGCACTTCGCGCAGCGAGGCATGCATATCGTCCAGCAGGCGCTCGGTGAACTGGCCCTGCAGCGAAATGAAGGGGTAGCGCGACAAGTCGTGCCAGGTGACGCGTTCCTGCCGTTCCAGCTCGTGGCCCTTGGGGAAGACCAGTGCGAACGGCATCTCGAAGAGCTGGCGCGCGTGCAGGGTCGGCGCCGGGTCGCGTTCCGGGCCGATGCCGAAATCCGCCTCGCCCGAGAGCGTGCGCGCGATCACGCCTTCGACCGCCGTGTCGGCAAGGCGCACCTGGATCTCGGGATGGCGCGCACGGTAGGCGGCGATCGCTTCAGGCAGCACCGTGCAGGACATCAGCTGCGGCGCAGCGATGCGCACGATGCCTTTTTTGAGCCGCGTGTGATCCGCCACGTTAGCCAGCGCACCGTCCAAGTCATCAATCATCTGGCTAAATAAGGGGTAGAGTTCGCGGCCGATATCGGTGAGGGCGATCTTGCGTGTGCTGCGGTCGACGAGACGGGTGCCGAGGGTTTGCTCCAGCTCCTTGATCAAACCGGACAAGGCTGATTGAGTGATGTGTAAGTACTCGGCAGCAAGCGTAAAGTGGCCACTCTTGGCGACGGCCACGAACGCGCGCATCTGGCGCAGGCTTGGATTCATAAGATATTCCGATAAATCGGGCGGAAAATACTGTTTGTATGATAGTACGTTTTGATTTGTAATGGCGAAGAACAAAGTTTTAGCGAAGGAAACACCATGAAACTCGCCACCCTCAAAACGGGCGGCCGCGACGGCACCCTGGTCGTCGTCAGCCGCGATCTCGTCACCTGCCAGGCCGTCCCCAAGATCGCCCGCACCCTGCAATGCGCGCTCGACGACTGGGACCGCATCGCGCCCGAGCTCCGGAAGGTCTACGACAAGCTCAACGCCGGCACCGCCGAGAAGGCCGAGTCCTTCCTGGAAGAAGAATGCCACTCGCCGCTGCCGCGCGCCTACCAGTGGGCCGACGGTTCCGCCTACATCAACCACGTCGAGCTGGTACGCAAGGCGCGCAATGCCGAAGTCCCGGCTTCCTTCTATACCGACCCGCTGATGTACCAGGGCGGCTCCGATTCCTTCGTCGGCCCGAACGACCCGATCATGGTCCAGTCCGAGGACTGGGGCGTGGACCTGGAAGCCGAAGTGGCGGTGGTTACCGGCGACGTGCCGATGGGCGCCACGCCGGAGCAGGCGGCCGCCGCCATCCGCCTGGTGATGCTGGTCAATGACGTCTCGCTGCGCAACCTGATTCCGAACGAGCTGGCCAAGGGCTTCGGCTTCTTCCAGTCCAAGCCGGCCAGCGCCTTCTCGCCGGTGGCGGTCACGCCCGACGAGCTGGGCGACGCCTGGCGCGACAGCAAGCTTTGCCTGCCGCTGCTGGTGACGCTCAACGAAGCGCCCTTCGGCCGTCCGAATGCGGGCGAGGACATGACCTTCAGCTTCGCCCAGCTGGTGGCCCACGCGGCCAAGACCCGCGAGCTGGGCGCCGGCACCATCATCGGCTCGGGCACCGTGTCGAACAAGCAGGGCAGCCTGCACGGTTCGAGCGTGGAGAACGGCGGTGTCGGCTACTGCTGCCTGGCCGAAGTACGGATGTATGAAACGATCGAGCAGGGCGCCCCGCAGACGCCGTTCCTGCGCTACGGCGACACCGTACGCATCGAAATGCTCGACGCCAGCGGCGCCAGCATCTTCGGCGCCATCGATCAAGAAGTTGCGCATTACCACTGGAGGCACCGATGAAGCTCTATACCTACTTTCGCAGCTCGGCGGCGTACCGGGTCCGGATCGCGCTGAACCTGAAGGGCTTGTCCTACCAGGCGGTGCCTGTGCATCTGTTGAAGAACGGTGGCGAGCAGCACCAGGACGACTACCGCCGGATCAATCCGAGCGGCCTGTTGCCGGCCTTCCAGGACGACTGGATCACGCTGACCCAGTCGATGGCGATCATCGAATATCTGGAAGAAGCGCATCCCACGGTGCCGCTGCTGCCGCAGGACGCGCCGGGCCGTGCGCGCGTGCGCGAGCTGGCCCAGATCATCGGCTGCGACATCCATCCGATCAACAACCTGCGCGTGCTGAGCTACCTGGTGAAGCAGCTGGGCTTGTCGGAGCAGGCCAAGACCGAGTGGTACCGCCATTGGGTGATCGAGGGCTTCCAGTCGCTCGAGGCGCACCTGGCGCGCGACCCGGGCGCGGGCCCGTTCTGCCACGGCGACCGGCCGACCATCGCCGACTGCTACCTGGTGCCGCAGGTGTTCAATGCGCAGCGCTTCGACATCGACGTCGCGGCCTTCCCGAACATCGCGCGCATCAATGCGCTGTGCACCGACCTGCCGGCCTTCAAGGCGGCGCATCCGTCGCGCCAGCCGGACGCGGAATAACAGCTGCCTGAAGCCGCACCTGCAGCACGCAGGTGCGGAACGTCGTCATTAGTGGCGCGTGGCCGAGCGGTCGGGCTCGGAAGGCGTCGAGATTTCATCCAGCGTGGCATCGATCTTGGCCGAATGCTTGGTGGCCATGTCGCCGAGCGAGACGATGCCGACCAGCTGGTGCGACTGCTCGTCGATGACGGGCACGCGGCGGATCTGCACGTCGCCCATCTGGCCGAGGACCTCGTCGACCTGCTGGTTGCTGAAGCAGGTGCGCACGTCGGTGCTCATCACGTCGGCCACGCAGGTCTGGTCCGGGGCCTGGCCGGCGGCGGTGGAGCGCACGGTGATGTCGCGGTCGGTGATCATGCCGACCAGGCGGTCGCCGTCGCACACGGGGATGGCGCCCACGTTCAACTCATCCATCAGCTGCGCCGCCCGGCGCACGCTTTCCTGCGGCGAAATCGTCTGCACGTCTGGGGTCATGATGTCCTGGATCGTCTGCATGGTGTCCTCCTTGCGTTGGTCGATGCCCCATCCGGGGAATGGGGAAAATCATGCACCCAAACGGGAAAGACGGACGCTAGATTGAACCTTGGAATGCTTGGGGTTTCTGGTGCAAGGAGAAGCTTGCGGCAGGCGGCCAACTTGGGTTCCCGCCTTCGCGGGAATGACGGTCTTAAGGTAGCAAGTCAGGGGATGGGCAGACGAAACGCTACTTTTGGCCAGCACCAGTAGCACGTCATTCCCGCGAAGGCGGGAACCCAGGTTTGCCGGCCGACCGCGCACCCCGCCCTAAGCGCATACGCTACAATCCGCCCCTCCAAATCCGGACACAACATCATGACCATCCCCGCACAGATCCTGCCCGCCCTCGACCTCGCCGACCCATCCTGGCGCCCGATCCTGGAGCAGGGCCTGCGCGCGATGGCCGCCGCCAATCCCGGCTACCTCCCCGCCCTGGCCGTCGACGCTTACCTGCCCACCGAAAACCGCCTGTTCGCCGCCTTCGCCCAGCCCCTGGACAAGGTCCGCTACGTCCTGGTCGGCGAAGGCCCCTACCCACGCGCCGAGAGCGCCACGGGCGTGTGCTTCATGGACGGCGCCGTCGGCGAGCTGTGGTCGGAAACCGGCCTGTCCAAGCCCGTCAACCGCGCCACCTCGCTGCGCAACTTCATGAAGATGCTGCTGGTCGCCTCCGGCCAGCTGCAGGCCCACGACACCGGCGGCTCATCCCTGGTGCCGGTGGCCCGGGCCGCCCGCGCGGGCGCGGCGATCCAGACCCTGGCCCAGCTCCAGGACAAGCTGCACGAACAAGGCTTCCTGCTGCTGAATGCTTCCCTGGTCTTCCGCAGCCACGTCCCGCCCGCCGTCGACGCCCGCGCCTGGCTGCCTTTCCTGCAAACCGTACTGGCCGCCCTGGCTGCGCAAGCACGCCCGCCGACCCTGGTCCTGTGGGGAAAAATCGCCGAGCAGCTGAAAAAGCTGCCGGAAACGGCCAGGCTGCCCCGGATCGCCGCCGAGCACCCCTATAACCTGTCTTTCATCCAGCACCAGGGCATGCAGGAACTCTTCGGCCCCATGCGGCTGCTGCAGGCGCAATAAACAATCGATAAGAAAGCGGGAGAGGGGAGGCGGCTGCCGTTTTTGGGGCTGCCAAGACAAGACGCTTGCGTTTTGCTATACTTGACTAAATCGTTCAACTAATCCGGTTTTTAGCAAGCTGCAAGGAGAAGAGTTGTTGCAGTCGGATTAAGTTGGGCAAGAGGAATATTTTAACACTAACCGGGGTTGTGATGCGTCTGACCACCAAAGGCCGTTTTGCTGTTACCGCGATGATCGATCTTGCCCTGCGCCAGGGCAATGGTCCGGTCACGCTGTCGGGCATCAGCCAGCGCCAGGCCATTTCGCTGTCGTACCTGGAGCAACTGTTCGGCAAGCTGCGCCGCCACGAGATCGTCGAATCGATCCGCGGCCCGGGCGGCGGCTACAGCCTGGCGCGTCCGGCGGAAAAGGTGACGGTGGCCGACATCATCATCGCCGTCGACGAGCCGCTCGATGCGACCCAGTGCGGCGGCAAGGAAAACTGCCACGGCGCCGACGCCGCCAGCGGCACCCGGTGCATGACCCACGAGCTGTGGACCACGCTGAACGAGAAGATGGTCGACTACCTCGATTCGGTCTCGCTGCAAGACCTGGTCGACCAGCAGAAGCAGAAGGAACAGAACGTCGTGGTGGTGCACCGCACCCACGCCGCCGTCGGACAAAATTGAAGCATATTGGAGTGAACTGATGAACGCGCCTTTGGACAAGAAAACCGAGCAGAGCTTCGCGACTGCGCCCCACTTCCCGATCTACATGGATTACTCGGCCACCACGCCGATCGATCCGCGCGTGGCGGACAAGATGATCCCCTACCTGCGCGAGCAGTTCGGCAACCCGGCGTCGCGCAGCCACATGTACGGCTGGACCGCCGAGGCAGCGGTGGAAGAGGCGCGCGGCCACGTGGCGGCCATCGTCGGCGCCGATCCGCGCGAGATCATCTGGACCTCGGGCGCGACCGAAAGCAACAACCTGGCGCTGAAGGGCGCGGCCCAGTTCTACAAGACCAAGGGCAAGCACATCATCACCGTCAAGACCGAGCACAAGGCCGTGCTGGACACCGTGCGCGAACTGGAGCGCCAGGGTTTCGAGGCGACCTACCTCGAGCCGCAGGAAAACGGCCTGATCACCCTCGCGCAGCTGGAAGCGGCGATCCGCCCGGACACCATCCTGGTCTCGGTCATGATGGTCAATAACGAAATCGGCGTGATCCAGCCGATCGCCGAAATCGGCGAGCTGTGCCGCTCGAAGGGCATCATCTTCCACTGCGACGCCGCGCAAGCCGTCGGCAAGGTCGAGATCGACCTGGAAAAGCTGAAGGTCGACCTGATGACCTTCACCGCCCACAAGGTCTACGGCCCGAAGGGCATCGGCGCCCTGTACGTGCGCCGCAAGCCGCGCGTGCGCCTGGAAGCGCAGATGCACGGCGGCGGCCACGAGCGCGGCCTGCGCTCGGGCACCCTGCCGACCCACCAGATCGTGGGCATGGGCGAGGCCTTCCGCATCGCCAAGGAAGAGATGGACAGCGAGCTGGCACGCATCAAGGCGCTGCGCGACCGCCTGGCCAAGGGCCTGATGGAGATCGAAGAAGTCTACGTCAACGGCGACATGGAACACCGCGTGCCGCACAACCTGAACGTCTCGTTCAACTATGTCGAAGGCGAGTCGCTGATCATGGCGATCAAGGACATCGCCGTGTCGTCCGGTTCGGCCTGCACCTCGGCCTCGCTGGAACCGTCTTACGTCCTGCGCGCCCTGGGCCGCAGCGACGAACTGGCGCACAGCTCGATTCGCTTCACCATCGGCCGCTTCACGACCGAGGAAGAAGTCGACTTCGCCATCAACCTGCTGAAATCGAAGGTTGGCAAACTGCGCGAACTGTCGCCGCTGTGGGACATGTTCAAGGAAGGGATCGACCTCAACTCGATCCAATGGGCAGCCCACTAATTAATGAATTGAAGGAGTATCACCATGGCTTACTCGGACAAAGTTCTCGACCATTATGAAAACCCGCGCAACGTCGGCGCCTTCGACAAGGGCGACGATGCGGTCGGCACCGGCATGGTCGGCGCACCGGCCTGCGGCGACGTGATGAAGCTGCAGATCAAGGTCAATGACCAGGGCCTGATCGAAGACGCGAAGTTCAAGACCTACGGCTGCGGCTCGGCGATCGCCTCGAGCTCGCTGGTGACCGAATGGGTGAAGGGCAAGTCGCTGGACGAAGCCCTGTCCATCAAGAACACCCAGATCGCCGAAGAACTGGCTCTGCCGCCGGTCAAGATCCACTGCTCGATCCTGGCCGAAGACGCGATCAAGGCCGCCGTCGCCGACTACAAAGCGAAGCACGCCGACAAGGCAGCGTAATAACCCAAGCTGGAGAACCACATGGCAATCACCCTGACCGAAAAGGCCGCCAAGCACGTCAACCGTTACCTCGAACGCCGGGGCAAGGGCATCGGCTTGCGCTTCGGTGTGCGCACCACGGGGTGCTCCGGCCTGGCCTACAAGCTCGAGTACGTCGACGACATGTCGCCCGAGGACGCGGTGTTCGAGTCCTTCGGCGTGAAGGTCTTCGTCGACCCCAAGAGCCTGCCCTACATCGACGGCACCGAGCTGGATTTCGCGCGCGAAGGCCTGAACGAAGGCTTCCGCTTCAACAACCCGAACGTCAAGGACAACTGCGGTTGCGGCGAGAGCTTCCGTATCTAAAGCGCATGCAGAACCACTTCGACCTGTTCCACCTGCCGGCCCGCTTCGAGGTCGACATGGACGCGCTGGACGCGGCCTACCGCGACGTGCAGGGCCAGGTGCACCCGGACCGCTTCGTCAACGCTTCCGACACCGAGAAGCGCGTGGCGATGCAATGGGCGACGCGCGCCAACGAGGCCTACCAGACCCTGCGCAATCCGCAGAAGCGCGCGCAGTACCTGTGCGAAATCAACGGCGTCGACCTGCAGACCGAGTCCAACACGGCCATGCCGATGGCCTTCCTGATGCAGCAGATGGAATGGCGCGAAGCGCTGGACGACGCACGCTCGGGCAAGGATGCCGAGGCCCTGGACGGGCTGGATGCGCAGCTCAGGCGCGAGCGCAAGCAGATGCTGGAGCAGGTCGGCATGCAGCTCGACGCGGGCGACTTCCACGGCGCGGCCCAGGGCGTGCGCGCGCTGATGTTCCTCGATAAATTCGGGGACGAGGTACAGTACGCGTTCGAAGCCCTCGAGGCATAAGCAGGCCACACACCGCAGGGTGGGCGCCAGGCCAGGCCCTGCGCCAGACAAGAACAATCAGGTAACACCACCATGGCACTCCTCCAAATCGCCGAACCCGGCATGTCCACCGCCCCGCACCAGCACCGCCTGGCCGTGGGCATCGACCTGGGCACCACCAATTCCCTCGTGGCCACCGTGCGCAGCGGCAGCCCCGAAGTGCTCAGCGACGAGGACGGCCGCCCGCTGCTGCCATCGGTCGTGCGCTACCTGCCCAATGGCCACGCCAACATCGGCTACAAGGCCCAGGCCCACCAGACCACCGACCCGAAGAACACCGTGGTCTCGGTCAAGCGCTTCATGGGCCGCGGCCTGAAGGACATCGCCCACGCCGAGAACCTGCCCTACGATTTCGTGGATGCCCCCGGCATGGTGCAGATCAATACCGTCGCCGGCGTGAAGAGCCCGGTCGAGACCTCGGCCCAGATCCTGGCCACCCTGCGCCAGCGCGCCGAAGACTCGCTCGGCGACGAGCTGGTCGGCGCCGTGATCACCGTGCCGGCCTATTTCGACGACGCCCAGCGCCAGGCCACCAAGGATGCGGCCCAGCTGGCCGGCCTGAACGTGCTGCGCCTGCTGTCGGAGCCGACCGCCGCCGCCATCGCCTATGGCCTGGACCACGGCAAGGAAGGCGTCTACGCCGTCTACGACCTGGGCGGCGGCACCTTCGACATCTCGATCCTCAAGCTCTCCAAGGGCGTGTTCGAAGTACTGTCCACCGGCGGCGACTCGGCCCTGGGCGGCGACGACTTCGACCACCGCCTGTTCTGCTGGATCGTCGAGCAGGCCAAGCTGGCCCCGCTGTCCGAGCACGACACCGCGACCCTGATGGTCAAGGCGCGCCAGGCCAAGGAACTGCTGTCGACCAATGAAGAAACCACGATCGAGGCGATCCTGAAGTCGGGCGAGATCGTCCAGGTGACGATCGACGCGCACACCTTCGCCGAGATCACCAGGCACCTGGTCGCCAAGACCATGAACGCGATCCGCAAGGCCATGCGCGACGCCAACGTCAGCGTCGAGGACGTGGACGGCGTGGTGATGGTGGGCGGCGCCACCCGCATGCCGCACGTGCGCCGCGCGGTGGGCGACTTCTTCCACACCATCCCGCATGCGAACATCGACCCGGACAAGGTGGTGGCCTTGGGCGCGGCCATCCAGGCCAACCTCCTGGCCGGCAACCGCGCCGAAGGCGACGACTGGCTGCTGCTGGACGTGACCCCGCTGTCGCTGGGCATCGAGACCATGGGTGGCCTGGTCGAGAAGATCATCCCGCGCAACTCGACCATTCCGTGCGCGCGTGCCCAGGAGTTCACGACCTTCAAGGACGGGCAGACCGCGCTGGCGGTGCACGTGGTGCAGGGCGAGCGCGAGCTGGTCTCGGACTGCCGCTCGCTGGCGCGCTTCGAGCTGCGCGGCATCCCGCCGATGGCGGCCGGCGCGGCGCGCATCCGCGTGACCTACCAGGTCGACGCGGACGGCCTGCTGTCGGTGTCGGCGCGCGAGATGCGATCTGGCGTGGAAGCCTCGATCACGGTCAAGCCGTCCTACGGCCTGGGCGACGACGAGGTGGCGCGCATGCTGCAGGATTCCTACAGCTCGGCGCAGGGCGACATGCAGGCGCGCGCATTGCGCGAGGAGCAGGTCGAGGCGGAGCGCATCCTGCTGGCGACGCAGTCGGCGCTGGACGCGGACGGCGAGCTGCTGTCGGATGAAGAGCGTGCTTCGATTGCGCAGCTGGAGCAGGGCGTGCGCGATGCGGTGGCCATGTCGCAGGATGCGGCGGTGGACTCCGGGCTGCGCCAGAATGCCGTGCACGACGCGGTACAGGCGCTGGCCAAGGGCACCGAGGATTTCGCTGCGCGGCGCATGGACAAGAGCGTGCGCAAGGTCCTGGCTGGCAAGTCGCTGGACGAGGTCTGATTCGTCCCGCTACCGCTTGAACCGTCATTCCCGCCACTGGCGGAACCGACTCCCCGCGAAGGCGGGGACCCAAGTTTGCCGCGTTGCCACTAAAAGCAAACGCAGCCGATTTGCGAATAGACTTGGATTCCCGCCTCCGCGGGAACGACGGGTTGAAGCAGACACATAAAACAATTCACGAGGTAACCCAAGTGCCACAAATCGTCATCCTCCCCCACCCGGTGTTCTGCCCCGAAGGCGCCGTCCTCGAAGCCCCGCAGGGCAAATCCATCTGCGACGTCCTGCTCGAGAACGACATCGAGATCGAACACGCCTGCGACCGCGTCTGCGCCTGCACCACCTGCCACGTGATCGT
>CAMPHU010000129.1 GCA_946886065.1 uncultured Massilia sp. | reverse complement strand
CGGCGTCGGTCGCGTACAGGTCGAGCAGCACGTCCATGTAGTCTTCGATCGAGCCCGGGCGCGAACGCGCGCGCATGCGCACCAGCCGGAACACCGGCAGGTCGTCGCTATGCATGGAGAACAGCTTTTTACCGGACAGGATGAACGCGACCGTCACGACCCGCGAAGGGCCGTCCTCTTCTTCGAGCAGGAAGTCGGTGCGCAGGTGCAGGTCGCCGTTCTCCGCTTCGTAGTAGCGCGCGGAGGCCTCGATGTCCTGCACTTCGTCCTCGTCCGGCAAGGTCACGCCATAGGCGGCCTTGACCCAGGTGCGCTCTTCCTCGGTCGGATCGGTCAGGTCGACCCAGACGGGAGCGACATTCTCGAGATCCTCGCGCGAGGCGATCGCTACCTGGTTCAGTCGGCCATTTTGTAGGACAAATACGTTGATCATGCGCTTTTTCTCGGCCGGGTTCGAAAACTAGCGCAAGTGTAACCGAGAGGCCCCAAACGCGGCCACCCCGTAACGACAATTTCCATGGGAAATCTTAATTAGCGTCTTACAGCGCCCCTAGGGCAAGGCGCATCGTCGAAGACAGTACGCGAGTACGGCGAGACGAATGCAACGCCGTCATAGGGGCGCTGCAAGGCGCTACGGCAAGTCGGCGAAGCGCATTTGCCGCTGGATCGCGTTGGTCCGGCGCACCAGGTAATTGGTGCTGCGGTGCTTGTCGTAGTAGCGCGGATTCGGCAGCATCACGGCCAGGCGGGCGGCCTGGGCGGGGTTCAGGCTGGCCGCAGAGGTCTTGAAGTAATGGCGCGCCGCCGCCTCGGCGCCGAACACGCCGCGGCCGTACTCGACCACGTTCAGGTAGACCTCGAGGATGCGCTTCTTGCTCATCACGGTCTCGAGCATGAAAGTGATCACCATTTCCTGGGCCTTGCGCAGGTAGCTGCGCGAGCCGGACAGGAACAGGTTCTTGGCCAGCTGCTGGGTGATGGTCGAGCCGCCGCCCACCACCTTGCTGCGCCGGTTGTTGCGCTCGTAGGCGCGCTCGATCGCTTCCCAGTCCACGCCGCCGTGGTCGCTGAAATTGGCGTCTTCCGAGGCCACCACGGCGCGTTTCAGGTTGTTCGAGATGCGCTCGTAGGGCACCCACTGGTGCTTGAGCCTGGCGTTCGGGTTCTTATCCTGCAGTTCGGACAACTGCTGGCGCATGAAGCTGGTCGAGGATGGATTGAACATCGCGTACCAGCACACCATGACGAAGAAATACAGCTGGATCGCCAGCACCAGCAGGATCGGCCCGAGGAAGACCCACTTGACCCAGCGGCGGGAGCTTCCCGCCTTGCGCGCTTTACTCATCGTTCTTCTTATTGACGCATCGATTTCAGGACGTCCGCCGTATCGGGCCGCACGCCGCGCCAGATGGCGAAGGCCTCGGCGGCCTGCTCCACCAGCATGCCCAGGCCGTCGCGCACCTGCGCGCCATGGCTGGCGGCGAACTCCATGAACACGGTCGGTTTATTTCCGTACATCATATCCAATGCCAGGGTGTCCTGGCAAAACACCCCTGGTGGGATGGGCGGCAGCTCGGCCGAGAGGCTGGCCGAGGTGGCGTTGATGACGACGTCGAACCCGCCTTCCACCTGTGCGAAGCCGCGCACTGCGATGCGATCCGCGAAGGATGGGAAATCGCGCGCCAGCGCTTCGGCCGTGGCCAGGGTGCGGTTGGCGATCACGAGTTCGCGCGGCTGTTCCAGCAGCAGCGGCAGCATGGCGCCGCGCGCCGCGCCGCCCGCGCCCAGCATCAGGATGCGCTTGCCCGCCAGCGGCACGCCGGCATTGCGGACGATGTCGGCCACCAGGCCGGGGCCGTCGGTGTTGTCGCCGATGATCTCGCCGCCTTCGAACACGAGGGTGTTGACGGCGCCGGCCGCGCGGGCGCGATCAAGCAGGCGGGTGGCCAGCTGGAAGGCTTCCAGCTTGAAGGGCACGGTGACATTGGCGCCGCGATACCCCTCGGCGACCAGGCGGCGCACGGTGGCGTCGAAGCCGTCGAGCGGCGCCAGGCAGCGCTCATAGCTGATGTCCTGGCCGGTGGCGGCTGCGTAGGCGGCGTGGATCTGGGGCGATTTGCTGTGGGCGATCGGGTTGCCGATCACGCAATATTTGTCAGTCATGCGCCGCCCCCGCGCAGTTCCGCCTGCATCTTGTCCTCACGGGTGAAGCGGAAGCGGGTGACCACTTCCCACAGATCGTCCTTGCCGCGCGAGCGCATATTGGCCGGGAAAGCGCCGAACGGCGCGGCGCGGCGCACGATGTCCAGCGCCGCCTTGTCCAGCGCCGCGTTGCCGGAGCTGCGCTCCACGCGCGGGCCGCCGTCCTTCATATAGATGGTCCCGTCCTGGAAGATCGGGATGTAGACCACCAGCTCGCCGTACAGCTTGCGGCCGTTCTGCTGCGGGAAGCCGAGGGTGCCCATTTCCTCGATGCGCTTCTGCATCGCCTTGTAATACAGGGCGTAGCCGACCTGGCGCGTGCTCGGCGTGATCTGGGTGCGCTTGGGGCGGCGGTTTTCTTCCTCGATGCGCTCGAAGATCTCGGCGGCGGCGCGCGAGATGGCGCGGCTGGTTTCCAGGTTATCGGCGCCGGTGCGGTTGGGGTCCGGCTTGTCCTTTTCCGTGACCGGGGGCGCGGTGAACTGCGAGCGGCGCGCGCGGGTGAGCACGTCCTGCTGTTGCTGTTCCAGTTCGGCGATGCGGCGCTGCAGGGCCTTGATGCTGTCGCCGTCCTCCACCTTGCGCAGGTCGGGCAGCGGCGACTTGGCGCGGCCGCTTTCCGCATTGCCGCCGCCGTCCAGGTTGGCCTGGGCCAGGGCGTCGGCCTTGCTCGGGGCCTTGTCGTGCTTGGCGTTGACCAGCACCACCTCCAGGCCCGGGTCGGCTGGCTGCTGGCGGAAAGCGTCCGGCGCGGCGAAGCGCACGGCCAGCAATCCTGCGTGGGCCGCGACGGAGACGGCCAGGGCGATCATCAGGGGACGGTTTTGTTGGAGAGACTTCACGCGCTGCGGGGGGCCGGGGGCTGTTGAATCAGGGAATTCAAACATTCTACCGCGCTAGATGGGTCAGCGGGTGGGTGAAGCGTGGGTGCAACAGTTGGGTTTCTTCAGCTGTTTGCTATTTGTTAATGAGCGGACTTCGGTGGCGAGCTTGGGTCCCCGCCTTCGCGGGGATGACGGGGTATGAACAGTGGTGCAATCGAACTTCGCCGCTACCCTAAAAACCGTCATCCCCGCGAAGGCGGGGACCCAAGTTAAGCGCTCCTGTTCCCGCGCAGCGGGAACCTCGATCAAGCAGTGGTGGTCGGATCCGGACTAACAGCCGCCACAACCCCTTCGGCCTCGACGACTTCGGCCACCGCAGCCTCGCCCGTATCCTCTTCCTCCTCGAGCACCAGCTCCGCATCCGCCGCCGGCGCCGCCGCGACTTCCAGCAGGCGCGCCTCCAGGGTCAGGTCGACCTCATCCCAGCGCACGATGTCGAGCCTCACCTGCGCCCCGCGCGCCACCTGCGGCATGCCCGGCAGGCGCACCACCAGCGGAATCTCGACCAGGCGCACGATCTCGTCCTTCAACACCACGGCATCCACATGCTTGGCCTGTTCCTGCCCCAGCCAGCGCAGGCACCAGTAACGCTCCATGTTCTGCTGGAAGTCGTTGTACGCCGAATAAGCCGCGTCAAACGCGGACACGATCGAGAACAGGGTCGCATCGCGGTGCTTGAACGGCGCCACCAGGGGCGCGGTCACGCCATGCTCGGCGCAAGCCAGGATCTGCCACTGGTTCACCAGGTCGGTATAGCGGCGCAGCGGCGAGGTGCTCCACGCGTACTGGTCCACGCCCAGGCCCTGGTGCGGCGCCGCGTGGGTCACCATGCGCACCTGGATCTTGGCGTTCCAGCCGCCCGCGCCCGGCCTCTGCGAGCGGTAGATGCCCGGCACGCCCGAGTCGTGCAGCAGCTTGCCCCAGGTGCTGTTGGCGAAGATCATCAGCTCGGCCACGATCTTGTCCAGCGGCGCGCCGCGCTTGCGGCGCACGATGCTGACCACGTCGTTTTCCACGTAGAAGTTGAAGTCCACGCGGTTGGCCTGCTCCGGCTTGAGGCCGAAGGCCTCGCGCTTCTTCATGCGGCCCGCCTCCAGCTGCAGCGCCCACTGCCACAGGAAACCCAGCTCCTCCTTGTGCGGGTACTCCCCTTCCCCGTTCGACAGGGTCTCTTCGTTGACCACCGCGTCCAGGTCGTTGTGGCGCAGGTTGCTCTTGATGGGCACGCGCTCGGCGCGGGTCACGGTCGAGACCACGGTCCAGTCCTGGGGATTCAGCACCGCGTACAGCGACAGCGCCGGACAGTCGTTTCCTTCGGCCAGGGTAAAGGCGTCGACGACTTCGTCCGGCAGCATGGTGATCTTATCGCCCGGCATATACACGGTCGACATGCGGCCGCGCGCGATCTTGTCGATGGCGTCGTCCGGGCGGATGCCCAGGCCCGGCGCGGCGATGTGGATACCCACGCGCACCGTGCCGTCGTCCAGCTTGACCACCGAGAAGGCGTCGTCGATCTCGGTCGTGGTCACGTCGTCGATCGAGAACGCGGCCACCTCGGCCAGCGGCAGGTCGCCAGGGGCCTTCGGCACCTCGACCGCCTGGAAGCCGGCGCCGCGCGGGAAGTGCTCGAACAGGAAGCGCGCCATGTGCAGTTCCTTCGGCGAAGCCAGGCCGCCGTTGCCCAGCATGAGGCGCTGGGCGGTGGTCTGCAGCTCGTCGGCGGCCGCTTCCAGCGCCTTGTATTCGATGGTGTTCTTGTCCGGCTTGAACAGCAGCTGGTGCACCAGGGCCTGCATGGCCTGCGGCAGCTTGCCGGCCTTGAGTTCCTCGACATATGCAGCCTGGATGAGGGCTTGCTGCTTCTTCTTCTCGATGCCGGCCAGCGCCGCCTTCAGCGACTGTTCCGGCGCCGCCTTGTAGCGCCCGCGGCCCTTCTTGTAGAAATAGATGGGCGCGTTGTGCAGCGCCAGCACCAGGCCGGCGGCTTCCGGCGGCAGCGGCGCGTGGCCGAAGTACTCGAGACCCAGCTCGGCGAAGCCGAACTCCTCCTGGCCCGCCACTTCCCACAGGAAGTCGAGGTCGACCTCGGCGGCGATGCCCCTGGCGGCGTCCATCAGGGCTTCCGGCTCGGGCTTGTCGAACTGGAGCAGCACGTCCTTGGCCTTGACCTTGCTGCGCTTCCCGCTCGGCAGTTCGACCTGGTAGGCCTCGCCCGCGGTCGACAAAACGGTGCCGGCCTTGAAATCGCCCGACTCTTCGAAAAATAGATTCATGTTATTTCGTGTTCTTTAATGGTGCGGACGCCACCAGCTCCAGCACCTCGGGCAAGAATACCTCGGTGACCAGCAGCAGTCCTTGACGGCGGCGGTAGACGCAGCGCCGCGCATAGTAAACAGTCTCTTCCAGCCCGCCGGCCGCCGCGCGCACGCGCTCGACCAGCGGATGGCCCGCGCGCAGGCGCGCGAATTCCAGTTGTCCCCGCTCGACCTTGGGGTCGTAGAACAGGGTCGTTCCCAGCGAGCGCTCGCCCAGCGCCGAAAACAGCGGCCAGTCGCTCGCGGTGCAGCGGCGCGGCACGACCGTGTGGCCGAACACCACCGGCCGGCCATCGCACTCCAGCAGCACTTCGCGCTCCCACACCCGCTCGGGACGCGGCAGGCCGATCGCCCTCGCCTCGTCCGCCAGGCACAGGGCGCTGTTCTGGTGCAGCTTGTGCACGCGGAAGCGCCCGCTGTGCGCGACCAGGCGCGCGGTCAGCGAGCCCGGTGTGGTCAGCCAGTCGTGCATGCGCGCAGGCGCGCGCACGGCCAGCGGGTGCGGCTGCCAGGCCGCCAGGCGCAGAGAACCCGCCCTCACTGCGCCATGCCTTTGGTACAGAAGGCCAATACCTCGTCCACATACTGCGGGAATTCCGAAATCGCGTGGTCGCTGCCCTCGATCACATGCTGGCGCGCGCCCGCATAGTGGGCGACCATGTCGCGGTAATCGAGCACTTCGTCGCCGGTCGCGGCCAGCAGGAAGTAGCGTTCCGGCCGCGTGATCCGCTGCACGCGCAGGTCGGCCAGTTCGCCGATGTATTCCTGCTTGAATTCGAAAGGCTCATCGGAATGCCAGGCCGTGGTCATGCCGACGTGCTTTTCCAGGTTCTTGAGCGGGTTCACCGAAGGGTTGATCACGACCGCCTTCACGTCCAGGCGCTCGGCCAGCCAGGTGGCATAGAAGCCGCCCAGCGAGGAGCCGATGATCGACAGGTCGTGCGGCGCATGGCGCTCCGCCAGCCGCAGGGCCAGTTCCATCGCCGCCTTCGGCGAGGCCGGCAGCTGGGGGCAGATCAGCTCATGCGCCCGTCCCAGCTCTTCCAGTCTTTTCTGCACCACGCGCGCCTTGAAGGAACGCGGCGACGAACGGAATCCGTGCAAATACAAAACGTGCGCGTGTGCGATCATGGAGCCAGGGCGTCGAGCAGTTTCTGGTGCACGCCGCCGAAGCCGCCATTGCTCATCACGAGGATGTGGTCGCCCGGCTGGGCCGCCTGCACCACCGCCTGGACCAGGTAGTCGAGCTGGTCGAAGCTGTGGGCGATCGCACCCAGGGGCTTCAATGCATCCGCCAGCGACCAGCCCAGCGCCTGCTGGCTGCCGAAGCCGAACACCAGGTCGGCGTCCTTCAGGCTGCCCGGCAGCGCATCCTTCATCGCGCCCAGCTTCATGGTGTTCGAGCGCGGCTCGAGCACGGCCAGGATGCGGCCGCTGGTGCCGATCTTCTGGCGCAGGCCGCCCACGGTGGTGGCGATCGCGGTCGGGTGGTGGGCGAAGTCGTCGTACACGGTGACCTGGTTCACCACGCCGCGCACCTCCATGCGCCGCTTGACACTCTGGAAGCGCGACAGCGAATCGATGGCCTGGGCGGCCGGCACGCCGACGTGGCGCGCGGCGGCGATCGCCGCCATCGCGTTGGAGCGGTTATGGTGGCCGGTCAGTTCCCAGTGCACGGTGCCCTGGTGCTCGCCCGGTCCGCCGCCGCGGTTGAATAGCACGTCGAAGCTGGAGCCGCCCGGATGCTCGATCAGGCTCCAGTCCACGCCCTCGGCCGCGCCGAAGGTCTCCTTCTCGCTCCAGCAGCCGCGCTTGATGACGCGGCCCAGCGAGGCTTCGTCGCCGTTGACGATCAGGCGGCCCACGCCCGGCACGGTGCGCACCAGGTGGTGGAACTGGGTTTCGATGGCGCCGATGTCCGGGAAGATGTCGGCGTGGTCGTATTCGAGGTTGTTCAGCACCGCGGTCTTGGCGTGGTAGTGCACGAACTTGCTGCGCTTGTCGAAAAAGGCGGTGTCGTACTCGTCCGCCTCGATCACGAAGAAGTCGCTCGGCTTGTCGCCGTGCAGGCGCGCCGAGATGCCGAAGTTCATCGGCACGCCGCCGATCAGGAAGCCCGGCGCATAGCCCGCGTCTTCCAGGATCCAGGCCAGCATCGAGGTGGTCGTGGTCTTGCCGTGCGTGCCGGCCACGGCCAGCACCCATTTATTACGCAGGATGTGCTCGCCGATCCACTGCGGGCCGGAGACATAGGGCAGGCCGCGGTTCAGGATCTCTTCGATCAGCGGATTGCCACGGGTCATGACGTTACCGATCACATACAGGTCGGGATTCAGCGAGACCTGTTCCGGGCCATAGCCCTGGATCAATTCAATGCCCTGGGCTTCCAGCTGGGTGCTCATCGGCGGGTAGACGTTGGCGTCGCAGCCCGTCACGCGGTGGCCGGCTTCCTTGGCCAGCACCGCCAGGCCGCCCATGAAAGTTCCGCAAATACCTAGAATATGAATGTGCATGGCAAGTAATGTCCAAATGGCGAATACGGGATTCTACCCGAGCCGCCCAAGTTTTCCGTTCAGAGTATGATTTGCCTCATGATGATGCCGACCCAGAACAACGATCTCCTCCAGTTGCGCGCCGAGATCGCCCTCACGGCTGCGCGCATGATTGCCCAGGACGGCGCCGACTACGCGACGGCGCGGCGCAAGGCGGCGCGCCAGGTGCTCGGCGTCGACGATCCCAAGCCCAACATGATGCCGGACGACGCCCAGATCGAGGACGAGGTGCGCAAGTACCTGGCCCTGTTCGGCGGCCCCGAGCATGGCGAGCGCCTGGCCTCCTTGCGCGCCACCGCCCTGCAGGTGATGGACGCCCTGGCCGAATTCCGCCCCTACCTCACCGGCGCGGTGCTCAACGGCACGGCCGGCGAGCACGACGCCGTTCACCTGCAATTGTTCGCGGACAGCGCCAAGGAAGTGGAAATCTACCTGCTGAACCGCAATGTTAATATTGAGATCTCGGAAACCCCGCATTTCAAGGGTGGCCGCCATGCGCCGGTCGAGACCGTGAGCTTCACGTGGGGCAAGGAAGACGTCCACGCGGAGCTCTACGAGTTCCACGACTTGCGCGGCGCCCTCAAGCCGCGCGGCGACGGCCGCCTGCAGCGGGTCGACGCGGCCGGCCTGCGCGCTCTCTTGAACACCGACGAGACTCTGGAACAGGACGAATGAACAAGAAACACGTGGCCGCCTACGCGGCCGTTGCCGCCATGTTCGGCGTGATGGGCGCGCTCGTGGCCATCAACAAGAAAGACCCTTCCCCGCAGACCACGGCCTATGCCCCGACCGGCGGCAAGCCGCACACGGCGGTGGGCCAGCTGTTCGCGCAATCGCTCAACGACCTCGAGGGCAAGCCGCAGGCGCTGTCCCAATGGCAGGGCAAGCCGCTGCTGGTGAACTTCTGGGCCACCTGGTGCGCGCCCTGCGTGCAGGAAATGCCGGAACTTTCGGCCCTGGCCGGCGAGGATGGCGGCAAGCGCTTCAATGTGATCGGCATCGGCATCGATTCGCCGTCGAACATGGCCGAATTCGCCGCGAAACTGAAGATTTCCTATCCTTTATATGTAGGCGGCATGGGCGGCACCGAGCTCTCCCGCGGTTTCGGCAATACCGCGGGCGGCCTGCCCTATACCGTGCTGATCGGCGCGGATGGCCAGGTACGCAAGACTTACCTGGGCAAACTGAAGTTCGACGAATTGCGCGCCGATCTCGCCAAACTGAACGGATAATCCTGGAAGACGCTGCGGAAAACGCCGTCAATACAAGAACTTATCGAACGGTCGTACGATTCCATTTTCGGCGAACTTGCGTTTATCCACGGATAATTTTACCGCTTGCCAATAGCTGAGCTTGGCGGCACAATGCCTGACTTTCGGGCAACCAGACTCCTTATGATGGCAAAAAAGCTACTGCTGCTTAACGGCCCCAACCTCAATTTATTGGGGACCCGGGAGCCGGCGGTGTACGGCGCGACGACCCTCGCCGACATCGAACAGGCAGCGGCGCAGCAGGCCCAGGCGGCAGGCGCGAGCATCGCCTGTTTCCAGAGCAATCATGAAGGAGCCCTGATCGACCGCATCCATGCCGCCCGCGAGGAAGGTGTGGACGCCATCGTCATCAACCCTGGCGGCCTGACCCATACCAGCGTAGCGTTGCGCGATGCGTTAGCTGCGGTGGCGATCCCGTTCGTGGAGGTGCATATTTCGAATATCCATCAACGCGAAGCCTTCCGGCACCATTCGTATTTGTCGGCCATCGCGCGCGGCGTGATTTGCGGACTGGGGCCGGACGGATATCGGTTTGCCATCGACTTCGCACTTAAATAGCGTTAATCTACGTCAACTTCATGTATCAGCGGCCGCGCGGCCACCACCTTCGCGCCGGACTGCTCTCTTAAAACGAATAATTCCAAGGGGTTTCACATGGATCTACGAAAACTCAAGACTTTGATCGACCTGGTCGCTGAATCGGACATCGCCGAACTGGAAGTGACCGAAGGCGAAAGCAAGGTTCGCATCGTCAAGTCGTCCGCAATCCCGCAGAATCAAATGGTGGTCATGCCGCCGCAGGGCGTGCAGCACTACGCCGCCCCGGCCCATCACGCAGCAGCGCCGGCCCCGGCAGCAGCCCCGGCCGCGCCGGCCGTCGCCGCCGAACCGAGCGGCCACGTGGTCAAGTCGCCGATGGTCGGCACCTTCTACCGTTCTTCCGCTCCGGGCGCTCCGGCCTTCGTCGAAGTCGGCCAGAACATCAAGGAAGGCGACACCCTGTGCATCATCGAAGCGATGAAGCTCCTGAATGAAATCGACGCCGACGTCGCTGGCGTTGTCACCAAGATCCTCGTGGAAAACGGCCAACCGGTCGAATTCGGCCAGCCGCTGTTCGTGATCGGCTAATCCAGCCCGGCCCGGCGGCATTCCCGGCCGCCAGCTCATCCATGTCGTGTCCGGCGCTTGCTGTACTGCTGCGCCGGTTTTCACTGAAACACCGAACCTACCATGTTTGAAAAAATCCTCATCGCCAACCGTGGTGAAATCGCGCTGCGTATCCAGCGCGCCTGCCGCGAGCTGGGCATCAAGACGGTTGTCGTTCACTCCGAGGCGGACAAGGACGCCAAGTACGTGAAGCTGGCGGATGAATCCGTCTGCATCGGTCCGGCCCAGTCGACGCTCAGCTACCTCAACATGCCGGCGATCATCAGCGCGGCCGAAGTCACCGACGCCGAAGCGATCCACCCGGGCTACGGCTTCCTGTCGGAGAACGCCGACTTCGCCGAGCGCGTGGAAAAATCGGGCTTCGTCTTCATCGGCCCGCGTCCGGAATCGATCCGCCTGATGGGCGACAAGGTGTCGGCGAAGCAGGCCATGATCAAGGCCGGCGTGCCCTGCGTGCCGGGTTCGGACGGCGCCCTGCCGGACGATCCGAAGGAAATCGTGCAGACCGCGCGCAAGATCGGCTACCCGGTCATCATCAAGGCGGCCGGCGGCGGCGGCGGTCGCGGCATGCGCGTGGTGCATACCGAAGCGGCCCTGCTGAACGCGGTCCAGATGACCAAGACCGAAGCCGGCACCGCCTTCGGCAATCCGGAAGTCTATATGGAGAAGTTCCTGGAAAATCCGCGCCACGTGGAAATCCAGATCCTCGCCGACGAACACAAGAACGCCGTCTGGCTGGGCGAGCGCGACTGCTCGATGCAGCGCCGCCACCAGAAGGTCATCGAAGAAGCGCCGGCGCCGGGCATCCCGCGCAAGCTGATCGAGAAGATCGGCGACCGCTGCGCCGAAGCCTGCCGCAAGATCGGCTACCGCGGCGCGGGCACCTTCGAATTCCTGTACGAGAACGGCGAGTTCTACTTCATCGAGATGAACACCCGCGTCCAGGTCGAGCACCCGGTCACCGAGATGATCACGGGCGTCGACATCGTCCAGGAACAGATCCGCATCGCCTGCGGCGAGAAGCTGCGCTTCCGCCAGCGCGACATCATGCTGTCGGGCCACGCGATCGAGTGCCGCATCAACGCGGAAGACCCGTTCAAGTTCACCCCGTCGCCTGGCCGCATCACCGGCTGGCACCCGCCGGGCGGCCCTGGCATCCGCGTCGATTCGCACTCGTATGCGGGTTACTATGTGCCACCTCATTACGACTCGATGATCGGCAAGGTAATTTCTTACGGCGCCACCCGTGAGCAGGCGATCCGCCGCATGCAAATCGCGCTCTCCGAAATGGTGGTCGAAGGTATTCTTACCAACATCCCGCTGCACCGCGAGCTGATGGTGGACGCGCGCTTCATCGAAGGCGGCACCAACATCCACTACCTGGAGCACAAGCTGGCATCCAAGCCGGACCTGCCGAAGGAAACCGCGATCGGCGCCAAATCGGAAAGCAAGGCATAAGCATGAGCTGGACTGAAGTCGTCATCGAGATCGCACGCGAGCACGCGGAGGCCTTGTCCGACGCCCTGATGGAGGCGGGCGCGCTGTCGGTCTCGGTCGAGGACGCCGACGAAGGCACGGAGGCCGAGAAGCCCCTGTTCGGCGAGCCGGGCATGGAGCCGAAGGAAGCCGCCTGGGACCGCAGCCGCGTGGTGGCGCTCACCGATACCGACGCGGACCAGTTCGCGATCGTCCAGGAAGCCGCCAACGCGATCCAGCTGCCGGTCGTGCCGTCCTTCACCACCCGCGCGGTGGCGGACGCCGACTGGGTGCGCCTGACCCAATCGCAGTTCGAGCCCATCCACATCGGCAAGAACATCTGGGTCGTGCCGAGCTGGCACGAGGCGCCGGACCCGGACGGGCTCATTCTCGAGCTCGATCCGGGCCTGGCCTTCGGCACCGGCAGCCACCCGACCACCCGCCTGTGCATGGAATGGCTGGAAGCCCATCCGGCGCCGGGCAAGTCGGTACTGGACTACGGCTGCGGCTCGGGCATCCTGGCGATGGTCGCCAAGAAGCTCGGCGCGGACGACGTGGCGGGGGTCGACATCGACCCGCAGGCGATCGAATCGGCGCGCGCCAATGCCGAGCGCAACAACTGCACGATCGATTTCTACGTGCCGGACGACCTCGCCGTGGCGCCGAACCAGCGCCATGCCAAGGGCCAGTTCGACATCGTGGTGGCCAACATCCTGTCGAGCCCATTGAAGCTGATGGCGCCGATGCTGTCCGGCCGCGTGGCGCCGGGCGGATCGCTGATCCTGTCGGGCGTGCTGGCGCGCCAGGCCGAGGAAGTGGCCGCCGCCTACGCACCTTTCATCAAGCTGGGCGTCTGGGCCGAGCAGGACGGCTGGGTCGCCCTTCACGGGACGCTCGGCCAGGACACTCTACCCGCGCCGCGCTCCGCCACAGCCGGCTGACGCATGGCGCTGGCCACCCAATGCCCCCACTGCGGCACGATGTTCCGTGTCGCCGCGGACCAGCTCAAGCTGCGTGGGGGCATCGTGCGCTGCGGCGCCTGCCAGCAAGTCTTCGACGGTAACAAGGGGCTGGTCGATCTCTCGGCCGCCCCACCCGCTCCTCCTGTTATACCAGTGCCTCCTTCCGCTCCGGCGGAAGAGATTCCCGAGACGTCTCTCCCTGCACCGGCCCTGGAAGCCGGGGAGCAGCCTGCGCCCGCCGAGACCCGGGACGAGGACGGGGTGCCCATCTACACGCTCGAATTCGACCGCACCTTCTCGCCCTTCGGCATCATTCCGCAGGTGAGCGAGGAAGCGCAGGCGCATCACGTCGCGCATCACGTCGACGATGAGCCACCGGAGCCCGAACGCGAAA
>CAMPHU010000128.1 GCA_946886065.1 uncultured Massilia sp. | reverse complement strand
CAAGCGCCTGCTGATGGTGTCGCGCAGCAGCGACCCCAGCGCCCACGTCGGCGCGCCCATGGCGCCAGCCCTGGCGGCCCAGGTGGCCCGGCAGGAGCGCGGCATCGTGCTGCTCGGCACCGGTGAGGATGCCGGCTTCGCGGCCTACGCGCGCTCGCCCAAGCACGGCTGGGTGGTGACCATCCGCTACCCGCCGAATGCCGCGCGCGAGCTGCTCGGCCATTCCCTGGCCACCACCGTGGTCGCCATCGCCGTCCTGCTGGCCATCAGCCTGGGGCTGGCGCGGGCCCTCGGCGGCGCGATCGCGCGCGCCGTGCGCGACCTGGCGGCGCCGGCCGAGAGCCTGGGCCGCGGCGAGCCCCTGGCCCTGCCCCGGCCGGAGATCGAGGAAGTCGACAAGGTGGCGCGCGCGCTGCGCCGGGTCGACGCCGAGCTGCAGGCCTACCGCACCCGCCTCGAGACCCTGGTGGACGAGCGCACCGCCGAACTGGCGCGCTCCAAGGCCCAGCTGGAGATCGTCTACGCCTCGGCCCCGGTGGGCCTGTGCTTCATGGACACCAGCATGCGGGTGGTGATGATCAACGACTACCTGGCCGGGATCAACGCCCTGCCCGCGCGCGACCACATCGGCCATACCCTCGCCGAACTCCTGGGCCCGGTGGGCGCCGAATTCGAAACCGGGTACCGCAAGGTGCTCGAGACCGGCCGTCCGCTGCTGGAGGTGGAAGCCACCGGCGAGGTGCCGTCCACCCCTGGCCAGTCGCGCCACTGGATCTCGAGCTACTACCCGGTGTGGGGCCCCGAGCACCAGCTGATGGGCGTGAACGCCGTGGTGCTCGACATCACCGAGCGCAAGCGCCAGGAGCAGCGCAACCGCGACAACGAGGAGATGTTCCGGGTGCTGTTCGAGGGCTCCAGCGACGCCCAGGTACTGGTCGCCTTCGGGGCCGGCTACGTCAGCGCCAACCAGGCGGCGGCCGACCTGTTCGGCTACCCCAGCGTCGAGGCCCTGCTGGCCGAGTCGCCGGTCAGCACCTCGCCTCCTGTCCAGGAAGACGGCCGCCCGACGGCGGACGTGGCGATGGAGTACATGCGGCGCGCCATCGACACCGGCCGCTGCCAGTTCGAATGGATGCACCGGCGCGCCGACGGCAGCCTGTTCCATGCCGACGTGCTCCTGAGCCGGGTCGACATCGGCGGCGCCGGCATGATGGCGGCCACCATCCGCGACATCAGCGCGCGCGTCGAGGCGGAGGCGGCGCTGCGCGCCGCCAGCGACCAGCTGGCCGAGCGCGAACGCTTCCTGCGCACCGTGACCGACAACCTGCCGGCCCTGGTCGGCTACTGGGATGCGCAGCGGCGCTGCCGCTTCGCCAACCGCCCCTACCTGGACTGGCTCGGGCGCAGCGAGCAGGACGTGCTGGGGCGCACTGCGGCCGAACTGCTGCCCGCCGAACAGCTGGCCCAGGTCAGGCCGTTCGTGGAAGCGGTCCTGGCCGGCGCCCCGCAGACCTTCGAGCGCACCCTGACCAAGCCGGGCGGCGCCACCCTCCAGGCGCTCAGCAACTTCATCCCCGACATCGACGACGCCGGCCAGGTGCGCGGCTTCTACATGCTGCACACCGACGTCACCGACCTCAAGCACGTGCAGTCGCAGCTGGTGGGCGCGCTGCACCAGGCCGAGGCGGCCAGCCGCGCCAAGGGCGAGTTCCTGGCCAACATGAGCCACGAGCTGCGCACCCCGATGAACGCCATCGTCGGGCTGGCGCGCCTGCTCGAGGAAGGCCAGCTGGGCCGGCGCGAGCGCGGCTACGTGTCGCGCATGCAGACCGCCGCGCGCTCGCTGCTGGGCATGCTCAGCGACCTGCTCAACTTCTCGCGCATCGAATCGGGCCAGCTGGTGCTGGAGCGTACACCCTTCGCGGTGGACAGCCTGCTGGCCAGCATCGCCGTGATCACGGCGCCGAACGCCTGGGCCAAGGGCGTGGAGCCGGTGTTCGCGGTGGCGCCCGAAGTCCCGGCCATGCTGCTGGGCGACCCGATGCGCCTGGAACAGGTGCTGCTCAACCTGGTGGGCAACGCCGTCAAGTTCACCGAGCGCGGCGAAATCGTCCTGTCGATCCGCGTCGCCCGCCGCAGCGGCGACCAGGTCGAACTGGGCTTTTCGGTGCGCGACACCGGCATCGGCATCGCGCCGGAGCAGCAGGCGCGCATGTTCGACGCCTTCTCGCAGGGCGACAGCTCCACCAGCCGCAAGTACGGCGGGGCCGGCCTGGGCCTGGCGATCGCGCGCCGGCTGGTGGAGCTGGCCGGCGGCCGGCTGGGCGTGACCAGCGCCGCCGGCGCCGGGGCCGATTTCCATTTCATCCTGCCCTTCGTGGTGGTCGAGGAGGCGCGCCCCCTGCCGGCCGGCGCCGGCCAGCCGCTGCGCGTGCTGGTGGCCGACGACAACGGCAGCGCCTGGTCCGCCCTGGCCGCGGCCTGCACCGCCTACGGCTGGAGCGTGGACGGCGCCGGCGGCGGCCAGGCGGCCCTGGACAAGCTGCGCTCCGGCCAGCGCTACGACCTCGCTTTCCTGGACGCCGCCATGCCGGACCTGGACGGCGTGGAGCTGCTGTCCAGCGCCCGCGACGACCACGCCGTGGCGCTGCCGCGCACCTGCCTGCTGGTGGCCGACCCGGACGCCGAGCGCATGGCCGAACTGGCGGACGAGCTGCAGCTGGGCGCGGTGCTCGGCAAGCCGTTCACCCCCACCACCCTGCGCGCGGCCGCCGACCGCCTGCTCGGCGCCGCACCGGCGCCGGCCGCGCCCGAGCATGCGGCGCCGCTGGCGGCGCGCCTGCTCGGCCTGCGGGTGCTGCTGGTGGAAGACAACCCGATCAACCAGGAAGTGGCCAGCTTCATCCTCACCCATGCCGGCGCCAGCGTCGACATCGCCGGCAACGGCCGGGTGGCGGTCAGCATGCTGGGCGAGCGCGCCGACTACGACGTGGTATTGATGGACGTGCAGATGCCGGTCATGAACGGCTACGAGGCGGCCGCCGCGATCCGCGCGGCCGGCCTTGCGCTGCCGATCGTGGCCATGACCGCGAACGCGATGGAGGAAGACCGCGCCCGCTCGCTCGCCGCCGGCATGCAGGCCCACCTGGCCAAGCCGATCGACGTCGACGAACTGGTGGCCACGCTGGCGCGCATCGCCCCGCAGGCGATCACGCCGCCTCCGTCCTCCGGTCCACAGGAGCCGGCCCAGGCGGCGCCGATGCCGGTTCCCGCCCACTTGCCCGGCATCGACCTGCAGGCAACGCTGCCCCGCTTCGGCGGCAGCTTCGAACGCTTCGCCGCGGTCTTCGGCCGCTTCGTCGACGGCCGCGCCACCGCGCTGGCGGAACTGCGCCTGCTGGTCGACGCCGGCGACCGCCAGGCGGCGCAGCAAGCCACGCACCGGCTGCGGGGGGTGGCCGCCAACCTGGGCGCGGTCGACGTCGCGCGCACCGCCCACGAACTGGAACTGGCGCTGCGCAACGAGGCCCAGCCGACGGTGGTGCTGCGCCTGGCCGAACTGGCGGCGGCGCTGGACGTGGCGGCCGCCGGCGCGCGCGAACTGGAAAACCCGGCGCGCCAGCCCGTCCAGCCCCTGGCGGCGGATGCGGACGGCACGCTCCTGCAGGACGCACTGGCGCGTCTGCTGCAACTGCTGGAGAATAACAACATGAAGGCGATCACCCAGTTCGACGCCCTGCGTCCCGCGCTGGCGGGGCGCTTCGGCCCGGACCGGGCGGCGGCGCTGGCGGACGCCGTCGGCACCCTGCGCTTCGCCGAGGCGGCCGGTCAACTACGCGAGCTGTTACAGGGAAAGGCGCAAGCATGAGCTGGACCGAAATGGCCCTCAACGGGCGTATCCTGGTCGTCGACGACGCCATGGAAAACATCCAGATCCTGCATGGCGCGCTGCAGGACGAACAGGAAGTGCTGTTCGCCCTCGACGGCCCGCGCGCCCTCGAGCTGGCGCGCACCCAGCATCCGGACCTGATCCTGCTCGACGCCGTGATGCCCGGAATGGACGGCTACGCGCTGTGCGCCGCATTGCGCGCGGCGCCGGAGACCAGCGACATCCCGGTGATGTTCGTCACCGCCCTCACCAGTCCCGAGGACGAGACGCGCGCGCTGGAGGCCGGCGCCGCGGACTTCATCACGAAACCGGTCAACGCGGCGGTGGTGCGCGCCAGGGTGCGCACCCAGCTGACCGTCAAGCGCCAGGCGGACGCCCTGCGCGCCCTGACCCTGACCGATCCGCTCACGGGCGTGGCCAACCGGCGCGCCTTCGACGAGCGCCTGGAAGCCGAATGGCGGCGCTGCGCGCGCGCCGGCCTGCCGGTGTCGCTGATCCTGGTCGACGTCGACCACTTCAAGATGTACAACGACCACTACGGCCACCAGGCGGGCGACGCCGGCCTGGTGCAGGTGGCGGCAGGGCTGCGCCGGGCCGCGGGCCGCACCCACGACCTGGTGGCCCGCTACGGCGGCGAGGAATTCGCGATCCTGTTGCCCCAGCTGGACGCGGCCGGCGCCGAATGCGTGGCGCGCCGGCTGCAGCACGCGCTGGCCCAGCTCAACCTGCCGCACGCCGCCTCGCCCACCTCCTCGCGCCTGACGGTGAGCATGGGCCTGGCCACGCAAGTGCCGGGCGAAGACCAGGCCGCGGCCGCCCTGGTGGCGGCCGCCGACACCCAGCTCTACGAAGCCAAGGCCGACGGCCGCAACCAGTACCGGATCGCGCTGCAGGAACTTCAGGCGTAGCAGCGCACCAGGAAGGCGGCCGCGCACACGGGCCGTCCTTCCTCGCCGCCCTCCCGTTCGACCCGGGCGTCCCAGCTCAGCTGCAGCCCGCCGGCTACCGGCTCGGCCGCCGCAAGGGTCCAGCGCGCCCGCACCCGGCTCCCGGCGGGCAGCGGCGCCGGAAAGCGCACCTTGTCGAGGCCATAGTTGAGGCCCATGCGCATGCCCTCGATGCGCAAGGCGCTGTCCAGCATGGCCGGCAGCAGGGACAGGCTCAGGAAGCCATGCGCGACGGTCCCGCCGAAAGGCGATTCGCGCGCGCAGCGCCCGGGGTCGACGTGGATCCACTGGCGGTCGTCGGTGGCGTCCGCGAAGGCGTCGATGCGCGCCTGGCCGACCTCGAACCACCCGGACAGCGCGACTTCCTGCCCCACCAGGGCGGGCAGCTCCTCGAAACGCAGCGTCCTAGGCATCGGCGCCCTCCTTCGGGCGGCGGCCGAACATGCCCATGCCCTCGACGGTGCAGACTTCCTCGCCGTGCTGATTGGTGGCGAGCCACCTGGACCACACCACGCCGCGGTCCGGCCTGGAGTTCGAGGCCTTGACCTCCTGGGTGAGGTAGCGCACGCGCAGGGTGTCGCCGGGACGCAGCGGCCGGATCCAGCGCACCTTCTCCAGCCCGGGCGACCCCAGGCTCGAGGCGGAGCACATCAGGCCGTCGACCACCATGCGCATCATCATGGCGCAGGTGTGCCAGCCGCTGGCGATCACCGTGCCGTAGATCGAGGCGGCACCGGCCTCATGGTCGACGTGGAAGGGCTGCGGGTCGAAGTCGCGCGCGAAGGCCACGATCTCTTCCTCGGTCACCAGGCGCTCGCCCAGGTCGATTTCCTGGCCCGGATGGAAGTCCTCGAAATACCACTGCGTGCTCACGCCGCCTCCCGGGCGAAGCCAGGCAGGGACGCGAAGCGCGCCAGGTGGTGGTCGCTGTCGCCCAGGGTCAGCTCGATCATGGACAGGCGCTTGAAGTAGTGCGAGGCCGGCAGTTCGTCGGTCACGCCCATGCCGCCGTGCAGCTGGATCGCCTGCTGGCCGATGAAGCGCGCCGCCTGGCCCACGCGGTACTTGGCCGCCGACACGGCGCGGCGCCGCTCGGCGTCCCCGCCTTCGGCCAGGCGCACGGCGGCCAGCAGCGCCATCGAGCGGGCCTGCTCCAGGTGGATATACATGTCCGCCATGCGGTGCTGCAGGCCCTGGAACTTGCCGATCGGAACGCCGAACTGCTGGCGCGTCTTGAGGTAGTCGAGAGTGGCGTCGAACAGCGCCTGCATCGCGCCCAGCGCCTCGGCGCACAGCAGGGCGGCGCCGTAGTCGGCGGCCGCCTCCAGGATAGCCGCGCCCTCGCCAGCCTTGCCGACCAGGCTCGCGGGCGGCGCCAGCACGCCGTCCAGGCGCAGGTCCGCGGCGCGCATGCCGTCCAGGCTGCGGTAGCCGGTCACGGTGAGGCCGGGCGTGTCCGCAGGCAGGGCGAACAGGCTGATGCCCTGCGCATCGCGCTGGCCGCCCTTGGTGCGCGCTGACACGATCAGCACGCCGGCCGCGCCGCCATGCAGGACCGCCTTCTTCTCGCCCTCAAGGCGCCAGCCGCCATCCACCGCCTCGGCGCGGGTCGCGATGTCGCACAGATCGTGGCGCGACTGGCGCTCGCCCAGCGCGCAGGCCAGTTTCAGTTCGCCGCCCGCCACCTGGGCCAGCAGTTCGCCGTGGCCGCCGCCCAGGCGCAGGAATTCGGCGCCCAGCATGGTGGCCAGGTAGGGCTCGACCACCAGGCCGCGTCCCAGTTCCTGCATCACCACGAACATGTCGACCGCGTTGCCGCCGAAGCCGCCGTGTTCCTCGGGCACCGGCAGCGCCGTCATCCCGAGCTCGGCCAGGGTGGCCCAGGCGCCGTCGTCGGTGCCGCTTTCCGAGCGCACGACCGCGCGGCGCTTCTCGAAGTCGTAGTCGCGTCCCACCCAGCGCCTGAGCGCATCCGCGAACTGGAGCTGTTCTTCCTTGAAATCGAAGTTCATCGTGGTCCCCTTACAGCCCCAGGATCATCTGGGTGATGATGTTGCGTTGGATTTCGTTCGAACCGCCGTAGATGGAGGTCTTGCGGTAGTTGAAATAGTAAGGCGCGAGCGGCGCCGCCTCGTCGTCGCCGGCGATGCTGTGCGCGCGCTCGCCTTCCAGGTAGGCCGGATCGAAAGGCAGCGCCATCGGGCCCGCCGCTTCCACCATCAGTTCGGTCAGCGCCTGCTGGATGTCGGTGCCCTTCACCTTCAGCACCGAGGCTTCCGGGCCGGGCGCCTGGTCGGCGCGCGCCAGCACGCGCAGCACCGTCATTTCCAGCGCCATCAGTTCGATCTCGACGCTTGCCACCTTGGCGGCGAACAGGGGATCCTCGATCAGCGGGCGGCCGTGCTTCTGCTCGCGCGCCGCCAGGCGCTTGACGAAGTCCAGTTCGCGCTTGGAGCGGCCGACCGCCGCGATGCCGGTGCGCTCGTGGCCCAGCAGGTACTTGGCATAGGTCCAGCCGCGGTTCTCCTGGCCCACCAGGTTGGCCACGGGCACCCGCACGTTGTCGAAGAAGACTTCGTTCACTTCGTGGTCTTCGTCGAGCATGATGATGGGGCGCACGGTGACGCCGGGCGCATGCATGTCGATCAGGAGGAAGGAGATGCCCTCTTGCTTGCGCACGCCCGGATCGGTGCGCACCAGGCAAAAGATCATGTCGGCGTGCTGGGCCAGGGTAGTCCAGGTCTTCTGGCCGTTGACGATGTAGTAATCGCCTTCGCGCACGGCGGTGGTCTTGAGCGAGGCCAGGTCGGAACCGGCGCCCGGCTCCGAATAGCCCTGGCACCACCAGTCCTCGCAGGACAGGATGCGCGGCAGGTAGTGCTCCTTCTGGGCCTGGGAGCCGAAGGCCATGATCACGGGCGCGACCATGTTGACGCCGAACGGCAGGATGGGCGGCGTGCCCGCCAGCGCGCATTCTTCTTCGAAGAGGTGGCGCTGCACCGGGGTCCAGCCCGGGCCGCCGTATTCCCTGGGCCATCCGGGCGCCACCCAGCCCTGGGCGGCGAGGATCTTGTGCCAGCGGACGTAGTCGTCCTTGCTCAGGCGCCGGTGCTTGCGCACCTTCTCCTGCAGGCCCTGAGGCAGATGGGAATCGAGGAAGGCGCGGACCTGGTCGCGAAAGGCCAGGTCTTCGTCCGTGTAATGCAGGTCCATGTCGTCTCCTTGTTATCGCCGCCCGAAAAAGCACGATCGTTCACAAGGATTGTACATGAATCAAGATTGTCGCCAAGTGTCCGAGGCCAAACGCGGGATGAAAAGCGTGGCCGGAAGTACAGCGGTCAAGGCGCAGGCCCTGGGGGTACGCCTGCGCCTTGACCGGGCTTGCCCTTGCTTACTGCTTGCGGCGGCGGCCGAGCAGCGAGGTGACGCCGGCCAGGCCCGCCAGCATCAGGGCGACGCTCGACGGCTCAGGGATCTCGACCAGCTGGCCCTCGCCTTTATCGAGGCCCAGGCCTTTGCCAGGGATGTCGCTCAGCCCAGGGGTAGCATCGGTGCCGTTGCCCAGGCCCGGCTTGGTGACGCCGTCGAGGACGGTGACGCCATCATTGGTGTTCACGACCGACTTGCTGTTGCCGAGGCGTGCCGCCAGCGCGCCGTTGTCGGTGCCCACCAGGTAGTTGCCCTGGACGCCGGCGGTGTACTTCAGTTGCGTGCCGCTGGCGCTGGCCTGTTGGGCGCTGACCTTGCCGAACAGGACATCTTCCAGGCTTGCGCTGGCGCCGTGGGAAATACCACCAATCAGCGTGGCGTTATCCGACAGTGCACCGGAAGCGATCACATCGGTGCCGTTGCCGTTGGTCCAATTGGTCAGGAAATTGGAGGATGCGGCGGACTGCACGACTTCTGCTTGGGCCATACCAGCGCTGACGAGAAGCGCTGCTAGTACAAGGCGGCGGATTGCCATGGTAATAACTCCTTTTAGGTTGAGCGGTTATTCTTATTGCAACGGTGGAGTTATCGTAGCATAACTAGAAAATTATCAATCTTTACAAGTGTTAAATCGTGCGCCGTTGTTTACGGCTGAGTTGTAGCAGACTCATCATCACGAATTCGTGCTGGAGGCATACATGTGCTAACTCGGCACTTCACAGCAGAATCAGGATTTTTTCCGAGGCCAAGGTCGAAAAGTACATTAATTTCTAGCGTATGCCCCAAATGATTACACGCGTTCTTTAACCGATAGGCGGCATGCTCGTCTGTTGGATACTTAACATACGATTACAGAATTAAACTTTCCTGCGCGATCACACAAGTTGAAGTATTTCATTGTGTAAAAAACATTGACAAGACGGAGTGCAAGGACAGCCGCCGGGCGTCCCCGTCAAAGAAAAACGGCCGCGTTCTTTCGAACGCGGCCGCTCCGGCTGACAGGGAAAACAGCGGCTCAGCGCACGGCCTGGGCCGGACTGGTTTCACCGGTCCGTGTCGTCGCCATGTAGGGCATGGCGCGCGAGGCCATGCGGGTATCGGTCCTGAGCATCCCGACCTCGTCGGCCAGGATGTTCGCGGCTTCCTGCAGCAGCACGTCCTTGGCGTCCTTGGCCGCCTTTTCGGCTGCCAGCTCGGCCTGGAGGTTGCGCTCGTCGGCCTGCAGGCCGTCGTCCTGGCGCGGCGAGCCGCGCAGGGCCACCACGGACTTGGCCGGCTTGGTCGATTCCGGCACCTTGGCGCGGGCTTCCTTGCCGCCCGGCGCGCGGGCCGGTTCGTCCTCAGCCGTACCGGCGGCGCCGGCCAGGCGCGCTTCGCGCAGCTTGGCGCGGGCATCCTGGGCGTCGCGCTCCTTGCGGCGCACGGCCTCGTTCAGCGAGATCGCGTTCTCCTTGCGCAGCTTCAGCACCTCGGAAATGTCTTCCTGCAGGAACTGGAACTCCTTGTCCTTGGCGATACGCGCTTCGTGACGCTTCTGCAATGGCGCGATCAATTCCTTCAGGTCGCCCGCCGGCAGGTAGGTCGCCGGCTTGATGGCCACCCACGGCAGCGCGTTGTCATAGGACGACTCGCCGAAGTTTTCCAGGTCCGACAGGACCGGCAGCTTGATGTCCGGCGTGACGCCGCGCAGCTGGGTGGTGCCGCCGTTGATGCGGAAGAATTGCGCGATCGTCATTTTGAGCTCGCCGTAGCGCACCTTCTCGCTCTGCGAGAAGCGGTCCAGGTCGATCAGGGTCTGGACCGTGCCCTTGCCGAAGCTCGGCTCGCCGATCACCAGGCCGCGGCCGTAGTCCTGGATCGCGGCGGCGAAGATCTCGGAGGCCGAGGCCGAACCGCGGTTGATCAGGACGCCCATCGGACCGTCCCAGGCCAGGCCCGGGCTGGTGTCCGCCTCGACCTCGACGCGGCCTTCGGCGGTACGCTGCATCACCACCGGGCCCTTGTCGATGAACAGGCCGGTCAGTTCGATCGCCTCGATCAGCGAGCCGCCGCCGTTGTTGCGCAGGTCGATCAGGACGTTGTCCACCTTGTCCTTCTTGAGCTCGCCAAGAATGCGGGCCACGTCGCGGGTAGCGCTGCGGAAATCCTTGTCGCCCTTGCGGCGCGCTTCGAAGTCCAGGTAGAAGGTGGGCAGCGAAATCACGCCGATGCGGCGCTCCACGCCGTTTTCCTTGACCTTGATGATCGATTTCTTGGCGGCCTGCTCTTCCATGCTGATCTTCTTGCGCACCATCGACACGGCCACGTGCTTGGCGTCCGGGCCGCCGTCGCCGGGGATCACGTCCAGGCGCACGGTCGAGCCCTTCTCGCCGCGCACCAGCGCCACCACGTCGTCCAGGCGCCAGCCCAGCACGTCCGTGTAGGGGCCATTGCCCTGGGCCACCCCGACGATGCGGTCGCCGACCTTCAGCTTGCCCGATTTGTCGGCCGGGCTGCCCGGCACGATCTCGCGGATGATGGTGTATTCGTCGCGCGACTGCAGCACGGCGCCGATGCCTTCCAGCGACAGGCGCATCGAGATGTCGAAGTTGTCGGCCGAGCGCGGGCCCAGGTAGTTGGTGTGCGGCTCGATCGCGGTCGCGTACGCGTTCATGAACATCTGGAACACGTCTTCGTTGTTCAGCTTCTTGATGCGGCTGATGTAGTTCTCGTAACGCTTGTCCAGCGTTTCGCGAATGGCTTTTTCTTCCTTGCCCGCCAGCTTCAGGCGCAACCAGTCGTTCTTGACGCGCTTGCGCCACAGGTCGCGGATCTCGTCCTCGGACTTGGCCCAGGGCGCTTTTTCGCGGTCCAGCTGCAGGGTCTCGTCGGCGCTGAAGTCGAACTTGCCCTTCAGCAGCTCACGTGCATACGTCATGCGCTCGGTGAAGCGCTGCTGGTACATGTTGTAGATCGCAAACGGAACGGTCAGGTTCTCGCTGTTGATCGCGTCGTCGAGCTTGGTGCGCATGGGCGCGAACTGGTCGACGTCGGCCTGCACGAAGTACAGCTTCTCGCTGTCGAGGGCTTCGAAGTAGTTGTCGAAGATCTTGCTCGACATCGCATCGTCCAGCGGCACGGCCTTGTAGTGGTAGCGTCCCAGCACGCGCGAGGCCCACAGCGCCGCCTGGGTCTGGGCGGCGATCGGCTTCATCTGCGAGGCGGGGGTGGACGGCGCGATGGTGGCGACCGTCTTCTCGGGCTGGGCGGTCACCACATGGGCGGACATGGCGAAGGCCAGGGCGGCGATGAACACGTGCTTCTTCATTCTTCGGTTCTCCGAACGGGTACTGTTGCGGTTGCGGTGCGGCCCAGCGACACTTGCAGGCATGGACCGTTCAAACCGCGCTTGCGGCCCATTCTACAGGAAGGAACTGGCAAGCAGAGCGGCATTGTACGTTTCGATAAGGCAAACTTAAGGCTGGCATAAGCCATGCGTTAGCCTTTGATAAGCTGGAGCAGCTGGCCATGGTAAACATAGAGTCCGAGGCACAGCGCCAGCAAGGGCACATAAGGCCAGGAACGGCGCGCCAGGCGCCAGTCGACAGGCGATGGCCAGAACGACAAGAACTGCGGCGCCAGCAGGAACATGAGGGCGAGATCGGGGGGTTCAAAGGCCCACTGGCCGCGGGTGCGCCACCAGCCGACGAAAAACGGCAGCAACAGCACCAGCAAAGGAGCCAGCGCCGCCGGCGCCGCGTTATACCAGCGCAAGTTGGCGAAGGTGACCGAGCCGAGCTCCCACTGATGGCCCTTGCCGGGACGGGGAATGCGGCGCGGCACCACGCTCAGGCCGATGGGTTCGGCATTGGTGAGCAGGCCGGCCGAAAAATGCGCGAGCTCGTGGCACAGGGTCCCGGCGGCCGTGAACAGGAAGAAAAACGGATGGGCGCTGGAGCCGATCCAGAGCAGCACGGCCAGCGCCGCCGAAGGCGCCAGGTAGAGCAGCACATCGGCATGCGGCCAGGACTGGAATGCGCTCAGCAGCGCCATGGGAAACCCGCCGCGCGCTCAGTTCGAATAGAAGCAGCGGCCGCAGGCCTGGCGGTAGCTTTCGTTGCCGCCGATGCTGACCTGCTCGCCTTCCTTGATGCGGCGGCCTTCCGCGTCGACGCGGATGTTCATGGTCGCCTTCTTGCCGCAGGTGCAGATGTTCTTGATTTCCTCGATGTCGTCGGCCAGCGCCAGCAGGTAGGCCGAGCCCGGGAAAGGCTCGCCGCGGAAGTCACTGCGCAGGCCGTAGCAGATCACCGGCACGCCGCGCACCTGGGCCAGCTGGTGCAGCTGCTGCACCTGGGCGGTCGACAGGAACTGGGCTTCGTCGACCAGCACGCAGGAAACGTCCGGTGTGCTGTCCAGGAAGCTGGTGTCGGCGGTGAAGGTGTCGACCTGGCGCTGCGGCCCGAGGCGCGAGGTGATCAGGCCGACGCCGTAGCGGTCGTCGATGGCGGCGGTGTAGAGCTTGACCTGCTGGCCCTGTTCTTCGTAGTTGTGCGCCACCTGCAGCAGTGCAGTCGATTTGCCGGCGTTCATCGCCGAGTACCTGAAATAGAGTTTAGCCACTGCCCTGCCCTACGCGGAAAAATAAAGGAAATAAGAGTTGGATTATAACAAGCAGGCTTAGTCGGCCGCCAGCACCTGGGCGGGGTTGCCGGCCACGCTGGCCCCTGCCGGCACGTCGTGGGTGACCACGCTGCCGGCGCCGACGATGGCGTCGTCGCCCACGCTCACCCCGGGCAGGATGATGGCGCCGCCGCCGATCCAGACATTGCTGCCGATCGCGACCGGGCGGCCCGACTCGAAGCCCGCGCGCCGCTGCGCGGGATCGCGCGGATGTTCGGCCGTGTAGATGTGGACGCCGGGGCCGATGCGGGTGTCGTCGCCGATCGTGATCGGGGCGACGTCGAGGAAGATGCAATCGAAGTTGATGAACACGCGCGCGCCCAGCGTGATGTTCCAGCCATAGTCGCAATGGAAAGGCGGGCGCAGGACCGTGTCCGGCCCCGCGCTCGCCACGCGCTCGGCCAGC
>CAMPHU010000127.1 GCA_946886065.1 uncultured Massilia sp. | reverse complement strand
TTCATCAATATCGACCGGCGCCTCGGCAATACCGGTGCGGCCACCTTGTTCATGGAAATGGCCATCGGCGTCATGGGAAGTTATCGCGCCGGCGGCCCAAGCCTGGCGGTCAACCTGCGCGATCCTCACGAGGCAACTTTCATTTTCATCAGTCCACCCTCGGAGGAGAAGCGCAAGGCCCAGAACAAATCACGCGGCGATGTGTTCCGGCCTGTCAAATCGATGGCAGTCGATCCTGCGAACTATGCCGTGCCGGAGACCAAGTAGCACCGAGCCTTCGGTCTTTTGGGGATTCACTCATGAAAAACGTTATTCGCCTGGGCGACGCAAGCTCGCATGGCGGCAAGGTGGTCAGCGCCTGCGCCGCCCACTTCACGGTCCACGGGATTCCCGTGGCCTGCGTGGGCGATACGTGCACTTGTCCCATCCCCGGCCACACAGGCTGCAAGATCATGAGCGGCTCGCCGCATCACATGATCGATGGGAAGAGCATCGCCTTTGATGGCGATAGCCTCAGCTGTGGAGCAAAGCTGATCTCGAGCTTCAAACACTTCGGGACCGACATGTAGCGGAGTGTCCATGCACTTCTATTCGGCCACCGCTTTCTGTCGGTGCAGGTTCGCATACTTCACCCCGAAATACATGATGAACAAATAGCACGCGGCCGGCACCAGGAAGGACGGCTGCAGGCCGATGGTGTCGGCGAACATGCCCTGCACGAAGGGCACCACCGCGCCGCCCACGATGGCCATGCACAGGATGCCCGAGCCCTGGCCGGTGAACTTGCCCAGGCCGTGCAGCGCCATGCTGAAGATGGTCGGGAACATGATGGAATTGCACAGGCCGACCGCCAGGATCGCCCACATCGCCAGCTTGCCTTCGCCGAAGGCCGCCGCCAGCACCAGCAGGATCGCGCCAAGGGCGTTCACGGCCAGGGTCTTGCCCGGGCTGACGTAGCGCATCACGGCGAAGCCGATGAAGCGGCCCACCAGCGCGCCGCCCCAGTACAGGCTGACGTACTGGGCGCCGTCGGCGTGGCTCAGGCCCGCGATGTGGCTCTCGCCCAGGAAGTTGATCAGGAAGCTGCCGATGCTCACTTCCGCGCCCACGTACAGGAAGATCGCCAGCGCGCCCAGCACCAGATGGCGGTAGGCCATGGCGCCGCCCTTGCCGTCCACCGCGACGGTGCTGTCGTCGTGGCTGATCTTCGGCAGCCTGGCCACGGCGAACAGCACCGCCAGGATCGCCAGCGCCGCCGCCAGGCCCAGGTAGGGACCTTGCACGGCGGCCGCTTCCTGCGCCTTGTACGCGGCCTGGTCGGCCGCGGACAGGGCCGCCAGCTGGTCGGCGCCGAGGGTGGCGGCCGACAGGATCAGGATGCCGCCCAGGGCCGGCGCCACCGTGGTGCCGAGGGAATTGAAGGCCTGGGTCAGGGTCAGGCGGCTGGACGCGGTGCGCGCCGGGCCGAGCACGGTGACATAGGGGTTGGCCGCCACCTGCAGGATGGTGATGCCGCTGGCCAGCACGAAGAAGGCGAACAGGAACAGGCCGTAGCCGCCCTGCGAGGCCGGATAGAACAGGGCGCAGCCGGCCGCCGCGATCATCAGGCCCGTGACGGCGCCGTTCTGGTAGCCGATGCGGCGGATCAGCGCGCCCGCCGGCAGCGACACGATGAAATACGCGCCGAAGAAGCAGAACTGCACCAGCATCGCCTGCAGGTAGGTGAGGGTATAGATCGACTTCAGGTGCGGAATCAGGACGTCGTTCAGCGACGTGAGCAGGCCCCACATGAAGAACAGGATGGTGACGATCACCAGCGCGCCGGTGTGCGGGTTGCGTTCCCCGTCGGCGGCCGCCGCCAGCGTCGGGTTGGGTACGGTGTTGTGCATGGGATCTCCGTGGTGAAGGCTAGGCCGCGAGCCGGTCCGACAGCATCGCGGACACGCCGCGCAGCGCCGGGTATTGCTCGGTGATCAGGTAGGTCGGGATGCGCGCCAGGTAGGGGCTCAGGCGTCCTTTGTCTTCGAAGCGCGCGCGGAAGGCCGAGCCGGCGAACAGGCTGCCGAGGCGCGGCACGATGCCGCCGCCGATGTACATGCCGCCGGTCGCGCCCAGGGTCAGCGCGACGTTGCCAGCCACGCTGCCGAGGATGGCGCAGAAGGTCTCGACCGTGCCTGCGCAATCGCGGGAGCTGCCGTCCAGCGCGGCCCTGGTGATCTCCGGCGCGCCGATGCGCTTGCCGGTGCGCGCCCAGTGGATCAGTTCCAGGCCCATGCCCGACAGCAGGCGCTCCGCAGAGACGTGGCCATACTCTCCCCACAAGGCTTCCAGGATCGCCACCTCGTCGCGGTTGGCCGGCGAGAAGCTGACATGGCCGCCTTCGCCCGCCAGCGCGATCCAGCGCTTGCCCGCAGGGATCACGCCGGACACACCAAGGCCTGTGCCGGGGCCGATCAGGCCGATCGGCCGCCCTGCCAATTCGACGCCGCCACCGATGCGCTGGCGCTGGTCCGGCGCCAGGTGGGGCAGCGCCATGGCGAGCGCCGCGAAATCGTTGACCACCAGCAGCGTGCCCAGGTCCTGTTCGCGGCGCAGCGCCTCGATCGAGAAGCTCCAGTGGTGGTTGGTCATCCTGACCTCGTCGCCCTCGACCGGGTTGGCGATGGCGATGGCCGCATGGCCCACCGTGTCCACCGCCAGGCCGCGTGCGCGCGCCTTCGCCAGGTAGGCGCGCATCGCTTCGCCCAGGGTCGGATAGGCGGCGCAGGCCAGTACCTCGATATCCAGCAGGCCTGCGTCCGACTCCAATGCGAAGCGTGCATTGGTGCCGCCGATGTCCGCCAACAGGCGTAGTGCGCTCATCGGAGTTCCTCGCAGCGCACGGCGTCGGCGTCGCCCGCGGCGCCCCCGGCGATCTCGATATTGGTGAAGGCCGCCGCGAAGGCTGCGTCGCTGGTGAGGCTGAAGGGCGTGTCGACCCTGGCCAGGTCCAGGCCATGGAAGCAGGCCAGCGGCAGCTTGACGGTCTGCTTGCCCTTGCCGGCCAGGCGCTTGAACAGCGCCGTCGCGTCGACCGTGGCCTGCTGCACCGCCAGCGTCACCTTGCCCGCCGGCGCCGCCTGGACGATGGTGTCGAAACGCAGCACCGCGTCGGTGCTGGCCGCCGCCGGCAGCGCCATCGGGCGCGCGCCACGGGCTTCAAACGTGGCCGGGCCGGTCCAGGCCACCAGCTTGGCGTCCTGCTGGGTGTTCACCTGCGAGGTCGTGACCGTAATGCCCGGCAGCGCGAAGCTGGCGTTCAGGTCGGCGCCCAGCACGGTGCTCTGCTGGCCGCTGCGGATCGCCAGCGGGAAGCTGGCGCGGTCCGCCTGGCTGAAGACCGGATAGGTATTGCTCACGCCGCAGCCGCCCGCCGGCACGGTCTCGTCCAGCTTGCCCAGGCGCGAACGGCTCGCCTTCTTCAGACCGTAGCCGTAGGCGAACAGGGGCGCGTAACCCTTGTCGCCCACGTTCAGGCGGGTCTGGCAGGCCGACTTCGGCCAGGAGAAGGGCAGCTTGCCGCGGAAATCGTAGGTCCTGGCGCCGGCGATGAGGAGATCGGACACGCCCTTGCCCTCGGATCCCGGCAGCCAGGCCGCGATGAAGGTGTCGGACAGATTCAGCAGGTCGTTGGCGTACAGCGGACGGCCGGAAACCATCACCGTGATCACCGGCTTGCCTTTGCCGGCCACCGCGCGCAGCACGGCCAGGTCTTCCGGGTAGCGGCTGCTGTGGCGCAGGGTGCCGGACAGGCCGATGTCGCCATCGCCTTCCGCATACGGGCGCTCGCCGATCACGGCGATCACCACATCGAATGCGGAGACGTCGACGTCCTTCGCGTCCAGGCTGTAGCTGACATTGGCGCTGCCCGCCGCTTCGCGGATGCCGGCCAGGATGGTGTCCGCATGCTTGAAGTCGGCATTGGTGTTGGCCGTGCCCTGCCAGGTCAGCGACCAGCCGCCCGACTGGTTCGACAGGTCGTCGGCGCTTTTTCCCACTACCAGGATCTTCTTGCCGCGCGCCAGCGGCAGGGCGGGGCCCTCGTTCTTGAGCAGCACCAGCGACTCGCGCACCGCCTGGCGCGCCAGGTCGCGCGCCAGCATGGCGTCTTCCTTGCCGGCGTAGGCGTTCTGCGCCGGGCTCTTGCCGAACAGGCCGGCGCGCAGCTTGACGCGCAGGATGCGGGTGACGGCATCGTCGATGCGCGCCATCGGGATCTCGCCGCTTTCCACCTGCTTGACGGTGTTGGCGATGAAGGCCTTCCAGTCGTCCGGCACCATGATCATGTCGATGCCGGCATTGATCGCCTGCGGGCAGCTGTCGTTGCGGCAGCCCGCCACTTCGCCGATGCCGTTCCAGTCGCTGACCACGAAGCCGTCGAAACCCATCTTGTGTTTCAGGATATCGGTCAGCGCGGTCTTGCTGCCATGGAGCTTGCCGTGTTCCTTGCCGGTGACGGGGTCAAGCCAGCTGTTGAAGGACGCCATCACGGTCTGGGCGCCCGCGCCCAGCGCGGTCAGGTAACCCTGGCCGTGGATACCCAGCAGTTCCGCTTCGCTGACCTTGGTCACGCCGCGGTCCTTGCCGTTCTCGGTGCCGCCGTCGCCGATGAAGTGCTTGGCGGTGGCGACGGTGTTGGCGTCCTTGAAGGCGCCTTGCATGCCGCGCACGTATGCGCCGGCATAGCTTTTGACGACGGCGGGGTCTTCCGCATAGCTTTCGTAAGTGCGCCCCCAGCGGTCGTCGCGCACCACGGCCAGGGTCGGGCCGAACACCCAGGCGATGCCGGTGGCGCGCACCGCCCTGGCGGTGGCGGCGCCGATGTCGTGCACCAGTGCCGGATTGCGCGCGGCGCCCAGGCCGATGTTATGCGGGAACAGGGTCGCGCCCGGCACGTTGTTGTGGCCGTGGACCGCGTCCGTGCCCCAGATCACCGGCACCTTGACCGCCATGTCGGTCTTCATCGAGGCTTCGTGGTAGGCCTGGGCCAGCGCCAGCCATTCCTTGGCGCTCGCGTGCTTGTTCCCGTTCGGCCAGCTGCCGCCGCCGTTCAGCACGGAGCCGAGGTAGTAGCGGCTCACGTCCGCCGGCGTGGCGGTCTTGATCTCCGGCTGGGTCATCTGGCCGATCTTCTGGGCCAGGGTCATCTTTGAAACGATCTCGGCGACGCGCTTCTCGAGCGCGGCGTCCGGCTTGACCGCGCTGGCGATCTTCGGCCAGGCGGCGTCAGGCGCGGCATGCGAGGAGAGGGGAAGGGTGGCGGCCAGCGCCAGCACGAGGGAACGGAGCTTGGGTGTCATGGGAGGTCTCGTCGATTTATTCCTGGCGCAGGAAGGAGCGGTACCACTTGCCGCTGCCCTTCAGCGTGCGCTGCTGGGTGTCATAGTCGATATGGGTCAGGCCGAAGCGGCGCAGGTAGCCTTCGGCCCATTCGAAGTTGTCGAGCAGGCTCCAGGCGAAATAACCCTTGACCGGCACGCCGTCGGCGATGGCCGACCTCAGGCTGGCCAGGTGGCGCATCAGGTAGTGGCGGCGCCCCTGGTCGTCGATCTCGCCGTCCGCGCCCACGCTGTCTTCGTAGCAGGAACCGTTCTCGGTGATGTAGATCGGGCCCGGGTGGTAATCCTTCTCGATGCGCAGCAGGAGTTCGGCCAGTCCTTGGGGCGCGACTTCCCAGCCCATCGCCGTGGTCTCGACCTCGCCCGGCGGCAGCACTTTGGCGTCCAGCGGCGCGTGGCCCGGCGCGTGGGCGATGGTCTCGGGGAAGTAGTAGTTAACTCCCAGGAAGTCGGTGTCGACGGCGATGGCTTCCATGTCGCCCGGCAGGACGCTTGGCGCCGCATCGCCGATCGCGTCCAGCGTTGCCTGGGGATAGCCGCGGCCGTGCAGCGGATCGAGGAACCAGCGGTAGCGCAGGCCGTCGTGGCGCGCCATCGCGGCCAGGTCTTCCGGCCTGCTGCTGGCGGCGCGCAGCGGGTGCAGGCTGAGGGCGATGCCGACCTTGGCGTCGGGGACCTTGGCGCGGATCAGCGGCACCGCCTTGCCGTGCGAGAGCAGCACGTGGTGCGCCACCTGCAGCGCGGTCTTGAAGTCGGTATTGCCCGGCGCGTGCCAGCCTTCGAAGTTGCCGATGATGGCCGTGCACCAGGGTTCGTTGTGGGTGATCCAGTGCTTGACGCGGTCGCCCAGGCGGTGCGTCATGGCGTCCGCGAACTCCAGGAAAGCGTCCACGGTGTCGCGGTTGGCCCAGCCGCCGCGGTCCTGCAGGTACTGCGGCAGGTCCCAGTGGTAGAGCGTGGCCCAGGGCTGCAGGCCGCGCTCGAGCATGCCGTCCACCAGGCGCGAGTAGAAGTCCAGGCCCTTCTGGTTCGGCTGTCCGCCTGGCTCGCCGAAGATGCGCGGCCAGGCGATCGAGAAGCGGTAGGCATTCAGGCCCATGTCGCGGCCGATGTCGAAGTCTTCCGGCCAGCGGTGGTAATGGTCGCAGGCGACCGAACCGTTGGAGCCGTCGCGCACCTTGCCGGGCGTGGCGGCGAAGCGGTCCCAGATCGATTCGACGCGGCCGTCGACCGCGCCGGCGCCCTCGATCTGGTAGGACGATGTGGCGCAGCCCCACAGGAAGTCGGAGGCGAAGTCGCTTCGCGCTGGTGCGGCAGGCTCGGGACGGTTGGCAGTGGTCATGGTTTCGCGTCAAATAAAAAACGTTGTGTGGACATTCTAATGGAAAGCTTTCCAATCCGGCGATAAAAAAAATGGCCGCCTGGCGGCCACCCTCGCGGCTCGCCTCATGATTTTTTCTTTCGGACGTCCGGCGCCTTGGCCAGCGAGGCGCGCAGGGTCACGCTGACCGGGAAGGTGCGCGACACGGGGCGCTGCAGGTCGTAGCAGCGGTTGAGCAGCATGTTCAGGCCATTCAAGGTCATCTCGCGCCAGGGCATGTGGACGGAGGTGAGGCGCGGCGCCGAGAAGGCCGCGCTCTCGGTATCGTCATAGCCGATCACCGACAGGTCGCGCGGCACGCTGATGCCGGCTTCCTGGAAGTAGGACAGGGCGCCGACCGCCATCTCGTCGTTGGCGCAGAACAGGGCGCTGCAGGGAGTGCCGGATTCGACCAGTTCCTTGGCCGCGGCCCAGCCGCCGGCGGGCGAGAAGTCGCTCTCGGCGACCCAGATCTTGCCGGTATCGATGCCTTCGTTCGCCAGCTCGTGCATGAAGCCGTCGATACGCGCCACGTTGTCGGCCAGCGCCGCCGGGCCGGCGATGATCGCGATATCGCGGTGCTTGTAGTCGAGCAGGGCGCGCGCGGCCAGGCGTCCGCCCTGGGTATGGTCGACCGTGAAGCACTGGTCGGCGATATGGGTGAATTCGTGGTTCAGGGCCACCAGCTGGTGCTGCTTGACGCCGAGCGAGGCGATGTCTTCGTCGAGCAGGGCGCTGGTCATCATGATCAGGCCGTCGCAGCCGCGTTCGATCAGGAACTCGATGCCTTCCATCGCCTGGCGGCGCGCGTCGCCGAGGCCGACGCCGAAAGCCACCACCATGTGCAGGCCGGCGGCGCGCAGCTCGGTGTCGATGATCTGCAGGATGGGCGTGTAGAAGGTGCCGCTCAGGGCCGGGATGTAGACGCCGATCATCCGGCTGGTGCCGGACAGCAGGGCGCGCGCGGCGTGCGAAGGGCGAAAGCCCAGCTCGTCGATCGCCTTGCGCACGCGTTCCAGCGTGGCCGGGGACACCGAGCCCTTGCCGCTGACCACGCGCGAGGCGGTGCCGAGGCCCACCCCGGCGAGACGCGCTACATCCTTGATAGTCGCCACTGGCCGTTTCCTGTCGAGTTATTCAATAAACACTGAAGCATACTGCATCTTGGTTCCCGCGGCATCCGTCACGGCAAGCTGCGGCCGCCGGCCGGGTCGAACAGCGATACCCGCGCCGCGTCGATGGCGAAGCGCACCCGCTGGCCCGCCGCCATCGGACGCGGTTCGTGCACCAGGGCCGACAAGGCGTGGCCGCCGCAGTCGAGCCAGACCACCTGGTGGTTCCCCATCGGCTCCACCAGCGTCACTACGCCTTCGAGCGGGCCGTCGTCGCGGATCTGCAGGTGTTCGGGACGCGCACCGAGTGTCGCCGCGCTTGGCAATGCGCCGCTTTGCGCCAGGGCGAGCGTGAGTGCGCCGGCGCGGAAGCGCCCGTGGAGGTCGACCTCGCCCTCGATGAAGTTCATCGAGGGCGAGCCCAGGAAGCCCGCCACGAAGCGGTTCGCAGGGCGTTCATAGACTTCGCACGGGGTGCCGATCTGCTGGATGCGGCCGCCCTGCATCACCACGATGCGGGTGGCCAGGGTCATCGCCTCGGCCTGGTCGTGGGTCACGTAGATCATGGTCGAGCCCAGGGCCTGGTGCAGCATCTTCAGTTCGCGCCGCAGTTCGGTGCGCAGCTTGGCGTCCAGGTTCGACAGCGGCTCGTCGAACAGGTAGACGCCGGCCTCGCGCACCAGGGCGCGGCCGATCGCCACGCGCTGGCGCTGGCCGCCCGAGAGCTGGGCCGGCTTGCGGTCCAGCAGCGCATCGAGCTGCAGCATGGAGGCGGCGCGCTGCACGCGGCGCCGGATCTCGGCCTTCGGTGCGCCGGAGATGCGCAGGCCGAAGGACATGTTCTTCTCGACCGTCATGGTCGGGTACAGCGCATAGGACTGGAACACCATGCCGATCCCGCGTTCGCTCGGATCGGCGTCGCTCATGTCGCGCCCGCCGATCTCGATGGCGCCGCCGGACAGGTCGATCAGGCCGGCGATGCTGTGCAGCAGGGTGGACTTGCCGCAGCCGGAGGGCCCGAGCAGGACCAGGAATTCGCCCGGCTCCACCTGCAGGTCGAGATCGCGGATGATCTCGTTGCCGCCGCGGGTGATGCACAGTTTGCGCAGATGGACGTTCGACATGCGTTCAGCCTTTCACGGCGCCGGCGGCGATGCCGCGCACGAACCAGCGTCCGGAGATGAAGTAGATCGCCAGCGGCAGCGCCGCCGTCAGGATGGTCGCGGCCATGTTCACGTTGTACAGGCGCGTGCCGGTGGTGGTGTTGATCACGTTGTTGAGCTGGACCGTCATCGGCGCGTTGTCGCGGCCGGCGAACACCAGGCCCAGGATGTAGTCGTTCCACACGCCGGTCACCTGCATGATGGCGGCCACCACGATGATGGGCAGCGACATCGGCAGCATCACCTGCGCGAAGATGCGCCAGAAGCCGCCGCCGTCGATGCGCGCGGCCTGGAACAGCTCGTGCGGCACCGAGGCGTAGTAGTTGCGGAACAGGAGGGTCATCACCGGCATGCCGAAGATGCAGTGCACCAGCACGATGGCCGGGAGCGATCCGAACAGGCCGGCCTTGGCCATCATCCACACCAGCGGATAGATCATCACCTGCACCGGGATGAAGGCGCCGGCCATCAGCACCCCGAACAGCAGGTTGGCGAAGCGCGGGCGCCAGAACGACAGGGCGTAGCCGTTGACGGCGCCGATCAGGATCGGCAGCACGGTGCTGGGCAGGGTGATCGCGACCGAATTCCAGAAGCCGCCGCCGACCTGGCCCCAGGCGCTGCGCCACGGATCCAGCGTCATCTGGGCGGGCAGGGCCAGCACGCTGCCGATGCGGATCTCGTCCATCGTCTTGAACGAGGTGGTGATCATCACGTACAGCGGCAGCAGGAAGAACAGCGCGGCGCCGAGCAGGAAGGCGTAGACGCCGATGCGCGCGGCGTTCAGGCGGCGCTTGCGCGGCCGTTGCTGTGGCCGGGCCGTGTCGAGGGAGGTGGGCAGGGTGCGCGTCATCGCCGGCAGGGTGGATTGGCTCATGCGTGCTGCCTCCTCGCGCGGGCGTAGGCATAGGGCGCCAGCACGGCCAGCACCGGGATCAGCATCGTCACCGCGCCGGCCGAGGCCAGGCCGATGTTCGAGCGCAGGAACAGGTGGTCCATGATGAACTTGGCCGGCACTTCGCTGGCGATGCCGGGGCCACCCTGGGTCATGGCGACCACGGCGTCGTACAGTTTCACGACGGCGGTCGACAGCAGCAGGAACACGGTGGCGATGGTGGGGCCCAGCATCGGCAGCACGATGGAGACATACACGCGCCAGGGCGGAATGCCGTCCAGGCGGGCCGCCTTCCAGATTTCCGGGTCGATGCCGCGCAGGCCGGCCAGCATCAGGGCCATCACCAGGCCCGCGGCTTGCCAGACCGTGGCGATGACGATGGTGTAGACCGCCATGTCCTGGTCGATGATCCACTCCAGGCGAAAGCCGGGGAAGCCGAGCTGCCGGACCGCGCCCTCGATGCCCTTGCCGGGCGTGAGCAGCCATTGCCACACCAGGCCGGTGGCGATGAAGGACATCGCGTAGGGGTAGAGGAAGACCGTGCGCAGCAGGCCTTCGCCGCGTACGTGCTGGTCGATGAAGACGGCCAGCAGGAAGCCGATCAGCATGCTGGCCAGGACGAACAGCAGGCCGTAGACGGCGAGGTTGTTCAGCGAGAGCAGCCAGCGCTCGTTGTCGAACAGGCGCACGTACTGGGCCAGGCCGATCCACTTCTCCGACGGGAAGGTGCGCGAGGCGGTGAACGAGGTGCGCAGGGTCCACAGCGCCGCGCCCACGTAGGCGAACAGCACGGTCAGCGCCATCGGCAGCAGCGCGGCGTGCGGGGTGAGCCTGGAGAGGCGGCGAAGGGCGGCTGGCATGGCGGTCAGTATTTGAGGGCGTTGGCGATGCTGCGCTGGACCTTGCCGACCGCGATGTCCATGTTCCAGTAGGCGGTGAGGATGTCCTGCAGGGCGCCGTTCTGGTCCGGGGTCAGGTAGACCTCGGAGACGCCGAGCTGGCGCGAACGGTCCTTGATGATGGCGATGCCCTTTTGCGCGCACAGGTCGAGCGCGGAGGCGTCGACGTCGGTGCGCACGGGGATCGAGCCTTTGAGCTTGCTGAAGCTGACTTGCAGCTCCGGCTGGGCGACCACGCCGGCGAGCAGGTTCTGGGCTTTCACCACGGCCGGGTCGTCGGTGCGCGGGAACACGAACACGTCGCCCTGGATCAGGTAGGGACTGGCCGGCCCCATGCCCGCGATGCAGCCGTAGTGCCGGCCCGCGACCTGCCTGGCGTTGGTGAATTCGCCCTTGGCCCAGTCGCCCATGATCTGGAAGCCGGCCTTGCCGCTGATGACCATGGCGGTGGCGTCGTTCCAGTTGCGGCCCGGCGAATTCGGATCGATGTAGCTTTTCAGGCGCTTGAAGGTCTGCAGGATCTGGCGGAAGGCCGGGGAGTGGATCGTGGCCTGGTCGCGGTCGCGCAGCACCTTCAGGTACATCTCGCGCCCGCCCATGTTGGCCAGCACCGCCGAGAACAGGATGGTCTCCTGCCAGGACTGGCCGCCGTGCGCGAGGGGGACGATGCCGGCGGCCTTGAGCTTGTCGAGGGCGGCGAAGAATTCGGGCATGCTGGCCGGTTCTTTCGCGATGCCGGCCTTCTGGAAGGCGGCCTTCGAATACCAGAACCAGGTCTGCATGTGGATGTTCAGCGGCACCGCATAGTAGTGGCCCTGGACCTTGATCACCTCGATGATGGGGGCGGGCAGGATCTGGTCCCAGTTGTGGGCCTGGGCGACGCCGTCGACCTTGTTGAGCATGTCCTGCTCGATCACGTCGAGGAACTGCTTGGAGGTGTTGAACTGGGCCGCGGTGGGCGGGTTGCCGCCGACGATGCGGTTGATGGTGACGGCGCGGGACTGGTCGCCGCCGGCGATCGCGGTGTCGATCCAGACGCCGCCGGCGTTGCGGTAGGCCTGGGCGACCTGCTTTACGGCAGCGGATTCGCCGCCGGAGGTCCACCAGTGGATGACTTCCGCCGTGGGGGCGGCGGCTTGCCCCGCCTGCGCGGATGCGACGGCGCACAGCCAGGCGCAGGCTGCAGCCAGATTGCGTGCTGTGACCATCGTGTCTCCGTGTTTAGCCGTTGTCATTGCGAGACGTTCCTCTGGTTGGAAACGTTCCCATTCGGCTTTTTCCCGACTATAGCATCGGCTTAATTAGCGGTCAAACAATTAATTGCATCCAGGGATTTTGGCATAGATCCGAGCGTTTGCGGCTGGTTCGCGGGCGAGCGGGAAGGTACGGCGTGTCGGAAAATCTTACAAATATGCATTTTGTAAATACGTGAATTCTTTTAAATCAACGTCTTATTCCGAGTGGCATTATTTTTGCTGAAGTGTTGTCCGTCCAAACATTTCTTGAGAGAACAATGAAAATATCCTCGACAGTTTTTGCGTGCGCACTGCTGTGCTCGTTAATCGGTGTTCCTGTACAGGCGGGCGTCTTCGCTGCCGAACAAGCTGCGTTCAACAACGCGACCGTGATCGACTTCGACGAGCTGTCCGACGACACCAATCTCACGACGCAGTATGCCGCGCAAGGTGTGGCAGACTTCAACGCCAAGGTGCTGAACCAGTATGGTTACGCGCGGACGAGCTCTTCGCTGGTCCCCGCCTTTTCGGGCAGCCAGCTCGTGTATTTCGGCGGCTCGATCCAGCTCGGCCAGGCAGTCGACCGCGTCGGCGCCTGGCTCTTCAAGAGCAACGGCATGCAGTATCTGAGCGCGCTGGATGCGGCGCAGAATGTCCTGATGACGGTGGCTGTGGACGCGTCCAGCGCCGATAGCGCGTTTTATGATTTCGTCGGCATCAAGTCGGATGCGGCCGATATCGCTTACGTCGTCATCACCAACAGTGACCTGTCCCAGGATGCCAACTGGGATGTGGCCGGGCAGACGACCTTCTTCGATAACTTCACCTTCGGCGGCGGCGACGAGGCCAATGCGGTGCCGGAGCCGGCCAGCATGACCCTGTTCGGCATGGGTCTGCTGGCGCTGGCCGGAATGCGTTCACGCAGGCGCGGCTGATCAGGGCCCAAGCTGTGGCGCAAAAACAAAAGCCCAACCAATGGTTGGGCTTTGTGATTGATGCGAATCTGGTGCCGACTGCAGGACTCGAACCCGCCACCTGATGATTACAAATTAGCAAAGGAAACAACAAGTCTTTGATTATTAAGCGAATTGTACCGTAGGTTAGGATAAGTAGGAGTACTTCGTAATTAGTAAGTTAGCGTAGTTTAGCGTAATAAGCAAGAGCTGACTGGTGTCCTGAATTTGTACTGATTAGAGGCTTACGGCATACGCAGAGCAGTGTTTTGGTTGCATAATAGAATGTACACCCGGTCACCAAACCTGTACCGAAAGTCTAAGTGGTGTCACCGTTGCAAGAGCGCGGCTACCGCGATGC
>CAMPHU010000126.1 GCA_946886065.1 uncultured Massilia sp. | reverse complement strand
TGCTGCCGTCCTTGCTGTACCGTGAACAGCGGTATCGCCAGCCGAAGTAGTCAGCCGTAAGGCCGTCATCCCCGCGTAGGCGGGGATGACGGCCTTTGGTGCGGAGGCAAGCCCAGCGCCTACTTCTTGCACTCACAGAAATCCGACCCACGGTCGAACACGACCTTCCACTTCCCCGGCGCTTCCAGCCGCCAGATCGAATTGAAGCGCCCGATCTTCTTGCCGCTGCGGTCATAGATCGGTCCGCCGCTATACGCCAGCGTCCCCGACTCCACCACCTCGACCTCTTCCGGCTCCCAGGAGAACGGCGCCTCGGGCTTGTCGTAATACTTGCGCCAGGCCTGCGCCACCGCCGGCTTGCCGCGCAGCGCGCCTTCTCCCGACATGAAGATGGCCTCATCCGCCACGAAACGGGTGAAGCCTTCAAAATCGCGTGCTTTCATGGTCGCGGCGAATGCGCGTTCGCTATCCGCCACTTGCTTCTTCAGGTCCTCGTGGGACACCCGCGCACTGCTGGCCGTGGCCGCCAGCATGAGGCAGGCGGTCAACAGGGAAATCGTACGTAGACGCATGGACAAATCCTTTTCGATTTGGCAAGTTTGCGATTCTGTCACGGTAGCACGCACTTGACAACCATCGGTTGCAAATCCTCCAAAAACGGAGTATAAAGGCTCCATATTCGGAGGAACCATGAGCCTAGCCTATTCATACCCCAAGAGCCGATTCGAGCCGGCCGTACTGGTCGACCTGAATTCGAAGGCCGAGCGCGAGCGGCTGTCGCGCTCGGCGCTGAAAGGCTTCTTCAAGCTGGCCGGGGCCTGGCAGTTGCGCGAGGACGATGCCCGCGAACTGCTCGGCGGCCTGTCCTCGTCCTCGTACTACGACTGGAAAAAGAACCCGGACCGGGTGCTCGAGGTCGACCGCATCACCCGCATTTCCTACCTGCTGGGCGTCTACAAGGCCCTGCACATTCTCTACGGCGACAAACTCGCCGACGAGTGGATCCACCTGCCCAACACCAACCCGGTCTTCGCCGGACGCACCCCGCTCGCCTACATGCTGGCCGGCGGCCTGATCGCCATGCAAACGGTACGCAAGCTGCTGGACGCGCGCCGCGGAGGCTTGTGAGTGAGCTTGATTCCCAAACTGACTCCGCTGCGCCAGTTCGATACCTGCCGCCTGATTCCCTCCCGCTTCGCCGACCTCGAAGATTCCGTCCTCGCCCCGCTGGCCGAGGACGACGACATGCTGCGCGACCTGTTCGACCTCGACAACGCCACCAACGAGCGGCTGCGCGGCGAATCCGGCCTGCTGCCGGGGATAGGCATGGACGAGCTGGTGTTCGGCGTGCCGAACTTCCGCATCATCAACGCCGCCTTCACCTATGCGCGCCCGGAGGGCAGCCGCTTCAACGACGGCGAGCGCGGCGCCTGGTATTGCGGCTTCGCCGCGGAAACCTCGCTGGCCGAGGTCATCTTCCACAAGACGGTCGAGTACCACGAGATCAATCGTTTCGACGACTCGGTCACCTATCAGTCGCTGCTGGCCGACTTCGGCGCCCCTTTCCACGACCTGCGCGGCATCGCGGCCTACGAGCATTGCCTGGACCCGCAGAGCTACCTGGCTTCGCAGGCGCTGGCCGCCGAACTGCTCGACGCGGGGTCGATGGGCATCATCTACCCGAGCGTGCGGCATCCGGGCGGCACCTGCCTGGCCTGTTTCCGGCCCGCACTGGTGGGGAATGTGCGCAAGGCCCAGACCTATCGGTTAACATGGCGGGGTTCGCCGCAGCCCGCGGTGGAGATTCTGAGCTGAGCATGATGAAGACCAATCCCGAGAAAGACACCGAACTGCATGACAAGATCAACCGCGAGACCGGCCGCATCAAGTGGAGCGAGCTGGAACGCCATTTCGCCAGTGGGTCGGTGGTGTTTGTCAGCGAGGAGCTGGACCTGATCGAGGTCGCGCTGCGCATCGCGCACGACGACAAGGAAAGCATCACGCGGTGGATGCAGTCGGGGAAAGTGGCCAGGGTAAGCGACCAGCAGGCCCAGCTCTGGCTGGCGGCGGATGCAAGCTTGTGGGCGTCGGTGGTGAGTCCGTTTGTGCTGGTGCAGCCGGAGAAGCAGCAGCTCCACTGAGCGAGCAAAGTCCTAGCGCTCGCTCGCGCCCCGATGCGTGAGCGCATGCGCCGCCCGCCGCATCAACTGCGCCGCCTTCACCGGATCGGGCTCCATCAGCGCCAGCTGCTGCCAGGCCTCCGCATGATCCATCTGCGCCGCGGCCTCCAGCCAGCGCCGGGCTTCGGCTTCGTCGCGCGCCACGCCCTCGCCGTCCAGCAGCATGTTCGCCAGGATGAACATCGCTTCCGGCACCTCGCGCCGCGCCGCCACGCCCAGCCAGTGCGCCGCCAGCGCCGGCTCGCCATTGCTGCGGTGGGCCAGAGCGCGCCGCAGGGCCCGATCACCGTCCGCGCCCTCGTCGCCATGCTGGGCCGCCGCCGGCTGCGCCAGCACCAGCGCCGCCAGGGCGCAAACGAAAAACCGCTTCATTTCGACAGGTCGATCACGTACAGCGCCGTGCCCTTGCCGCGCCCATCGTCCGGCAGGATCTGGCTCACATTCAGCAGCCCCGCCTCATGCGCCAGCTCAACCATGCCCGGCGCCGAATGGAATACCACCGGCCCGGCCGTCTTCACCGGCGCGAAGCGCCAGCTGCGCGAAGCGCCGTGGTCGGCCCGGGTCAGCCGCCTGGTTTCCTTGATGTAGGCGATCAGCACATCGCGGTTGCTGTCCGGCGAGGCGAGCACCGTCTTGCTGCCGTCCAGCCCCGGGAAGTTGCCCCCGCCGCTGGCGCGGTAGTTGTTGGTCGCCACCAGGAATTCCTGGGCCGCGTCGACCGGCTTGCCGCGCCAGCTCAGGTTGCGCACGCGCTCGCCCGGCGCCTGCGTCACGTCGATTTCGTAGCTGAGCTCGCGGCTGGTCGGGGTGTCGAAGTTATAGCTCGGCACGGCCGGATTCACCAGTTCCTGCGGCTCAGGCTTGCCCGGATCGATGGTGTTGAAGCGCTGCGCCCCCTTCTCCAGCCAGGCCTTGAGCCCGGCGCCGTTCACCTTCACCGCGTACAGCGCATTCGGGTACAGGTAGAGATCGGCCGCGTTGTTCAGCGCCAGGTCACCCGCTTTCACGTCCGTGTAGTCCGACGGTCCCGCCACCCCGCTCTTGAAGGGCGCCGACACCGACAGCACCGGCAGCCTGGCGTACTGCGGCAGGTTCGCGGCCACGTACCTGGCCACGTAGCCGGCCTGCGCCTGGTTCACCACCTGGATCGCCGATGGGTCCCCGACGTCGGCGAAATAGGTCGACATGCGGAAGCCGGTGCTGCCCACCGGGGTCTTGACGTACTCGATGGTGGCTTCGTGCTCGGCCTTCACCAGCGCCATCACCGCCGGATCGGCCGCGACGAAGGACTTGGCCCCGGTCTGGGCGGCGCGCGCCTGCACGAAGGTCTTGTCCTTCTCGACCAGCCAGCGCCTGCCGTCGTGCTTCAGATGCAGGCCGATCACGCCCAGGTGCTTGCCCCACAGGTTCGCCATCACGGTGGGCACGCCGTGCACGAAGCCGCGCGCCTTGTCCACGCCCGGCAGCTTGAACTGGGCCACGCTGCTCTCGGCATTCGGGAACAACTGGTGCGAATGGCCCAGCAGCATGGCGTCGATGCCCGGCACCTGGGCCAGGTAGTAATTGGCGTTCTCCATGGCCGGCGTATAGGGGCTGGCATCCAGGCCGCCGTGCGAGATCGCCACGACCAGTTCGGCGCCTTTGGCCCGCATCTCGGGAATGTATTTCTGCGCCGCCTCGCGCACGCCTTCCGTGTAGACGCGGCCCTCGAGCCAGCGCTTGTCCCAGGACATGATGGTCGGCGGGGTGAAGCCGATGATGCCGACCTTGACGGTCGCGCTGAGCGGCTTGCCGTCGGCGCCCACTGCACGGATCTTCTTGTCGATGATGCGGTAAGGCGCGAACAGCGGCTTCCTGGTCCTGGCGCTGTAGACGTTGGCCAGCACCACCGGGAAGGCCGGGCCGGCGCACTTCTTCGCCGACTTCAAGCCCTTGCCGTCGAAGCGGCTGCCGGTCACCCGGCCCAGGAAAGCGAGGCCGTAGTTGAACTCGTGGTTGCCCACGCCCGCGCCGTCGTAGCCGAGCTGGTTCATCACCTTGTAGATGCCCAGGGTCTGGGTGCAGCGCGGCGGTTTCACCAGGGCCTGGTAGTCGGCCAGTGCATTGCCCTGGATGGTGTCGCCATTGTCGAGCAGGAGCGTGTTCGGGAATTCCTTGCGCGCCCCCGCGATCAGGCTGGCGGTGCGGTCCAGGCCCAAGGAGGGCTCGGCCACCAGCTTGTAATAGTCATAACCCACCACGTTCGAGTGCAGGTCGGTGGTCTCGAGCACGGCCAGCATCGCGGTCGAGCCGGCGGGCGGCTTGGCGGCGGAGACGGGAAGACTGAGAAGCGCCGGGGCGAGCGCGATGCAAATCTGATAACGCAAAGGGGAAGCCATGGGAATTCCGACAAACATAACCGGACGATCATACGGCAGTGCGGCGGCCACCGGCAAGGAGGATGACGCCGCCATGGTGGACGCCATCTTGGACGCCCCCTGGGATCGGGTATAATCTAGGGTTCGATTTAACCTACTCACGAGACTGCCCAGACCATGGAAGCTGAACGCATCAATGCCATTTCCACCCTGCTGAACGACCTGACCGGTCGTGAGGCCGAACTTCGGAGGTATCTTTGACTTCGATAAGAAGTCGGAGAAACTAGAACAGGTCAACCAGGAGCTGGAAGACCCGTCCATCTGGAACGACCAGAAACGCGCCCAGGACATGGGCAAGGAAAAGAAGGCGCTGGAAGGCGTCGTCCTGACGCTGGAAAAAGCGCGGGCCGACCTGACTGACGCTGCCGACCTGTTCGAGATGGCACGCGAAGAAGGCGACGACGACACCCTGGAAGCGGTGGCCGGCGACGCCGAGGCAATCCAGAAGATCATCGAAGGCATGGAATTCCGCCGGATGTTCAGCAACCCGATGGACCACGCCAACTGCTTCATCGACATCCAGGCCGGCGCCGGCGGCACCGAGGCGCAAGACTGGGCCTCGATGCTGCTGCGCCAGTACCTGCGCTATTGCGAGCGCAAGGGCTTCAAGGCGGAGGTCATGGAACTGTCCGAGGGCGAGGTCGCGGGCATCAAGACCGCCACCATCAAGGTCGAGGGCGAGTACGCCTACGGCCACCTGCGCACCGAGACCGGCGTGCACCGCCTGGTGCGCAAGTCGCCGTTCGACTCGGCCAACGGGCGCCACACCTCGTTCACCTCGCTGTTCGTGTATCCGGAAGTCGACGAATCCTTCGAGATCGAGATCAACCCGGCCGACGTGCGCATCGACACCTACCGCGCATCGGGCGCGGGCGGCCAGCACATCAACAAGACCGACTCCGCGGTGCGCCTGACGCACGCCCCGTCGGGCATCGTGGTCCAGTGCCAGAACGACCGCTCGCAGCACCGCAACAAGGCGGAAGCGTTCGACATGCTGCGCGCCAAGCTGTTCGAACTGGAGCTGCGCAAGCGGATGGCCGAACAGCAGAAGCTGGAAGACTCCAAGACCGACGTCGGCTGGGGCCACCAGATCCGTTCCTACGTGCTGGACCAGTCGCGCATCAAGGATTTGCGCACCGGCTTCGAGACCGGCAACACCAAGAACGTGCTGGACGGCGACCTGGACGACTTCATCTCGGCATCGCTCAAGCAGGGCATCTAGGATGAGTCACGCAGCACGCGCCTTCGTCTTCGACATGGACGGCACGATCGTCGACAACATGGCCTTCCACACCCGTTCGTGGATCACCTTCTTCGAACGGCGCGGCAAGGCCGTGGACGCGGACGAGTTCTTCCGCACCACGGCCGGCCGCCAGGGCCAGGAGATCATCCGCTCGCACCTCGAGCAAGAACTGGCCGACGACGAAGTCGCGACCCTGATCCACGAGAAGGAAGGCGTCTACCGCGAGCTGTACGCGCCGCACCTGCGCGCGGTGAGCGGTTTCGAGGACCTGATCGCGACCGCGAGGGCGAGCGGCACGAAGCTGGCCGTGGCCACCGCCGCGCCGCCGGCCAACATCGAGTTCACGCTCGACGGCCTGGACCTGCGCCGCCATTTCGACGCGATCGTCGGCGCCGCCGATGTCGCGCGCGGCAAGCCGCATCCGGACGTGTTCCTGGAAGCGGCCAGGCGCTGCGGCGTCGCGCCCGAACACTGCATCGTGTTCGAGGACGCGCCGCTGGGCGTGGAAGCGGCGCGCCGCGCCGGCATGCGCGCGGTAGTCCTGACGACCACCCTGCCCGCCTCGAGCTTCGCCGAGTTCGACAATATCGTGGCCATCGTCAACGACTTCGCCGCGCTGGACGTTGACAGCCTGTTCGCCTGAACAATTTAAAAAGAATCCATCCATCATGACTACGGAAAACCAAGAACAGGCGCCCATCGTGGCCGCCGACGACAACAAGATCATGGCCGAGCGCCGCGCCAAGCTGGCCGCGCTGCGCCAGCTGGGCAATCCTTTCCCGAACGACTTCGTCCCGCAGGACAAGGCCGCCAACCTGACCGAAGAGCACGGCGCCAAGAGCCGCGAAGAGCTGGAAGCATCCCCGGTGGCGGTCGTCCTGGCCGGCCGCATGATGCTCAAGCGCGAAGCCGGCAAGAAGGCCGCGTTCGCGACCCTGCAGGATTCGTCGGGCCCGATGGCCGACGGCCGCATCCAGATCTACGTCACCCTGGACAATGCCGGCGCGGAGGCGATGGAAGCCCTGCACCACTACGACCTGGGCGACATCCTGGGCGTGGAAGGCACCCTGTTCAAGACCAAGACCGACGAGCTGACCGTCAAGGTGAGCAAGCTGCGTTTGATCTCCAAGTCGCTGCGCCCGCTGCCGGACAAGTTCCACGGCCTGGCCGACCAGGAGACCAAGTACCGCCAGCGCTACGTCGACCTGATCATGAACGAAGAGACGCGCCGCACCTTCAAGGCGCGTACCGCCGCGATGTCGTCGATGCGCCGCTTCATGGAAAAGCACGGCTTCATGGAAGTCGAGACCCCGATGCTGCACCCGATCCCGGGCGGCGCCGCGGCCAAGCCTTTCATCACCCACCACAACGCGCTGGACATGGAAATGTACCTGCGTATCGCGCCCGAGCTCTACCTGAAGCGCCTGGTGGTGGGCGGTTTCGACCGTGTGTTCGAGATCAACCGCAACTTCCGCAACGAAGGCGTGTCGGTCCGTCACAACCCGGAATTCACGATGATGGAATTCTATGCGGCCTACACCGACTACAAGTGGATCATGGACTTCACCGAGCAGGTGATCCGCCAGGCCGCGGTCGACGCCCACGGCAGCGCCATGCTGACCTACGGCGGCCGCGAGCTGGACCTGTCCAAGCCTTTCCAGCGCCTGACCATCGTCGAGGCGATCGACAAGTACGCGCCGGGCTACACCCCGGAGCAGCTGAACTCGATGGACTTCCTCAAGGAAGAACTGCTGAAGTTCGGCGTCAAGCCCTTCGCAACTTCCGGCCTGGGCGCGCTGCAGCTGGCGCTGTTCGAAGAGACCGCGGAAGCCCTGCTGTGGGAACCGACCTTCATCATCGACTACCCGGTGGAAGTCTCGCCGCTGGCGCGCGCCTCGGACACCCGCGAAGGCATCACCGAGCGCTTCGAGCTGTTCATGGTGGGCCGCGAGATCGCCAACGGCTTCTCGGAGCTGAACGATCCGGAAGACCAGGCGGCGCGCTTCCTGTCACAGGTGGCTGCGAAGGACGCGGGCGATGAGGAGGCGATGTATTTCGACGCGGACTACATCCGTGCGCTGGAATACGGCATGCCGCCGGCGGGTGGCTGCGGGATCGGTATCGACCGCTTGATGATGCTGATTACGGATTCGCCGAATATCCGCGACGTGCTGCTGTTCCCGCATCTGCGCAAAGAAGACTGAGCTTGAATGGGCCGCCGCGGCGGCCAAGTGGAAAAGGCGGACGTGCATGGCACGCCCGCCTTTTTTATTCAAGCAGAACTGCGTCGGATTTGCGGCCCGCACCCTGTAACGTCATCCCCGCGAAGGCGGGATGACGGGGGTGAGGACCTGGCCGCGGCAGAACCTTACTGAACGATCGTATAGCAAGGAATATACGCCTTCCCTGGCAACTTCATCCTGCTCTGCTCCACGAACGACGCCAGCAAGGCATCCATCGGCCCCATGATCGCGCTCTCGCCCTGGATCTCGTACTTCCCGTACTTCTCGATCGCGCGTATCCCCTCTTCCTTCACGTTCCCCGCCACCACCCCGGAGAACGCCCTGCGCAGGTTCGCCGCCAGCAGGTGCGATTCCTGCGCCCGGTGCAGCTTCAGGTTGCGCATGTTCTCGTGCGTCGGCCGGAACGGCCGCTGGAATTCCTGGTCGATCTTGAGCCGCCAGTTGAAGTAATAGGCGTCGCTGTGCGCCTTGCGGTACTCACGCACCTGCTTGATCCCCGCATGCATCTCGCGCGCCACGGCGTCCGGATCGTCGATGATGATCTTGTAGCGCCGCTGCGCCGCCTCGCCCAGTGTCAGGCCGATGAAGTTGTCGATCTGCGTGAAATACTCGCGCGCCGTGGCCGGCCCCGTGAAAACCAGCGGGAACGGAATCTCCGCATTGTCCGGATGGAGCAGGATGCCCAGGATATAAAGGATCTCTTCCGCCGTGCCCGCACCGCCCGGGAACACCACGATGCCGTGGCCGGTGCGGACAAACGCCTCCAGGCGCTTCTCGATGTCCGGCATGATCACCAGGTCGTTGACGATCGGGTTCGGCGACTCGGCCGCGATGATGCCCGGCTCCGAGATGCCTAGGTAGCGGCCGCCGCTCAGGCGCTGCTTGGCGTGGCCGATGGTCGCGCCTTTCATGGGGCCCTTCATGGCGCCCGGGCCGCAGCCGGTGCAGATGTCCAGCTCGCGCAGGCCCAGCGCATAGCCCACTTCCTTGGTGTAGCTGTACTCCACCCGGCTGATCGAGTGGCCACCCCAGCACACCACCAGGTTGGGATTGCGCTGCGCCTGGAACACGTTGGCGTTGCGCAGGATGTGAAAGACCGCGTCCGTGATGCTTTCGGTACGGGTCATGTCGAATTTGGGATTGTCGGTAACGTCGAAGTGTACATACACGATGTCGCGCAACACGGCGAACAGGTGTTCGTGGATACCCTTGATCATCTTGCCGTCGACGAAGGCGTGCGCCGGCGCGCCGCGGATGTCGAGCTTGATCCCGCGCTCGCGCTGCAGGATGCTGATGTCGAAGCTGGCGTAGCGCTCCATCAGCTCCTTGCCGTCATCGATGTCGCTGCCGCTGTTCAGCACCGCCAGCGCGCACTTGCGAAAAATGTCATACAGGCCGGCCTTGCTGGTGTCGAGCAGCTTGGCCACCTCCGCCTTGGACAGCACTTCCAGGCGGCCTTCCGGGGAAATAAGCGTATCGACTACATCATGGGTCATGGTGTTATTTTCCTTCTCTCTAACTGTGTAACGGACAGGCCTGATAGGCAATATACGCCAAAGTGCAACATTTTGCCTCTCCTGCGCTCTACCCCCGTGCGCCTGCATGCGCGCGTATTAACACAGCTGGAAAAAATTCGCTTGCGCTGACAGATATGCACTAGAATGCGTGCCTATTGGAATTCTCGGCATGCCGATTCTCCATAAAACCAATCCATCGAGACAAACATAATTTCGGGAGGAACCGCATGAGCGGTGCAGCTACTTCACCTGCCAAGGGACCTATCCCAGAATTCAAGCAGTTCATGGGCCATCCAGCACCGCTGTGGATGCTGTTCATGACTGAATTCTGGGAACGGTTCGCTTTCTACGGCATCCGTTGGGCCCTGGTGCTCTACATCGTCGCCCAGTTCTACGGCGGCGACGCGGTCGGCCAGGCCGACGCCAACCTGACCTACGGTTCCTACCTCGCGCTGGTGTACGCCGGCGCCGTCTTCGGCGGCTACGTGGCCGACCGCGTCATCGGCTACCAGCGCTCGATCCTCGTCGGCGCGGTCTTCATGGCGGCCGGCCTGTTCATGATCACCATCCCGAGCCAGGATGTCTTCAAGCTCGGCCTGGCGACCATCATCGTCGGCAACGGCATGTTCAAGCCGAACATCTCGGCCATGGTCGGCCAGCTGTACGCCATCCATGACACCCGCCGCGATTCGGGCTTCACCATCTTCTACATGGGCATCAACGCCGGCGCCTTCATCTCGCCGATCCTGACCCAGCAGCTGGCGCAGAACGTGTTCAACACCGGCGACACCCCGGCCTACAAGATCGTGTTCTTCGCTTCGGGCGTGGGCATGCTGCTGTCGCTGGTGTGGTTCTACTTCGGCCGCAAGCAGCTCAAGGGCATCGGCGCACCGGTCGGCGAACTGGCCAGCCCGAAGCGCCTGATCGGCGTGGTCATCGGCTCGCTGGTGGTGATCCCGGTCGTCTACCTGCTGCTGCAGGCCGGCGCCGCCAACCTGCAGGTCGTGCTGACCGTGCTGTTCATCATCCTGGCCCTGATGCTGATCGTCGAAGGCGTGCGCGAAGGCGCCGTCTCGCGCGACAAGACCATCGCCATGATGATCATCTTCTTCTTCAACATCCTGTTCTGGTGCTTCTTCGAGCAGGCCGGCAGCTCGTTCACCTTCCTGGCCGACCAGATCGTGAACCGCGACTTCGGCGACTGGACCTTCCCGGTGGCCTGGTTCCAGTCGGTGAACTCGATCGCCATCATCATCTGCGCACCGATCATCGCCGCCATCTGGGTCATGCTGGGCAAGCGCAACACCAACCCGTCGATCCCGCGCAAATTCGGCCTGGGCATCATCTTCAACGGCCTGGCCTTCGGCCTGCTGATGTACGCGCTCACCCAGCTGATCAACGACCAGGGCAAGATCCCGTTCTGGACCCTGTTCATGGTGTACGTGATCCAGTCGATCGGCGAGCTGTGCCTGTCGCCGATCGGACTGTCGATGGTGACCAAGCTGGCGCCGACCCGCCTGGTGGGCCTGGGCATGGGCGGCTGGTTCCTGTCGACCGGTATCGGCAACAACCTGTCGGGCATCTTCGCCTCGCACGTGTCGGGTGAGACCGGCATGTCGGTGGCCTCGGCGCTGGATGGCTATACCTTCGGCTTCTGGATCCTGCTGGGCGGCGGCGTGCTGCTGTTCCTGATCGCTCCGCTGATCCAGAAACTGATGCACGGCGTGAAGTAAGCGTCTTCAGTTCCAATAAAAACGGCAGCCTTCGCGGCTGCCGTTCTTGTTTGTGGCTGCGGCGCGGAACCTGGGTCCCCGCCAAGGGGGGCCAAGCTTGCCCGCGCTGCGGGGCAGCTCAAACCTTGTCCAGCGACGCCCGCATCTCTTCCATCTCCCCCACCATCCACGCCCTGAAGCGCTGCACCTTGAGCATATGCTCCTTGTGCGGATTCACCAGGAACTTGTAGCCGTTCGCAAACGGCGCACTGCGCGCCGGTATCTGCCTGAGCGCGCCCTTCACGATATCCTGGAACGCGATCCCATACGGGACCAGGGCCACGCCCTGCCCCGCGACGGCCGCCTGCACCAGCACGCCCCAATGGCTGTACCCGCGCGAGAAGTCGTACTTGCCCTTGAGCGCCTTGTTTTCGTTGAGCAGCTGCAGCCAGGCCTCGGGCGACTGCTCCACCAGCAGCCGGCAATGCGGCAGGTCGGCCAAGGTCAAATCGGCCTGCCCCGGCGCCAGCAGCTCGGGGCTGTACACCGGCACCAGGCGCTCGCGGAACAGGACCGACGGATCCCCCTCGCGCACCGGCCCGTAGCGGATCGCCACGTCGGTACTGTCGGCGTGCAGGTCCACCGGCGCGTCGTTGGAATCGATGCGGATGTCGAGCTCGGGACACAGCTTGGTGAAGCGGTGCATGCGCGGCACCAGCCACTTGATCGCGAACGAGTGCGTGGTCGAGATCCGCAGCACCGATTCCTCGTCGCCGCGCTGCAGCGCCGCCACCTTGGCGCGCAGGTCGGCCAGCATGCGCCCGGTGGCGACCGACAGCTCCTGCCCCTTTTCGGTGAGCGAAATGTGGCGCGGATGGCGCACGAACAAGGGAAAACCGACGTTCTCCTCCAGCTGCTTGACCTGCTGGCTGACCGCCGCCGGCGTCTTGTGCAGCTCGCGCGCAGCCAGCTTGAAGCTGCCCCAGCGCGCTGCACACTCGAAGTCGATCAGGCCGGACAGACTGCGCAAAGGCTTCATGCCGCCTCCATGCATAAGAATTTCTTATTCAATCCTGTACTTTTTCTAGGTTGAAGGGATTAACTGCCAGAAAATACAATATAGCCCATCACACAAGGAAAAGTCATGGCCAAGAATATATTGGTGATCGGCGGCACCCGCTTTTTCGGCAAATTGCTGGTCCAGCGCCTTCTTCTGGCCGGCCATCGTGTGACAATCGCTACAAGGGGCTATGCGCCCGATCCCTTTGGCCACCGCATCACCCGCGTGCGTGTCGACCGCCGCAACGAGTCCGCCATGCGCGCCGCCTTCGGCGCCAGCCGTTTCGACATCGTCTACGACCAGATGTGCTACTCGCCGCTCGACGCGGCGATTTCGGTGCGCGTGTTCGGCGGCCGGGTCGGGCGCTACGTCATGACCTCGACCATCGACGCCTACCGCGAGCTCGAGCCGCCCGGCCGCCCCTTCGCCGAGCGCGACCTCAAGGTCCACGCCCAGCCGATCGACGCCGGCTACCCCTGGCATGATCCAGCCCGCGCCGTCGAGAGTTATGTGGATGGCAAGATCCAGGCTGAAGCCTACCTGTACCGCGACGGCAGCTTGCCGGTGGTGACCGCGCGCCTGGCCCACGTGCTGGGCGGCCCGGACGACTTCACCGGCCGCCTCGCCCACTACGTCGACCTGGTGCGCCTGCGCGCCGCGCTGCCGTATTCGAACGCCCAGGCGGACGTGTCCTTCATGCAGGCCAAGGAAGCGGCCAACTTCCTGGTGTGGGCGGGGGAACAGGGATTTACCGGGCCGGTGAACGCCGCGGCCGACGGCCCGCTGTCGGCGCTTGCCCTGCATGCGCGGGTGGCCAAGGCGCTGGACGAGGAAGCCTTCCCGCGTCAGGCGGCGCAGGTGGCGGCGCCGGGGCTATTGTCGCCCTTCGATTTTCCGTCGGCGCTGGTGCTGGATACCGCGCGCGCCAAGGCGCTGGGCTACCGGTTCAGCCATACGAATGACTGGATCGACGTGGTCATTCGGCAGCACGATTTGGCGTACGTCTGAACTTGGGTCGCACACCACCTCAATGAAAAA
>CAMPHU010000125.1 GCA_946886065.1 uncultured Massilia sp. | reverse complement strand
CGAAAATCGGCATATACAGCAGCACCACGATGGCGCCCACCACCAGGCCGATGGCGGCCATCAGGAGCGGTTCGAAGGTGCGGGTGAAGCGGTCGATCCAGCGGCCGATCTCGCCGTCGTAGAAGGCGGCGGACTGGGTCAGCATCGGCCCCATCTCGCCGGTGCGCTCGCCCACGCGCAGCATGCGCAGCGAAATCGGGGTCGTCAGGCCGTTGGCCTCGAAGGCGCTCGACAGCGGCTGGCCGGACTCGACGGCTGCGCGCGCGGCCACCAGGCCCTTGCGCACCGTGCCGGAGACCATCGGCTGCACTGTCTCGATGGCGTTGACGATGGTGATGCCGCCTTCGGTCAGCATGCCGAGCGTGAGGTAGAGGCGCGACAGTTCATAGATGCGGGCGCGCTCACCGATGCCCGGCAGGCGCGCCAGCAAGCGGGCCATGCCGCCGGTCTGCAGCAGGCGCCGCACGCCGAACAGGGCGCCGGACACCAGCAGCAGCGCCGCCAGGCCGATCGCGCCGCCGTGGGCGGCCGCGAACTGGCCCCAGTCGAGCAGCAGCTGCGACATCCACGGCAGGTTGCGCCCGGCGCCGTGGTAGACCTGGGCGAACTTGGGCACCACATAGCCGATCAGGAAGGCGCTCACGCCGCCGCCCACCATCAGCAGGATCACGGGATAGATGGAGGCGCTGACGATCTTGGCGCGCACCGTGTCGATGCGCTGCTGGTAGTCGATGTAGCGCGCCAGCGCGCGCGGCAGGTCGCTGGTGCCTTCGGCGGCGCGCACGATGCCCACGTACAGCGGCGGAAAGAGTTCGGGCTGGCTCGCCAGCACGGCGGAAAAACGCTTGCCTTCGCGCAGGCCGGCCAGCAGGCGTTCGAGCACGCTGCGCGCGGCGGGAGTGGCTTCCTTTTCGAGCAGGGCTTCCAGGCCCTCGACGATGCCCAGGCCCGCCTTGAGCAGGGCCAGCAATTCCTGGCTGACCAGCACCAGCGACAGCTTGCCGCCGCGCTGGCGCGCACGCGCGCCGCCGGCCGGCTCGATGCTGCTGACAAACAGGCCGCGCGCCTCGACCTGGCGGCGTGCATCGAGCGCGTCGGCGGCGTCGACCACGATATTCGCGATCGACATGTCGGGCGCAAGGGTGCGTACGGCGAACTGCATGGGTGGCCCGGCTGCTGCGGTTACGTAATGAAAGTGTGTCGCTTATTGCGAGGAGATGTCGGCGTTGTCGCCGGTGCCGCCCGGCTGGCCATCCTTGCCCAGGGACAGGATCTCGTACTCGGACTTGCTGCCCGGCGAGCGGTACTGGTAGGCGCGACCCCAGGGATCCTGGGGCACGCCCTTCTTCAGGTAGGGACCGTTCCACTTGGCGCCGGCGCTGGGCGGCGCCGTCATCAGGGCGCCCAGGCCTTCTTCGGCGCTCGGATAGCGGCCGACGTCCAGGCGGTAGGTGTCGAGCGACTTGTCGAAGGCTTCGATCTGGGCCTTGGCCACGGTTACCTCGGACTTGCCCAACTGGGAAAAATACTTGGGGCCGACATAGGCTGCAAGCAGACCGATGATCACGATGACCACCAGCAGTTCCAGCAGCGTGAATCCCGCCTGGCGTTGCACGGTGCTTCCTTGTTTCATTCCACACACCATCGACCTGCTCCTAAATTGCTCTTATGAAAACCTCGGCGATGAAGGCTACCACGCCCTTCCCCGTGCCGACAACTGTTGTTTGTGTGGGCTTCCGGGACGCCTCCACGGAGCCCGAAGGCCAGTATCTCCATGCTTTTCGGATAGATGCTTGAGCCGTGCCAATATGACAACACTACGCTGCGCCAGCGCAACGAGGCATTTTGACTGCATACGTACATTTTCATAGGGGAAACCGAATTTTGTAACGAAAACATTGCAAAATCAAAATTTTCTCTGTTGAAATTTTTTCCACTTCTGTTGTTTCCATTGATATATTTATTGTCATCCTGAGACCGTTCAGGTGCATGAGCACAGCTCGCCCCGCTTTACCCAGGCGTGACAAGACCCAACCATAAAGGCAGAAATCATGATTCGGAAATCGCACATCGCAGCAGCTTCCCCCAGCGGAACATTCAAAACACTTGCGGCCGCAGCGCTCGGCGCGGCAGCGCTCGCCTGCGCACCGGCCCAGGCCGGCGTGATCGGCTTCGAGGGCTATTACGGCCCGGTCGAAGGCACGCAGGTGTACACGGAAAGCGATTTCAATCTCGGTTTCTACGCCAATGTGGCGGGCGGCGGCGCCGGCAGCTTCGTCGGCGAATTCATCGACGGCACCGACCCGACCTATTGCGTGAACATGGCCTGCCCGGTGAACAATCCCGGCATGTACTACGGCGCCCTGAACGACAGCTACATCGACATCACCTCGACCACCAACCGCCAGCGCTTCAAGGTCAAGTCGCTGGACGCCAGCTTCATCGGCGCCTCGCCGGCGCTGAACAGCTACCCGGCCGTCACCGGCCTGCTGCGCCTGCAAGGCATCCGCGTCGACGGCAGCTCCGCCCTGCAGGACTTCGTGTTCGGCCGCCCGGGCGCATCCGGCTTCCAGTTCGGTCACTACGACACCACCTCCTCCTTCGCCGCCAACGAGTTCGTCGAACTGCTGATGTTCGGCTTCGCCTGCGACAGCGCCGGCAGCTGCAAGGCCTTCCAGACCAACCAGGCCCAGTTCGGCCTGGACAACCTGGAACTGACCGCCGTGCCGGAACCGGCCAGCGCCCTGATCCTCGGCCTGGGCCTGGCCGGCCTGGTCGCCGCCCGCCGCCGCAAAGCCGCCTGAACGCACACGACAGAACGAGGAAAAACAATGAACATGAAACTCCGTCCGATGACCGCAGCGGTCCTGCTGTCGCTGTCCTGCCTGGCCCTGAACGCCGGCGCCGACGACCTGCGCCGCCCCTACATCGTGCAACTGGCCGACAAGCCGATCGCTTCCTACAGCGGCGGCATCGAAGGCATGCCCGCCACCCAGCCGGCCGACGGCGAGCGCCTGGACCTGGCGTCGAGCGACGTCCAGCTCTATAACGGCTACCTGGAAAACAAGCAGCAGGTGGTGCGCGAAGCCGTGTCCAGCGCCCCGGTGCTGCATCAATACAGCGTGGTGCTGAACGGCTTCGCCGCGATGCTGACCGACGCCGAAGTGCGCACCCTGATGGCGCGCACCGACGTGGCCGCGGTCACGCCGGACACCCCGCGCCAGATGACCACCACCTCGACCCACAGCTTCCTCGGCCTGGACAAGCCGGGCGGCCTGTGGAGCAAGCTGGGCGGCAAGGCCGGCGCCGGCGAAGGCGTCATCATCGGTATCGTCGACGGCGGCGTGTGGCCGGAAAGCCCATCCTTCGCCGACCGCGTGGACAGCAACGGCAAGCCGACCTTCGACAACAGCGGCTCGGTGGCCTATGCCGCCGCTCCGGCCGGCTGGAAAGGCGCCTGCGACACCGGCGAAGGCTGGACCGCCGGCCATTGCAACAACAAGCTGATCGGCGCGCGCTTCTTCGACGCCACCTACAGGAGCGTCGGCAAGACCACCCACTGGACCGAATTCCGCTCGCCGCGCGACTCGATCGGCGGCGCCGTCGGCGAAGGCGGCCACGGCACCCACACCTCGACCACCGCGGGCGGCAACGCCGGCGCCGATGCGGTCATCGGCGGCATCGCCGTCGGCAGCATGACCGGCGTGGCCCCGCGCGCCCGCATCGCGTCGTACAAGGTGTGCTGGACCTACGAAGAGCCGACCGAAGCGACCGGCCGCAAGAACAGCTGCTACACCGGCGACAGCGTGGCCGCGATCGAAAAGGCGGTCGCCGACGGCGTGCACGTGATTAACTTCTCGATCAGCGGCGGCACCTCGATCACCGACCCGGTCGAGCAGGCCTTCTTCAACGCCTCGAACGCCGGCGTGTTCGTGGCCGCGTCGGCCGGCAACAGCGGCCCGGCCAACACCGTGGCCCACATCAGCCCGTGGCAAGCCACCGTCGCCGCCTCTACCCACAACCGCGAGCTGCAGGCCGACGTCCTGCTGGGCAACGGCGTGAAGTACACCGGCGCCTCGATGAACACCGCGCCGCTGCCCGACGCCCCGCTGATCCTGGCGGAAAACGCGGGCCTGCCGGGCGCCAGCGCCGATGCCGTGAAGCTGTGCTACAGCACCGCGCAGAACAATGGCGTCCCCGCCCTCGATCCGGCCAAGGTGGCCGGCAAGATCGTGGTCTGCACCCGCGGCGTCAGCGCGCGCGTCGACAAGAGCCTGGCGGTCAAGGAAGCCGGCGGCGTCGGCATGGTCCAGGCCGACAACGGCGCCGGCCTGGTCGCCGAGATCCACTCGGTGCCGACCGTGCACGTCAACCTGGCCGACGGCGAGGCGGTCAAGGCCTATGCCGCCAATGCCGGCGCTACCGCCTCGATGAGCAAGTTCGTGATCGGCACCTCGGCCGTCAAGGCCCCGGTGATCGCCGGCTTCTCGTCGCGCGGCCCGAACCGCTACGACGGCAACGTGCTCAAGCCGGACCTGACCGCGCCGGGCGTGGACATCATCGCCGGCGTGACCCCGGCGCTGACCGAAGCCCAGCGCGCCGACCTGCTCGTCGGCGCCTTCGTGCCGCCGGCCGCGCAGGCGGCCTACCAGGGCACCTCGATGTCGAGCCCGCACGTGGCCGGCATGGCCGCGCTGCTGCGCCAGCAGTACCCGACCTGGACCCCGGCGATGATCAAGTCGGCCCTGATGACCACCGCGACCCAGACCTTCGCCGACAGCATCGCTTCCGGCGACACCCGCGGCATCCTGCCGTTCGGCCAGGGCGCGGGCCACGCCAACCCGAACGCGGCGTCCGATCCGGGCCTGGTGTACAACGCCACCCAGCTGGATTACCGCAAGTACATGTGCGGCGCCGGCGTCGCCAGCCAGTGCTCGTACGGCACCATGGCGGGCTACAACCTGAACCTGCCGACCATCTCGGTCAACAACGTGCTGGGCACCGTCACCGTCACCCGCTCGGTGACCAACGTGAGCGGCGCGGATGCGACCTACACCGGCACCCTGTCGGTGCCGGGCTACACCGCGGTGCTGACCCCGGCCTCCCTGTCGGTGCCGGCCGGCGCCACCCGCTCGTTCACCGTCAAGCTGACCCGCGCCAGCGCGCCTGAGAACGTGTGGCAGTTCGGTACGCTGTCCTGGACCGACGGCACCCACGTGGTGAAGAGCCCGGTCGTGGCCCGTTCCGGCAAGCCGATCATCGCCCCTGCCTTCATCCAGAGCGACCGCGTCAACGGCTCCAAGCCGATGAGCGTCACCACCGGCTTCTCGGGCGTGATGGGCGCGGCCTTCGGCGGCCTGAAGGAAATCACCCCCAGCACCTACAGCGTGGTGCAGGCGGCCAGCGGCTCGGTCGGCACCACCGCCCAGGTGGAAGCGGCTTGCGCCGGCAGCGCGGTCGGCGTGCAGGTGGTCCCGGTGACGGTTCCGGCCGGCACCCTGACCATGCAGTTCGAACTGTTCGACCGCGACACCACCGGCAACGGCAAGGACGACCTCGACCTGGCCCTGATCTCGCCGGCCGGCAAGCTGGTTGCCTACTCGGGCAACGCCACCTCGAACGAACTGGTGACCCTGAACGCTCCGGCTGCCGGCGCCTACAAGGTCTGCACCGTGGGCTACCGCACCTCGGACGGCCAGCCGACCCAGTTCTCGCTGCACTCGGCAGTCGTGACCAACACCGACCGCGGCGGCAACTTCAAGGTGCTGCTGCCGTCGAAGGTGGTGGCGGGCAGCACGGCCTCGGTCAGCACCAGCTGGTTCGGCCTGCCGACCGGCAAGCGCTTCCTGGGCGCCGTCCAGCTGCTGGACCAGAACAAGGCGCCGGCATCGGTGACCGTGCTCCAGGTCGAGACCAACCAGCCGATCCCGGTGGGCGAGCCGGTGCCGCGCGAGAACCCGGCCAAGCTCGAGATCTGACCGGACTGCACGGGACCGCGAGGTCCCGTCCGACCCGAACCGCGTGCTCCGGCACGCGGTTTTTTCTTTACGGCGTGGCGCGTCGGCGGCCCCGGTCAAGCCTGGAGAGTCAGGTGCGGAGAAGGGTCACCCAGCCCGCCACACTTGAGCGACAACATGATCGACCACTTGATTTCTCGCGCGCTCAGGCGCATCCGCCAGGCCGGCCACGATATCGACAGCTTCATCCTGGGCCGCCAGCGCAGGCGCTACCTGCGCAACCGGATCAGCTTCACAAGCGAGGAAAGCCAGCCTTTGCTCGAGATGCTGAACCGTCTCTTCGCCGCTTACGGCTTCGACTCCGGGCCCGATGTGTCGCCGGACACGCCCGAGATGGCGCACTGGAACAAGTCCCTGGGCCCGACGCTCAAGGCGACACTCGGCATCACAATGCATCAGGCGCTGGAGCCCGATCTCTGGAGCCTGCAAACGAGCGTGATGGTGGACTCCACCTATGCCGGCCATTGGCATGACAAACTGCGGCTCTACCGTGATTTCTTTTCCGCCATGCCCAGCTATGAGGACACTGGCAGCCTCCAGGTGCTGCGCTTCAACCCCGCGCATATCCGCTGGCAGGAGCGGCCCGAGCTGGAACTGCCATCCTTGCAAGGCCGGCCGGAAACGCTCGACGCGCTGAGAAAGGAATTCACCGAGGTATGCCAGCACTATCTGATGCCTGTGCTTGCGCAGTGCGACAACCCGTCGGCGCTGGCGGCATTCCAGGTACGCGCCGAAACCGGGTTGCGCTGCACGCGCGTGAACCAGGACCAGCCACGTTACCAGGTCAGCAACCCCGCCATCTCGACGGCATTGCTGATGGATGAAGCCGGCGAGACCGCGCAGGCATGCGCCTACCTGGAACAGATGCGTGAGGCACTGTCCCGTGAATGGGCGGCGGAAGAGCCGGCGTGGAAAGCGCCGAGGCTGGGCCGGCTCGACAGGCTAGTGGACCACCTGCGCAACAAGGCGCCTGCCGCGGCAGCGGGCGCGGCTTAGCGGACTGCCTGTGGGCACGGCGGCCCGGGCGTTCAGCGCGCCAGCGCGCCGTCCGCCCCTGCCCCGAGCTGGCAGGTGCCGGACACGCACACCGCGCCCGGATCGGGGCGGAAGCGGCAGGTCGAGATCTCGCCCCGCTTGACGATCTGCCCCTGGCGCTCGGCCTTGTAGCGCTCGGCCAGCTCGCGCACTTCCTTCTCGTTGGTCCGCAAGGTGGAATACGGCAGGTAATCCTGCGGACCGCCGCAGGCCATGGCGCCGACGGCCAAGCTGCGGCACTGGCCATTGTCGCTGCAGGTCGCGTCGGCTGTCAGGGCGCGGATCTGCGACAGCAGGCCGGACGGCGCATCGGTCCTGGCCACCGGCGGCGCCGCGGGCGTAGTGGGCTTGGGATCCTGCGCCTGGGTGGTGCAGGCGGCGCAGCCGAGCAGGAGGACAAGTAGAAGTTTGTTCATGCCTCATCTTCGCGCCGCGGGCCGGTGTGGTCAAGCGAATCACGGCTCTTTACAGCATGAAAACACTACATATTGCAGTGTCGCGATAATGCCACGTGGCAACAACACGTACACAAAAACATTTTCCATGAAGTATTTTTATTGCCTTGAGGATAGATTGGCGATCTTCGCTCATCTGCACGCAAATCCGCGGATTTTTATTTCATTTATTCAATCTTTGCTGTTCGATAACGGAAAAAATTGAGCACTGGAAAAAATTTACGCACTACAATAAGCAGCGTTACAGACGAGCTTGCTCACACCGATCATGACATTCTTCAGCCTCCGCACCATCGCCGCCCTCGCCACCACTGTCCTGCTGACCGCTTGCGGCGCAGGCCAACATGACAGCCAGGCAGTCCAGACCCAGACCGCGGCCATCACCGTCAGCACCCCGGCCGCTGCCGCGCCGGGCACCGGCGCACCGGTCGCCCCGAGCGTCGCCGCCAACATGCCGGCGCCGGATTGCGCCGCCGAAGGCTGCGGCAGCCTGCGCATCATCGACGGCAATGCCGAGGCCTTCCGCCTCGACATCCAGCGCCGCGACGCCCTGCAGGCCAGCCTGCCGCAATCGTAATTTCTTGTTTTAACCCGCCCTTTCCGGGCCGGCCGCCGGCCGGCTCACAGCAGGCGCAGCTCCAGGCAGCGCGCCACCGCATGGGCCCGGTTGGCGACACCCAGCACCCGGTACACGCGCTGCAAATGGTTCTTGACCGTCAGCGCGCTGATCCCAAGCGCTAGCGCCACCTCTTCGTTCGTGCGCCCCTCGCGCACCCGTTCCAGGATCGCGACCTCGCGCGCCGACAGCGCGCGTTCCGGCGCCGCCCTGCCCGGCCGGTGATCGGCCGCGGCCGGCACGCGCAGCAGCGCCATGTGCAGGTAAGGCAGCAGCAGTTGCAGGAAATAGCCGTGACGATTGCCCGGCCTGAACGGCAAGCCCAGCAGCACGAACACCGTCGCCGTCCCGTCGAGCGGCGCGCTGCCGTGCACCAGCGCATTCTCGAAGGCGCTCCTGCGCAGCACCTCGCGGCACGCCGCCAGCGGACCGCCGCCCTCCTCCACCTCGAGCACCGCCGGCTGCGGGCGTCCCGCGCGCCAGGCCTGGGCCAGGCGCGGCCCCAGCTCCCCGTTCAGCAGTCCCAGCGCGGACGCATCCAGCACGGCCCGGTGCAGGCACTCGCTGCGCTGGACCAGCCCTGCGCCGTCCACCTGCATGCACAGCAGCGCCTCGTGCGGCAGCAGCGCCTGCAAGGGCCCCTGGGCCCACAGGAACAACTGGCGCAGCTCGGCCAGCTCCATGCCGGATTCGATCGTACGCAGCAGGTATTCCTGCTCCAGCTTGCTCAGGATGACCAAGTCACATCACCGCTCAGGCAGCCGTCGGCCAGCCGAGGCGTGCCTGCACCTTCCAGGCCACGAAGCGGTAGCCGGTGCCGCGCACGGTCTCGATGTGGCGCTGGTGGCCGCTCGCCTGGAGGGCGTTGCGCAGGCGCCCGACGTGGGTGTCGACGGTGCGCTCGTCCAGCACCGCGTGGCGACCCCAGACCTGGTCGAGCAGTTGCGAGCGGGTGTGCACACGCTCCGGATGGTGCATCAGGTAGTTCAACAGGCGGAATTCGACCGGGCCCAGCGGAATCCGGCGCGCGCCCACGGTCACCCGCTGGGTCGCGGGGTCGAGCCGCAGGCCGGCCAGCTGGATGGTGTCCTCGGCCGGCAGCGGCACCCGGCGGCGCAGCACCGCGCCCATGCGCGCCAGCAGTTCGCGCGGACTGAAGGGCTTGGTGAGGTAGTCGTCGGCGCCGGATTCGAGCGCCATGATCTTGTCGTGTTCGGCCGCGCGGCTGGTGAGCATGATGATCGGCAGCTCACGCGTGCGGGCGCGGGCGCGCAGGCGGCGCACCAGGGTTTCGCCGCTCTGCCCGTCCAGCTCCCATTCGAGCACGAGCAGGTCGGGCAACTGCTCGTCGAGCAGGACCATCGCCGATTCGGCGTCCGGGCAGCAGGCCACCGCGTGCCCGGCACTGTTCAGGTTCTGCGTCAGCAACTGCTGGGTGAAGGGGTCGGGATCGACCACGAATACTTGGGCTGACATTGATGCACACTGTCTGTATGACACGGCCAGTACGGCAATGCGCCGAATATGCCGCAAGCCTGTGCGGCTGAACAATACAATTTCGTTTAAGAATTAATACATTTTCCGAATAAGTTGCACAAATAAAAACACCTGCCCTTGGGCAGGTGCGTGTTCAGGCAGGTGCGGCCCGGATCAGCGGCCTTGCTGCATGCGGCGGATGAAGCCGATCAGCAACACACCGGTGAGCACCAGCGCCCAGTCGGCCGGTTCCGGCACGGCGGTGACGTCCACGGGCGCGCCCGGGGCCGGCGTCACGGTGTCCGGCATGTCCGGCAGCACCGCGATCTCGAGCAGGTTGCCCTCGGCGCCCAGGTAGGCGCTGAAGTCCTCGTTGAACAGGGCCACGCTGAACAGCATGCCGTTGGCGGCGCCCAGCGGGTCGAGCATGATGTCGAAGCTCAGCTGGTTGCCGAAGACCACGGCCTTGTCGAAGAAGTTGAAACCGCCGAGGTTGGTGATGGTCACGCCGCTGTCCACGTCGCCGGCGGCGCCGTCGAACAGGATCGCATCGCCGAAGAAATCGCCGACGAAGTTCTCGATGCGCGCCACGGCCGGGCCGGCGTCGCCGGGGCCGTTGTAGCCCAGGTCGAGGTAGCCGGTGCTGCCGGCGAATTCCGAGGTGTCGAGCGTAACCTTGTACATCGGGCCGGCGATGGCGGCCGGTGCGCCGACGGCGATGGCCAGTGCCAGCATGGCGCGCAGGAAGAGTGCTTTGGTAGTGAACATGTTGTCGATTCCTTAGAACGTGCCGTTGAACAGTTTCGGCGTATAAGTGATGCTGAGCTTGCCCGGGTTGCTGAAGGTGGTGCCCACGCTCACCGAGGCGCCCGCCGCGATCGAGGCGTTCGGCAGAGTGATATAGGGCGACGCACCCTGCATGCCGCTCTTGTTGTCGAGCGTCACGCCGCCCGGCAGGCCTTGCAGCAGGAAGTGCAGCGGACCGTTGATGGCCTGGCCGCTGGTGTTGGTGATGGTCACGGTGCCGCTGTACTTGCCGGTCAGGCGGTTGATGCTGTAGCCGCCCACCGCCATCTTCACCGAGCCGCTGACGTCCACGAAGGCCGGGGCCAGGTTCAGGCTCACCACCACCGGGTCATGGTCCGAGGCGCGGTACGGGTCCATGGTGAACTGGTCCTGCGGGGTATCGCCCAGGTTGTAGTCGATCGCTTCCGGCTCGTCGGCGTTGTTGTGCCATTCGGCCGCGCCGGCCACCTGGCCGCTCAGCGAGCTGCTGGCCAGGGCGTGGTCGAGGTAGCCCGACTGGCCGTCGAAGACATACGAGTACGGCGTGCCGTGCGGGCGCACGAAGCGCTCGATCTGGTTCACCAGGCCGGCGCTGCCGGTCAGGTAGTTGATCGGGTTCTCGAACCCGTAGGCGTTGAGGTCGCCGATCACCAGCACGTCCGGGTCGTTGGCGGCCGCCACCACTTGCGGAATGAACCAGGTCGCGAGACGCTGCGCCTGCTGGGTGCGGGTCTTGTCCCAGCAGCCCTGGCCGTTGCCCGGATCGGTGTCGCCGGCGCCGGCGCCGCCGCAGCTGGCCTTCGACTTGAAGTGGTTGACGATCAGCGAGAACTTGGCGCCGTTGGCCTGCGACTTGAAGGTCGCGCCCATCGGCGGGCGGTTATTGATCGCATCGCCGTCGGACAGCGCGCCGCCCACCAGCGAGACCACGGCCGGCTTGTAGATCATGGCCACGCGGATCGCGTCGGTGCCGGTCGCGGCCGGCTTCGGCACCACCGCATAGGTGGTCTTGCCGTAGGCGGCGTTGAGCTGCTCGACCAGGTAGCCGACGGCGGTGTCGCCGTTGTTCTGGATTTCCATCAGGCCGACCACGTCGGCGTCCAGGCCCTTGAGCGAAGCGACGATCTTGTCGCGCTGGCGCACGAATTCCTCGGTGTTGTCGGCGCCGCGGCACTCGCTGGCGCTGGTGCGGCTGCCGATGGTGCAGCCCTGGCCGCTGCGGCCCCAGGCATCCTTGCCGTCGGTGAAGGTGGTGAAGAAGTTCAGCACGTTGGCGCTGGCGACCTTGACGCCGGCCGGCAGCACCGGCGCCGGCAGGCGCTCGTTGGTGCGCGAGAACACCGGGGTCTCGGTCGGCTGCAGCTTGAAGGCCGCGCCGCCGCCGCCGATCGCGCCGAAGTCCAGCACGCCGGTCAGGTCCGTCACGGTGTCTCCGGTGCGCACGGTGCCGTCCGCCGCCAGGTAAGGCATGACGGCCGGGGTGGTGAACAGGCCGTCGTCGAGCACCAGCTCGTTGGCGGCGTTTTCCGCCAGCAGCGCTGCCGCTTCCGCCGAGCCGGCCGGGTAGCGGTTGGTCGGGTTTTCGCGGCGGCCATAGGCCAGGGTCAGTTCGCCGCGTTCGCCCAGGTACTTGTTCTGGTTCACGGTCAGCGGCGTGGTGAAGCGCACCAGCATGGCTTCGACGCGCGCCAGGTCGGCGTTCGGCAGGCCGACATTGGTCGGGGCGATGGTGTAGCCGCTGCCCAGCTTGGTAACGGCGGAGATGTCCTTCAGCTCGGTGTAGGTACGGGTCGCGCCGCTCGGCTTGTACTCGTCCACGGTGCCGGTGACCTTGACCAGGTCGCCGACCGCGGCCGCGGCCGCGGCCTGGGCGCCGAACACGAAGATGGCGTCCGAGGTCGCCGGGTCGCCGTCGCCGTTCAGGTCTTGCAGGAAGAAGCCGCTGCCGACCTTGGCGGTGACCACGCCCTGGGTGCTCATGACCACGCCGTTGTAGCTGCTGGCCGCCTGCGAACCCTGGATTTGCGGAATGCTCGCCTCACCCGCCACGGCAACGTTGATGGTGCAGGAGTCCGTCTGGCCATCGCTGTTGCCGAATTGGACCTTGACCGGATACTTTCCGGCGGCCACCGAAGCGTCGACCTGCAGGGTGACTTCCATCTTGCCGCCCGCGCCGGCGGCCGGGTTCGCGCCGGCCAGGCTGATGCCGGGCGCGCCGCCCGACAGGATCAGGGCGCTGTTGACGATGCTGTCCGCGTCCGTGGCCGACAGCAGGGCCGTGATCGCGCTGCCGTACTGGGTCGCGATACCCGCCGGGCAGCTCAGGACGATCGGCGCCGCCACCGGGCCGCCGCAGTTGTTCAGCGGCGAGCTGGCGCGGCGCGGGGCGGTGGCCGCCACGGCGCTGAAATCGGACTTGTTGTTGTCGGTGTCGGTGCAGCCCAGGGCGGCGCGGTGCAGCGCCGTGCTGTTCGAGGGAGCCGGTGCGACCTCCCCTTCGAAGCGGTTGGCGGTGCCGAAGCCGACCAGGTCGACCACGTCGGCGCCGCCGTCGGCGGTCTGCATCGCGGTCGGGATGCGCGACAGCGCCACCTTGCCGGTGGTGCCCGACAGGTTGATGCCGCCGGTCTGGTCGCCCAGCGGCAGGTTGGCGCCGACCGCGGTGTTGTTGGTGCCGGCCGTCACCAGGAAATACTGGCCCGCCTCCAGCATCACGTTCGGCAGCGCAATCGCCTGCCAGGTGGTTCCGGTGGCCGACTGGTATTGCACGCTCATGTTGGCCAGGCTGACCGCGGCGCCGCTGCGGTTGAACAGTTCGACGTAGTCGCGGTTCCAGGTGGCCCCGCTGTTACCGCCGCCGCCATAGACCTGGCTGATCACAACGGCGCCGCCGGGAGCGGCATAGGCCGAGGCGGCAAGGCTGGCCAGTATCGTGGCCAATGAGGTGGCCAGCAGCGTGCGGCGGGGGAATGGAAGAGCTGCGAAAGTTGTCATGGAGGTTCCTGTGGAGGGACGCGGGTATGCACAATGGAAAAATTAACAAAATGCATATTAAATGCACAAATTGACAACATGATGACCACCAATTAG
>CAMPHU010000124.1 GCA_946886065.1 uncultured Massilia sp. | reverse complement strand
GCCGCGAGGCTTTCGTGGCGGGTACTAAACCACTCGAGGCGGTACGCTCCATCCCGGCAAGTACGTAATTGGCCGATGGCGCGCGACGCTGCCAAGGCCCGCGGCCCTTCCTCGGCAATCGCGTCGAGCACGTTCGGCGGGAGTCTGTAATGGCAGCGGCGCCGGCAATTGCCGTCATTGGGATCGGGCCGATGGGCGCGGCCCTGGCCAGAGCATTGCTCGCCGCGCGTTACCACGTTACGGTCTGGAACCGCACGGCGAGCAAATGTACGCCGCTCGGCGAGGCCGGCGCCCGGATCGCCCACTCGGTGGCGGAGGCGGTCGACGCGAGCCAGGTCGTGGTCGTTTGCGTGCGCGACTACGAGGCATCCGACGCCTTGCTGCGCACTGCGGATGTCGCGTCCCGACTCAAGGGGAAAACGATGATCCAGTTGACGACGGGCAAACCGCAGGAAGCGCGTGCTGCTTCGGAATGGGCCAGGGAACATGCAATCGCTTACCTGGACGGCACAGTCAGCGGCTACCCCAAGGATATCGGCACGCCGGAAGGCACGATCCTGTATGCCGGTGCCGCCTCGACCTTCGAGGCCCTGCGACCTGTCCTGGCGAGCCTGGGCGGGCGCGGATTATACGTTGGCGAAGGATTCGGGAATGCCGCCGTGCTCGATGGCGCCATCGTCGGTTCGTTCTCGCTGGCCGCCGCGCTCGGCTTCCTCTACGGCGCCGCGGTCTGTGATGCCGAAGGCATTTCGCTCGACACCTATCTGTCGCTGGCCCTGGCGCGTTTTCCCTTCGTCGCGGACACCCTTCAAACGTGCACGCACATGATCCAGCGGGGCGATTACTCGGGGTCCGAGGCTTCCCTGGAGGCCTGGGCCGCGGGTATCGGGCAGCTTGTGACGCACAGCCGCGTAAGCGGCACGGACAGCAGCTTCCCGCGAGACCTGCTGGCGCGGCTCGAGCAGGCGGTCGCCATGGGCCATGGCCAACACGAACTGGCAGCGGTTTTCGAATGCTTCAGGAAGCTGCCCGGGGAGCAGCAAACGGGTACCGTCGGCGTTCCGGGCTAGGCGGTTTCACAGGCTTCTGACCTGGCTATCCAGGCCCGATGGAATTTTTCCCTATCTGCTACAAGGACAAGGACAGTGAAAGCATCTGGTGGGAAGCCCATTCGCAAGAGCCGGGGCGCGGACGTTCAGGCGCCAGCGGAGAGTGCACAGCAAGGGATGCGCGCCCAGGGGGTTCGGACCCGGAATGCCATTGTCGAGGTTGCGCGAGCAATCCTGCTCGAAGGCGGCAGCCTGGGATTCTCGTTGCGTGAAGTGGCCGCGCGGGCCGGAATCAGCATCAGCAACGTCCAGTACTACTTCCCGACCAAACCGGCGCTGCTGCGCGCGGTGGTCGAGCCGGTCATCGATGCCTATCTGGGCGAACTGAAGAGTGCGATCGACAGCGATGCGCCGCCCCAGATGACGCTGGATGCGCTCGCCGCACGGGCGCTACGGGAAGCGAAGAGTCCTGAGTCTTCGGCGCTGTGGTGGCATTTCGTGTCGTTCGCCCTGATCGATGAAGAGTGCTCGCGCCTTCTCGACGACTGGTACAAGGCGCTGACCTGCGGGATTGCCCAGCTCATTCGCGCTGCGTATCCGGAGTGCAGTGCGGCCGACAGCCTGCACCGCGCCATGCTGCTGATCGCGGTGACCGATGGTCTCAACTGCCAGTCGGGGGGCGCGCGCCGCAAGCGCGCAAGCCCCCGTGGCCTCGACGCAAGCTACCTGGCGGCCGCCAATTGTCTGCTGCGCGGAGAGTTGCCGATCGAGCGGTAGGCGAGGGGTGGAATGCCCGCGCAGGCAGGAAAACGACAGCGAGCGCCTGTCGTTTTAATTTTAATTCTTCCTGATTGGTTTTTTGTCCTAAGTTTGGTAGGATGTACTACATCAAGAACGGCGCGGCCGGAGGGAGAACCGGCCGCATAACCTTAAAAAGGAGACACGCATGATTGGCTTGTACAAATCCACGGCACTGCCGCTGGCCGGCTTGACCGGTTTCGAGACGCCCTTTAGCGAGGAGGAAAACGCCATCCAGCACAGCGTCCACCGCTTCGCCCGCGACGTGCTGCGCCCCGTCGGCCGTGAACTGGACCGCATGGCGCCGGAGGAGGTGATCGCGCCCGGTTCTCCGTTCTGGGTCGCCATGGCCGAAAGTGCGAAGCTCGGTCTCGATCCGCAACTGATCGCCCAGTTTCCGCCCGAGACCGCCGTACGGATCGAATCGCTGATCGGCGAAGAACTCGGCTGGGGCGATTCGGGGCTGGCGATTTCGCTGGGCGTGGCCACGGCGCCCCTGATGATGGCCCAGGCGGTCGGCAACCAGGAGCTGATCGACATGTGTACCGGAAAGGTCGGTTGCTGGATGATTACCCAGCCCGACCGCGGCTACGATTCGGGCCTCCTGTATCGCGAAGAGGTCTGCGCCGGGGGCAAGCAGGCGGTCGGCAACGTCACCGCCAAGGTCGGGGCCGACGAAATCGTGATCAACGGGCAGAGCTCGGCCTGGATCTCGAACGGGTCCGTCGCGCAGGTCGCGCTCGCCTACATGGCGGCCGACTACGGCGACGGTTTCTACGGCACCGGCGACCAGGCTGCCCTGACCAACGGCATCGCGGTGATCATCCCCCTCGACCTGGCGGGTATCTCGCGCGGCAAGCCCCTGGACAAGATTGGCCAGCGCGCGCTGCCCCAGGGCGAGATCTACTTCGACAACGTCAGGATCCCGAAACGTTTTGCCATTGCGATGAAGGACGAGTATCACGGCAATATGTCGTCGATGTGGTCGCACGCCGGGACGCATATGGGCCAGGTCTTCGTGGGCGCCGCCCGCGCCGCCTTCGAACTGGCGCTGGCCTATTGCCATGAGCGCAAGCAGGGCGGGGCGCTGCTGATCGATCACCAGGTGACCCAACTGCGGCTTGGCGACATGCTGCGCCGGCTGGAAATGGCGCGCGCCATCGCCCGCCGCAGCCTGGCATTTGCCCGCATGTCGCCGCAGAGCCATCCCTACGTGACTGCGCAAGCCAAGGTCAGTGTGACCGAGGAAGCCATGAAGATCACCCACGAGGCATTCCAGCTCTTTGGCGGGAACGGCACCACCCGCGAATTCCCGATCGAGAAACTGTTCCGCGACGTACGTTCGGCGCTGATCGAAGACGGCGAGAACACTACCCTCACGTTCCGCCTGGGCGCGCTGGCAGGGAAGCTCTACCGGAACGGCTGGACGCGCGATTAAGGCGCGACCTGGCCCGGCCCGAGCCGGGCCGCTCCCCGCCCTCGCTTGGCCGGGGAGCGCTTCGCGGCTGAATCAAGCTCACCATCACGAGCACTGGAACGAATCATGGAATTGAAAATTTATACCTACATTCTTGCCGATGTCATATTGATAGTCAGCTCGCTGATCTACGGTATGAAATTCCTCAAGAAGCGCAATTATCTTCTGGCCGGGGAGCTGCTGGTCGTGACGTTCTCGGCGACGAATCTACTGTTGAACGCCCTGACGGATGCGCCGCTCTACCTGAATATTTCGTTGTTCTGCGACGCGTTTTCGCGATGCTTCGGCATGCCGGTCATCAGCATCGCGGGCTTGATGGCCCTGACGCACGGGTACAAACCGTCGAAAGGCACGGACTTCGCCTTCTTCGTGGCGGGCATCGCAGTCACCGTCATTGTATGGACCGCCGACTTCATGGTCGGGATCAAACCCTATTTCTACCTGGTCTTGTGGTCTGTTTTCTCGCTCTATTTCGCCTATTTCGGCAAGCGACTGCTCGACGTGGGAGAGAAATTCCACGCCTCAGCCGTGTTCCTGGCGCTGGTATCCGCGCAAGTCATTGCGAGCATCTACGACTTTTACCATCTGCCTGGCGACGATGATCACATGATCTTCTACATTTTCGCCTTGCTTGCCTGGTCGCAGCTGAGCGTCACGATGTACTACGCGTACTGTGCCCTGGAACGCGCGCAGGAAAATGAACTGAGGCTCGATCGGGCACATGTGTTCAGCGGCCTGCAGCGGCATTTCTGAAGGCTCGAGGGTCGGGCGCAACAGCCGGCGCAGCGATCCCTGACAGTTGTCTCCTCCATCCCTCCAAGAGGATGGCATTTGCCCGGCAGCTCCAGGGCTGCCGGGATTTTTTTAGCCGAACAAAAGAATCTCTGGTCCGTAAAACACCATCAGGCGAGCAGGGCGGGGTATCCCGCTCGCGCTTCGCCAGCCCTTGGGCGAGGTAATCCTATGAGCAGCGCCACCGAAGTAGCCGTTCTTTATGAAGTCGCCAATGGTATCGCCAGCGTGACGATGCACAGGCCGGCGTGTCACAACACGCAGAATGCGGAGATGGCCGGTGCGCTCGACGCCGCATTCCGACGCGCGGCCGAGGACGACAGTGTCAAGGTCATCGTCCTGCGTGGCGCCGGCCCGCACTTTTGCGTCGGCCATGGGAGCGGGCCGCAAGACCGCGACGATCACGCCGCGCAAGAGCAGGAAGTCTATCTCGCCATGTGCCGCCGCCTGCGTGAACTGCCCAAGCCGACCATCGCGATGGTCCAGGGCGCCTGCATCGCGAGCGGCCTGCTGCTGGCCTGGGTATGCGATCTGATCATCGCCTCGGAAGATGCGGTGTTCTCGAACCCGATCGTGCGCATGGGCATCCCGAGCATCGAGATTTTTTCCTATGCCTACGAACTTCATCCGCGCATCGCCAAGGAATTCCTGTTTCTCGGCGAGCGCATGAGCGCGCAACGCGCCTATCAGATGGGCATGGTCAATCGCATCGTGCCGCGCCATTTTCTCGAGGAAGAAGCGTATTGCATGGCCGCGCGCATTGCACAAATGCCCGCTCCCGGGCTGGCGCTGGCCAAACAGGCTGTCAACCGCATGGAAGGGTTTCAAGGCACGCCTGCGACGGCCGCATGAAATCTATCCGCAAGTCGCGCACCGCATTGGTGGCGGAACTTGTCAATGCCATGACAGCTACTGCCAATGACGCGCTCGAGCCGGTCAATTAGAGTTTATCTGTCACTTCATTTTGGGTCTGACTATATGAATATTGAAGCGCTGTTTGGCTTATCGGGGAAGATTGCACTGGTCACTGGCGCTTCCAGCGGTATCGGCCTGCATATGGCGAAGGTATATGCCCAGGCCGGCGCGCACGTCGTGCTCGCCGCGCGCCGCCTGGACCGGATCGAAGAGGCGGTCGCCGAGCTGAGGCGGCAGGGGTACCGGGCCTCGGGCGTCTATCTGGATGTGACCAAGACCGATTCCATCGCCGCGGCATTCCAGCAGATCGAGACCGAGCTCGGCGCGGGAGTGGATGTGCTCTACAACAACTCCGGGGTGATCTATCAAAAGGCTTTCCTGGAGCAGGAGGAAGCCGACATCGCGCGCCTCTTCGACACGAACCTGAAAGGCGCGATGCTGGTGGCGCAGGAGGCGGCGCGCCGCATGGCGGTGCGCAAGAGCGGGGTCATCATCAATATTTCGTCCACGGCGGGCCTGCGCGCCGGCGGCATGCTGTCGAGCTATGCCGCATCGAAGGCGGCGCTGATCCAGCTGACCCAGGTGATGGCGCTGGAGCTGGCGTCCAAGGGCATCCGGGTGAACGCGATTTGCCCCGGCAATATCGCCACCGACATGCAGGACAGCCTGAAGGAATTCGAGCAGGCCTTGATCAAGCGCACGCCCATGCGGCGATTCGGCACCCCCGACGAACTCGCCGGTGTCTCGCTGCTGCTTGCTTCCGAAGCGGGGCGCTACATGACGGGCGTCGCCATCCCGGTGGATGGCGGCCAGGTGCTTTCCTGGATGTAGCGTCACACCGCGCACGCTTCCTGTAGGCGGCGCCAGTTCAACTTTCATTCCTTACATCACCATGAATTTTCCAGTTACGTTTGTCCAGGAAGGCAACATCGGCCTGATCCGCATCGATCACCGTCCGGTCAATGCCATTTCTCCCCAGGTCGTGCAAGCCCTGGAAGCATCGTTCAACGAGTTCGAAGGGCGCGGCAGCCTCGACGCCCTGGTCATCTATTGCGCGGGCCGCACTTTCGTCGCGGGCGCCGATATTTCCTGGTTCGAAAACAGCGACTTCGACCCGCGGCCTTACAACGGCCTGCTGGCGCGGATCGAAGCGTGCAGCAGGCCGGTCATCGCGGCCCTGCACGGCACCGTGCTGGGCGCGGGGCTCGAGCTTGCCATGGCCTGCCACTGGCGGATGGCGGAGCCCGGCACCAGGTTCGGTCTTCCCGAGGTCAAGCTGGGACTGCTTCCGGGATCCCTGGGCACGCAGCGCCTGCCGCGGCTGGTCGGTGCGACGACGGCGTTTGAACTGATGTCGAGCGGGCGCATGGTCGGCGCGCACAACGCCCTGGACATCGGCCTGATCGACGAAGTGTGCAGCGGCGATGCGCGCGCGGCCGGGAAAGCCAGCGCCCAGCGTCTGCTCGAGGCCGGTACGCCCTTGCGCAGGGCGAGTGCCTGCACTGTCCCTCCTGTCGAGGAAGCGACGTTCGCCGCCTGGCTCGCCGACGCCGGTAAGAAGCAGCACTACCCGGCGCGGGCGGCCATCGTACGCTGCGTCCAGGCTGCCGTCGAACTGCCGTTTTCCGAGGGAGAGCAGGTGGAAGCGCGCGAATTCGCGACCCTGCTCGCCTCGACGGCGTCGAAGAGCCTGCGCCATCTGTTCTTCGCCGAGCGCGAGGCGGCCAAGCTGCCAGGTGCGGCCGGCGATCCGGGGCTGCGTTCGATACGGCGCGTCGGTGTCGTGGGCGCGGGCACGATGGGCGGCGGCATTGCGATGAACTTCGCCAACGCGGACATCCCCGTCGTGCTGCTCGATACCACGCAAGAGGCATTGCAGCGCGGCCTGGATCTCATCCGCAAGAACTATGAAGCGAGCGCCGCGAAGGGCAAGCTCACCCTGGAGCAGGTCGAACACCGCATGCGCATGCTGAGCGGCGCGCTCGACTATGACGCGCTCGGGGAGTGCGACCTCATCATCGAAGCGGTGTTCGAAGACTTCGAGCTCAAGAAGCGGGTCTGCGAAAACCTCGGCAAGGCCGCCAAGCCCGATGCGATCATCGCCACCAACACGTCCACCCTGGACGTCAACCTGCTCGCCCAGGCAAGCGGACGACCCGCGAATTTCCTGGGCATGCATTTCTTCAGCCCCGCCAACGTGATGCGGCTGCTGGAAGTCGTGCGCGGCGATGCCACCGCACCCGAGGTGCTGGCCACCGTGATGAAGCTCGCCAAGACCATCGGCAAGACCCCGGTGGTGTCCGGCGTGTGTTTCGGCTTTATCGGCAACCGCATGCTGGAAGTGTATTTGCGCGAAGCCGAGTTCCTCCTGATGGAAGGCGCCGAGCCGCAGCAGATCGACGAGGCCGTCGAATCGCTGGGCATGGCCATGGGGCCATGCCGGATGCTGGACATGGCGGGCGTGGATGTGGGCGCCAAGGTCGTCATCGAGCGAGGCAAGGCGGGCGGCCTGCCCGCGGATCCGAGCTACCGGGCCGTGGTCCGCAAGCTGTTCGAGCTGGGGCGCTTCGGCCAGAAGACGGGCGCGGGCTATTACCGTTACGAGGGACGCACGCCGATCCCGGATCCTGCCGTGTCGGCGAGCGCCCGGTCCCTCGGCGAGCTGCATGGCATCCGCTATCGGGAGGAGATCAGCAGGGAGGAAATCGTCGAGCGCCTGCTGTATCCGCTCATCAATGAAGGCCTGTGCATCCTGGAAGAAGGCATCGCCTACCGCTCCGGCGACATCGACGTCGTCTGGATCGCCGGCTACGGCTTCCCCGACCACCGGGGCGGGCCCATGTTCATGGCGGAGCAGATCGGCCTGGACAAGATCGCGCAGCGCCTCGCGCACTATGCGCAGGAGCGCGGCAACGCCTTCGGCTACTGGAGCCGGTCCGCGCTGCTCACCCGCCTGGGCGAGACCGGGGAAGCGCTGAGCAAGTGGACGCGCGATTGATCTAAACAACAGCTAGGGAAGCATCATGAGAGAAGCAGTCATCGTTTCCACCGCACGCACGCCGATCGGCAGGGGCTTTCGCGGTGCACTCAACAACATCAAGTCCCCGACCCTCGTCGGCCATGCGATTTCGCATGCCGTGCAACGCGCAGGCGTCGACCCGGCCGAGATCGAGGACGCCGTGATCGGCTCCGTCCTGACCGCGGGCACCGCCGGCATGAACGTCGCCCGTTACGGAGCGCTGGCCGCCGGCCTGCCCTTGACGGTCTCGGGGCAGACCATCGACCGCCAGTGCGCCTCCGGCCTGATGGCGGTGGCGACCGCCGCGAAGCAGGTCATGGTCGACGGCATGGACGTGGTCGTGGCGGGCGGGCAGGAGAACATCTCGGCGCTGCAGACACCGTATTTCGACTGGGCGGCGCGCGAGAAGGATGACGAGGTCCTGCTGCATGCCGCGCACGCCTACATGCCGATGCTGCAGACGGCCGAATTCGTCGCGCGGAAATACGGCATTTCCCGCGAAGACCAGGACCGGTATGCCCTGGAGTCCCAGCGCCGCACCGCCGCCGCCCAGGCGTCGGGGCGCTTTGACGCCGAGATCGTGCCGATCACCGCCACGATGGCCGTGGTCGACAAGCAGACCAAAAGCCTCTCCCATCAAGCCGTGACCCTGTCCCAGGACGAGGGGAACCGTCCCGACACCACGCTGGAGCAGCTGCAGGGCCTCAAGCCGGTCGTGGAAGGCGGCGTCATCACCGCCGGCAATGCCAGTCAGTTGTCCGACGGCGCGTCGGCCTGCGTGGTGATGGATCGCGCCCTGGCCGAGCGCCGCGGACTCCAGCCGCTGGGCCTGTACCGGGGCATGGCGGTGGCCGGATGCGCGCCCGAGGAAATGGGCATCGGCCCGGTGTATGCGATCCCGAAGCTGCTGAAACGGCATGGCTTGAAGGTCGGCGATATCGGATTGTGGGAGCTGAACGAGGCCTTCGCCTGCCAGGCGCTATACTGCCGCGACAAGCTCGAGATCGATCCCGCGCTGTACAACGTCAACGGTGGAGGTATCTCGATCGGCCATCCGTATGGCATGACGGGCGCGCGCCTGGTCGGCCACGCCCTGATCGAAGGCCGCCGGCGCCTGGCGAAATACGTGGTCGTCACGATGTGTGTTGGCGGCGGCATGGGCGCCGCGGCCCTGTTCGAGGTGATGTGATGAGCATTGATTACTCCGCGATCCGGCAAACCCTGGATTTCTTCCTGAATGACTGGCTGAATACCGGCGAGTTGTGCGAGCGTCCGCGTTTCGCCGAGCATGGCCCGGAGACTTTCGCCGGCGTGCTCGACCTGTGCGAGCGCCTGGCCGCCGAGCGCTTCGCGCCCTTCAACCGCCTCGCCGATACCGAAGAACCGCACTTCGACGGGGTGAAGGTCAGCCTGCCTGCCGCCACCGAAGCCGCCTGCAGGGCCTATGCGGAATCGGGCATGCTGGCCGCCGCGCAGGACGGCGAGATCGGCGGCATGCAGCTGCCCTGTACCGTCGAGATGGCGGCCAACAGCTTCTTCAGCGCGGCCAGCATCGGCATCAAGGCGTATTCGATGCTGACGGTGGCGAATGCGAACCTGCTCATGGCCTACGGCACCGAGCGCCAGCGCCGGGTATTCGCGCACCCGCAATTCGAAGGCCGCTGGTTCGGCACCATGAACCTGAGCGAGCCCCAGGCCGGGTCGAGCCTGTCGGACATCGCCACGCGCGCGCTGCCGGACGGCGCCGGGTTTGAAAGCGATCCGCTCGGGCCGCGTTACCTGATCAGCGGCCGGAAAATGTGGATCTCGGGCGGCGAGCATGACATGGGCGAGAATATCGTCCACCTGGTGCTGGCCAAGATCCCGGATGCCGAAGGCAGGCTGCCGGCCGGCACCAGGGGCATTTCGCTGTTCATCGTGCCGAAGTTCCGCGTCGACGCGGATGGGCGCCTGGACGGGGAGCGCAACGACGTCTCGCTGGCGGGCCTCAATCACAAGCTCGGCTACCGCGGCACCGTGAATACCTTGCTGAACTACGGCGAGGCTGGCGGCGCCGTGGGCTACCGGGTCGGCGAGCCCGGCCAGGGCCTGGCCATCATGTTCCACATGATGAACGAGGCGCGTATCCAGGTCGGCCTGGGCGCCGCCATGCTGGGCATGGCGGGCTATCTGGAATCGCGCGACTACGCGCACCAGCGGCCGCAGGGACGCAGGCCGCAGCCGGGCAGCGCAGGCAAGGACCCCGCACAGCAACCCGTGGCGATCGTGCAGCACCCGGATGTCAGGCGCATGCTGGTGACGCAGAAGGCCTATAGCGAGGGCGCGATCGCCTTGTGCCTGATGTGCAGCCGCCTGGTGGACGAGGAGCGCACCGCCAGCGAGGCGGTGGCCGGCGAAGCCAAGGCCCTGCTCGAGATCCTGACGCCGATCGCCAAGAGCTGGCCGAGCGAATGGTGCCTGGAGGCCAACAGCCTGGCGATCCAGGTATTGGGCGGCTACGGCTATACGCGCGATTTCCCCGTCGAGCAGTACTGGCGCGACAACCGGCTGAACATGATCCACGAGGGCACGCACGGCATCCAGGCCATGGATCTGCTGGGACGCAAGGTGGTGATGGACAAGGGCGAGCCATTGCGCCTGCTGCTGCAACGGATGCGGCGGACGACCGCCGCCGCGTCGGACATGCCTTCCCTGGCGCCGCTGGCCAGCGCATTGAGCGGCGCCGTCGATCGCATCGAGGCGGCCACTGCCCAGGCATGGGCAAGCGGCAATGCGCAGGAAGCACTGGCGAATGCGACCGCCTACCTCAGGGCCTTCGGCCACGTGGTGCTGGGATGGGTCTGGCTGGACCTGGCACGTGCCGCGGTCCAGGCGGGAAGCAGCGGACGCTGTTCAAGCATCTTCGTCGAAGGAAAGCTGGCGGCGGCCCGCTACTTCCTCCTGTACGAGCTGCCTCTGGTCGATGCCTGGCTGTGCCCGGTCGAGCAGGGAGAAACGATGTGGCTGGACCTGCCGCCAGAGGCGGTCTGACGGAGGCAGGCGGACCTCGTCTCGCATCGGATTGCCGTCCATGGCCAGGCTAGCCTTGACACTCTCGTCGGCATTCGTCAATGCCTTCCTGCACGCTGCGGAAGTGGACGGCGCGGCAGCCATGGACGTGCTCGAGCGCGCCGGGATTCCGCCCGGCGTACTCGGGGAGGAAAGCGGACGCGTCACCGAAGAGCAATTCGCCGCCCTGTACCGGCTGATCGCCGAGCGCTACGACGATGAGCTTCCCAGGTTCCTGTCCCACCCGCTGCGGGGCGGCGCGCTGAAATTCGGCGTGCTGGGCATGATCAACGCGCCGACCGTGGGGATCGCCCTGTACCGGTACACCCGGTTCCTGCGGCTTGCGGTCCACGATTTCCAGGTCGAGCTCATCCACAAGCCCGATATCAGCCGCATCGTGATCGTCGAGCCGGACGGCGGAAGGCGCTGCAAGACCATGGCGATTCCGATGCTGCTCAAGGTGGTACACGGACTGGCGTCTTGGCTGATCGGGCGCGAAGTCCGGCTGCTCCGGGTGGATTTCGCCTTTGATCCGCCTCCCTACGCACAAGAGTTCCAGAACCTGTTCCCCGGTCCGGTGTTTTTCGGCCAGCCGGCGAGCCAGATCGTGCTGGACAGTGCCCAGCTGGCCCTGCGGATCCAGCGGGTTCCCCGCGACGTGAAGCCCTTCATCGCCCGCCTTCCCAGGGACTGGATCTTCGTTTCCTTCGAAGAAACGCTGGTCACCCACCAGGTGCGGGAGCAGCTGATGCGGATGGGAGCGGGGAGCATGAACATCGAACAGGTCGCCGACGCCCTGAACATGTCTTCGCGCACGGTGTGCCGCAAGCTCGAGGCCGAACAGACCTCGTTCAAGCAGGTGAGGGACGATTTGCGGCGCGACCTCGCGATCGAACGCCTGCATGACCCGCATGCTTCCATCGCGGAAATTGCGCAGGAACTGGGCTTCGGCGAAGTGTCTTCGTTCCACCGGGCCTTCCGCAGCTGGACCGGGACGACACCGGGAACCTACCGCCAGGCGACGAACAGCTGAGCAGGCACGGGACGGCACGGCCCGTGCGCGCGCTTGCTTGTGGTTTTTGGTATACATGCATAACATATGCGTTTCGTCATATCATCCGACCTTGCCAAGAAAAGAGAAGCAAATGAAAGAGCCCACCGAACAACGCACGGAAAGGAAACGCCGCGCATCCGCCGAGGCCGCGCCAGAGGGTGAACGCAATTTGCGCGCCCAGGGCGTGCGCACGCGCAATGCGATCATCGGCGTCGCCAAGGAGCTCCTGCTCGAGGGCGGCAGCCTGGAGTTCACGCTGCGCGAGGTCGCCCAGCGCGCCGGCATCAGCATCAGCAATCTGCAGTACTATTTTCCGACCAGGCTGTCGGTGCTGCGCGCGGTCGTGGAACCGATCGTCCACGCCCACCTGGCCACCTTGAGGCAGGCGCTCGAGTCCGATGCGCCGCCCCGCACCATGGTCGGCGCGCTCATCGAGCAGGCCTTCAAGGACGCGAAAAATCCCGAGCGCACCGCATTGTGGTGGCATTTCGTGTCGCTGGCCGCCATCGATCCCGAATGCTCGCAGCTCCTCGACGAATGGTACGAGGAGGTCACGCCGGGGATCGCCAACTTCATTCGCGCCGTCGATCCCGAGTGCAAGCCGGCCGACAGCATGCATCGCGCCACGCTGATCATCGCCATGGTCGACGGTATCGCCTATCAGCTCGGCGCCGGCCGCCGCCGGCGTGCCTACACGCGCGGCCTCGATGCGAAATTCCATGCGGCCGTCGAATCCATCATGCTCGGCGTACAGCTGCCGCCTGCGACGGAGTAATGCCGCCGGCGCCGGGCGCGCCGGGAAAAGACAGGTCATGCCTGTCTTTTCGAACGCGCATCAGAACTGGTTCATCGTATTGAGCCTGCCGCCGGCCTTCAGCGCCGCTTCGCCGCTGAAGTACTCCTTGTGGTCGTCGCCGATGTCCGAACCCGACATGTTCTGGTGCTTGACGCAGGCGATGCCCTGGCGGATTTCCTTGCGCTGCACGCCGGCCACGTAGCCCAGCATGCCTTGCCCGCCGAAGTAGTCCTTGGCCAGCTCGTTGGTCGACAGCGCGGCGGTGTGGTAGGTGGGCAGGGTGATCAGGTGGTGGAATACGCCCGCCATGCGCGCGGCATCGGCCTGGAAGCTGCGGATGCGTTCGTCGGCCACGCGGGCCAGGATCGACTTGTCGTATTCCGCGCGCATCAGCTGCGAGCGCTCGTAGTACGAGACTTCTTCTCCGCGGTCCTTCATGCCGTCATACACCTGCTGGCGGAAGTTCAGGGTCCAGTTGAAGGACGGGCTGTTGTTGTAGACGAGCTTGGCGTTCGGCACCGCTTTGCGGATCTGGCTCACCATCCTGGAAATCTGGG
>CAMPHU010000123.1 GCA_946886065.1 uncultured Massilia sp. | reverse complement strand
CGACACCGTGGCGCGCCAGGGCGGCGACGAATTCGTGGTGGTGCTGCCCGACCTGGCCGGCGAAGAGGACGCCGCCACGGTGGCCGAGAAGCTGCTGGAAAACCTGTTCCAGCCGCTGACCCTGTGCGGCCAGGAGGTGTTCCCGACCGGCTCGGTCGGCATCGCGATGTACCCGCGCGACGGCCAGGACAGCGCCACCCTGCTCAAGAACGCCGACAGCGCCATGTACCGCTCCAAGGGGCAGGGCGGCCACCACTACAGCTTCTACATGGCCGACATGGGCGCCCAGGCCTTCGAGCACCTGCGCATGGAAGGCGCGCTGCAGCGCGCCCTGCAGCGGCGCGAGTTCCTGCTGCATTACCAGCCGGTGGTGGACATCGGCAGCGGCAAGGTGAGCGGGGTCGAGGCCCTGCTGCGCTGGCAGCCGCACGGCCAGCCGATGGTGTCGCCGGCGGACTTCATCCCGCTGGCCGAGGAGACCGGCCTGATCGTGCCGATCGGCGAATGGGTGCTGGCCACGGCCATGGAGCAGCAGGTGGCCTGGCGCCGCCAGGGCCTGCCGCCGGTGCGCATCAGCGTCAACCTGTCGGCGCGCCAGTTCCTGGGCCAGGACGTGGCCCAGCAAGTGGCCAAGCTGATCGCGCGCACCGGCTGCGATCCGCATTACCTGACGCTCGAGATCACGGAGAGCGTGCTGATGGAGAACCCGGGCGCCGCCACCGAGACCATGGCGCGCCTGGCCGGGATGGGCGTGCAGCTGGCGATCGACGACTTCGGCACCGGCTACTCCAGCCTGGCCAGCCTGAAGCGCTTCCCGATCCACAGCCTCAAGATCGACCGCTCCTTCGTGATGGACCTGACCCAGGACGCGGACGACGCGGCCATCGTCAACGCCGTGATCGCGCTGGCGCATTCGATGAAGCTGAACGTGATCGCGGAAGGCGTGGAAACCTCGGAACAGCTGGCCTTCCTGCACCAGCGCGGCTGCGACCAGATGCAGGGCTACTGCTTCTCGCGCCCGGTCGAGCCGCAGGGGATCGAAGCGCTGCTCAGGGCGGCCAGGGCGGCATAGCACCATGTCCCGGTCCCGGTCCCTGGCCAGGCCATGGCGGCGGTTTCCTGGGCAAGCTTGTGACAGTGCGCGCATTTCCACTCCCGGGCGCCGTGAGGGCGCCCGGGAGACGAGGCCTTACAGCGCCGGGCCGACGTTCATGCGCTGGGTATGCGTCCAGCGGTGGTCGGCCGCCGACACCGCCGAGCTGTAGGTGCGCCAGGTCTGGCCTTCGCCCGGCCACGGGTCCATGATGTAGACATAGTTCACGCCGTTATAGGTCTCGTAGCCCCGGCCGGCCATGATGTGGCCGCCGCCGTTGGTCCAGCCGTAGCGGATCACGAAGGGCCGGTTGGCATTGATGTCGGCCACCACGCTGCTCCAGGACGAGGCCACGTTGTAGGCCGTGTTCGGCACGCCCCAGGCGGCCAGGATGTTCTGCACGCTGCCGCTGGTGCCGTACATGGAATTGGGCTGGTTGGCGTAGCTGTACCAGTCGAAGGTCGTGTTCCCGCACGCGTAATTGATCCCGAAGGCCCAGTTCACGATCTGGCACTGGCTTGGGGTCTTCTTGTACAGGTTCAGGATCGCCTTGCTGGTCGCGGACCAGCACCACTGGCTGTGTTCCTGGGTGGTGAGGGGAAGGTTGAGGGTGCGCCATTGCGCGAAGGCGCTCGGGGCGGCCAGGGTCAGCGCGCAAGCGGCCAGCAGGCCTGTCAGTCGTTTGTTCATTGCTTGTCTCCGTATGGTTGCTTATCGATGGCGCCGTCTCAGCGGTGTTCGTCCAGGTTGCGCTTGGCCGCGGCGCGCAGGGCCGGCAGCAGCTCGGCTTCGTCGGCCAGGGCGGCGCTGGGACGGCCGAAGGCGTCGGTGCGCTGCAGCGGCAGGGAAGCGCGCGCGGAATACAGGGGCGCGTAGCGGGTGCCGCCGGCGGTCTCGACTTCGAGCAGGTCGGAACCGGCCTGGTAGATGCGCAGCAGGCGCAGGTTGGAGCGGTCGGCATTGCCGTGTGTTGCGACCAGGGCGTCGAGGTCTTTCGACAGGACGGCGCCGCCATAGGCGGCCGTCTCGAACCGGCCGCCGTGCCGCTCCACCGTCGCCATGCCGATCGGGCGCTCGCCCAGCAGCACCACGAAGCGCCACTGGTTGGCGTGGCGCGCCATGCTTTTCATCTTGCCGCGTCCGTTCAGCAGCCGGTCCGGATCGATGGTGTAGACCGGGAAGCCGTAGCCGATGCGCGCATCCTTCAGCGCGCGCAGGTCCTGGACGTCCAAGGGAAAGCCCTCGGGGAGCGAGCCGCGTTGCAGCTGGTGGTTGATGAACTGGCTGAGGTCGCGCTGGGCGGCGGCGAAGGCTGCCGAGTGCTGGCTGGCCGCCTGGCGCGCCGCGCCGGCATCGCTTGCCTGCGCCAGCGCCGGCGGGCCGGCCAGGCAGAGGCCGACGCCGAGCGCCCATGCCGCGAGCAGTGCGCGCGGCTTGCCGAGTTGCCGATGTTGAGCGTGCATTAGTGATGTCTCCTTTAAAAGAAAAAGCGGCTCCCCGCCAGTCCACGCGGGCGTCGCTTGCTGCTGCAAAGGACACGCATGCGCGTGCCGGACAAAGGGCGAGCGCAGCCGGCCGGGCTGCGCTCGGCAAGACGGTGGCTAGGACGGCGTCGGGAAACGGTCCTGGAAAAGGCGAAGGAGGGCGGTGGCGCGCCGCGCAGGCGCGCAGGAAGCCACGGCGCCGCCGGAGGCGCCGGAGTCGGGTTCGGTATGCATGACTATCCAGACACAGAAAGCGTCACAAGGGAATCCGCGCGCCCATGCGCGTCGGCACCCCCTCTGTGCTGGACCTGAGAGATTTCGCAGGCCGAGGTAGGGCCTGCTTGCTCCTTCGGTGCGCCGGGGCGACGTTGTCCCGGCGGCTCTTCAGAGTGTGAATGCGGTATCGGTCCTTTTGCCTGAGAGATTCCGGGGCGGTTGCTCCTTCGGCGCTGTCGGATAGACAGTCTCTCCCGATACCGCGGCCGGCGCGCTGGGCGCCGGTGGTATAGACAGGATAGCCCGGCTATTTCAAAAAACTCAACGGTTTTATGCCGCTTGTTGTTTCTGCACCAGCGTCTGCCAGCTCAACGCGATGGGCCACGCCCGCGGCCTTCGTCCAGCTTGTCGCTGTCCTCGTCGGTGCCGGCCCGGTTCCCCATGCCGCCATCCGTGGCCGCCGCATCGCTGGGATTGCCGCCGCCGGCCATGGCGACCTCGTCCTGCTGGCGGTTCTGCTGGCCCTGGCTGCCTTCGGCCTTTTCAACCGTGCCTCCCGGCACCGGCCCGCCGGCATTGCCGTGGCTGGTTTGCGGCGCGCCCGCCGGGCCGACATTGCTTTCCGGCGAGGCGCTGTTGAAGGTGGTGTAGCGTCCGGAGCTTGCCTCGCGCTGTTCGTTCTGGCCGCCAACGCTGGAATAGCCGGCGCTGTCGTCGGCCACGAAGCCGGAAGCGGAATCCGCGCTGCCGCGCAGGGACTGGCCCGGGCGGCGGTCGTCGTCGCGGCCGCGCTTCGGGGTGGACTTATTTCTATCGTTCATCATGTTCTCCTTGGAATGGATGACGGGACAGCTTCATCTTAATCATCCACGGCTGGAGCCCAATAGGCGCACGGTACAAGGCTGCGTAGGAAGAGTCGGACGTGGCGGACCTGGCAAAACCGCCAGCTTGCCGCCAGGACAGGCCACCACGTACACTGGGAGCGCCAGCACTTTCACAGGACAAGGATCCGCATGATCGTCGACTACCTCGCCAACCACAAACAGTTCATCCCCGAGATCGCGGACCTCATCTTCGGCGAGTGGTCCGACCTGTTCCTCGCGAGCGGCGTGGACAAGGAGCAACTGCTGGCGATGCTGGAAGAACGGGCCAATACCGAGCGGCTGCCCATCGCCTTCGTGGCGGTACGGAATGGCGAATTGCTGGGCACCGGCAGCATCAAGATGGAAGAGCCGAGCACCCGGGAAGGGCTGTCGCCCTGGCTGGCGGGCATGTACATCAAGGAGGCTTACCGCGGTGGCGGGGTCGGCGAGCAGATCGTCAAGGCGCTGGAAGCGAAGGCGCAGGCCCTCGGCGTCGAGACGATGTACCTGTCGGTCGGCCGCGCCGTCAGCTTCTACATCAGGCTCGGGTGGAGCATCATGGAAGAGCGGGTCACGTCGTCCGGCGTCAGGGAATTCACCCTCATGAGCAAGCGCCTGGTCGCCTGACCGCTATACGATCGTATCCTGGCCGATGCGTTCCGTCTTCCCGGCAGCGGGCATGCGCTCCGCAGCCTCCACGCTGCGGCTGTCGCGCAGCCAGGCGAACAGCACCGCCATCATGAAGGGGCCGACGAACAGGCCGAGCACGCCCATGGTCGAGACGCCGCCCAACAGGCCGAACAGCACCGCCAGGAAGGGCAGGTTGACGCGCTGGCCGATCAGCTTGGGGCGGATGAACTTGTCGACCATGAACAGCTCGACGGCGCCCCAGGTGAACAGGCCGAGGGCCGCACCCGCATGGCCCTGGCCCAGCAGCAGCAGCGAGACCATGGTGAAGGACAGCGGCGCGCCGCCCGGGATCAGGGCCAGGTAGCCGGTGATCACGCCCAGCAGGGCGGGGGCGGGCGCGCCGGCGATGGCGTAGGCGATGCCGAGCACGATGCCTTCCAGCACGGCGATCGAGCACAGCCCGAGCGCGGTGCCGCGCACCGACAGCGGCAGGATGGCGCGCAGCCTGGCGTAATGGGCCGGCAGCAGGCGCTCGCCGGCGCCGTCGACGTAGCGCACCACGGCCGGGCCGTGCAGGTAGAGCACGAACAGGGTGAGCAGGGTCAGGAACAAATAGAGGGCATTGGCCAGGATGGTCGAGCCCCAGATGCGCGCCGCGCCGGTCAGCTGCGGCATGAAGTCGCCCAGCCCGGTCTGGATCAGGGCGCGCAGGCCGCCGGGCACCGCCAGGTGCTCGTTCCACCATTTGACGGCCGGTTCGGCGATCAGCGGCAGGCGGTACAGCCAGGACGGCGCCGCCAACCCGGACAGGTTGACGTTGGTCAGCATGCGCTCGATGCCCGCCAGTTCGTTGGTGAGGGCGTTGAACAGCAGGATCGAGGGGCCGATGAAACTCACCAGCAGCCCCACCAGCAGGGTGGCGGCGCTCGCCAGGGGAGGCCAGCCGCGGCGCAGCAGCAGCTGGTGCAGCGGCCAGGTGATCACCGCCAGCAGCCCGGCCCAGGCAAGCGAACCCAGGAAGTGCTGCAGGAGATAGGCCAGCGCCGCGGCAAACAGTACTGGCAACAACAGTGGAGCGTACCGCATCGAGGTTCCTGGCCTTGTTGGTAGTTCTTGACGTTCTTTTATCCGCGTTGCAAGGCAGCGATACGGTCTTCGCACGACGGATGGCTGCTCAACAACGACATCATACCGCCTCCGGCGATGCCCGAGGCGGCCATGTTCTTCGGCAGGCCGCCTTGCGCAATGCCGCCGAGGCGGGCCAGCGCGTTGATCATCGGGCGCGGCGTGCCCAGGATGCGGGCGGCGCCGGCGTCGGCGCGGTATTCGCGCTGGCGCGAGAACCAGGCCACGATGACGCTGGCCAGGATGCCGAACAGGATGTCGCAGACGATGGCGGTAATGGTATAGGCAATCCCGGGACCCGTGCTTTCTTCATCGTCCTTGCGCAGCGCCTGGTCGACGAACCAGGCCACCACGCGCGCCAGGAAGATCACGAAGGTGTTCACCACGCCCTGGATCAGGGTGAGGGTGACCATGTCGCCGTTGGCGATGTGGGCCACTTCGTGGGCCAGCACGGCCTCGACTTCTTCCTGGGTCATCGATTCCAGCAGGCCGGTCGATACCGCCACCAGCGAGGAATTCTTGGTGGCGCCGGTGGCGAAGGCGTTCGGCTCGCCCGGGTAGACGGCCACTTCCGGCATGGCGATGCCGGCGCGCTGCGCCTGGGCGGCGACGGTATTGACCAGCCACTGCTCGGTCGAGTTGGACGGGCGCTCGATCACGCGCGCGCCGGTCGACCACTTGGCCATCGGCTTCGACATCAGGAGCGAAATGAAGGCGCCGCCGAAGCCCATCAGGGCGGCGAAGACCAGCAGCATGCCCAGGTTCAGGCCGTTCGCGGTCAGGAATTTGTTCACGCCCAGCACGCTGGCGGTGATGCTCAGCACCAGCATGACGGCGACGTTGGTAGCGAGGAAGAGAAGAATACGTTTCATGTCGTTTCCAGTGTTGTTGTTCAAAGCAAGACGGTATTGCCTACACGAAAGGATACGTCAAGCCGACTATCTGGAAAAGCGAAGTTTAGCGAAAGATTTCTTCGAGAAAAGCGAAGTCATCCGCATGGGCGGCGGATCACACCACGGAGGGGGGATTCGTCGCCGGGCGCGGTTTCGGATTCCGGGCGGCTCCTATAATCGACCCATCACCACTTTGCCAGGGAAAGTCATGAAACCGATCCATCTTGCCGCCTCGCTGCTCGTCGCCCTCTCGCTGTGCGGCGGCCCGTCCTTCGCCGCCGATCCGGAAGAGCATTTCGTCCTTACGCCGGCCCTGCTGGCCAAGATCAAGGCCGCCGCGCCGGAGCTCAAGAAGCTGGAAAAAGACAATGACGAAGACGACGGCAAGCACGAACTGTCGGTCGACGATTACGTGAAGGCCATCGAGGCCCAGCCGCGCGCCAGGGCGGTGCTGGGCAAGCACGGCATCGGCACCCGCGAGTTCGCGCTGAGCACCTTCGCGCTGGTGCACGCCGGCATGTTCGTCGGGATGGAATCGATGATGGACAAGAAGCAGGCGGCCGAGATGATGGGCAAGTTCACCAAGGAACAGAAGGCGAACATCGCGCTGCTGCGCAAGCTGGGGCCGTCGGCCTACACGCTGTCGCGCTGAGCATTCCAGCGCTGCAGGAACGACAATGGCCGCGGATGCGGCCATTTCTCTGATGCGCTCAGGCTCAGCCGACCACGTAGCGCTTCGAGGGGCCGGCGCCCAGGGTCTGCCCGCTGGCGCCGTAGATGCCGGCGGACGCGGCGCCCGCCGGGGTGCGCAGGGCGTTCAGCACGCCCTGGTTGTGCGCCAGCTGCTTGTTGATCAGCATGCCGTTGACGCGGTTGAGTTCCTTGGCTTCGCGCGAGATGTCCAGCAGGCTTTCCCACTGGCGCCGCACTTCCGGATTGCCGGCCACCGCCAGCCAGGGTTCCATGCCCGCTTCCGCGCCTTCGCAGCCGGCCGCGGCAAGCGCCGCATGGCGCTGCTTCGAGAGCGCCGCCAGCTCGGCCAGCAGTGCGTTTTTCCTTGGTGTGAGTTCCGCCAGCCCATCGGCGTCGAGCGCTACCAGCAACTGCTGTTCCTGTTTCATCAGCTCCACGAGGGAAGCGACGTGTTGGTGTTCGGAGGCGAGAGTGTGGTGCGGGCTGGTGGTCATGGGTTATCGCTTGCGTGAATGCAGCAAGTCGCGCACGGTCTCGAGGAGGCCGTCTGCGACTTTCTCGGAGTTGACTTGGAACTGGCCATCGGCGATGGCCGCCTTGATGCGTTCGACTTTCTTGGTGTCGAATACCTGGTTGTTGCCGCCGACGGCATTCGCCATGGCCTGGCCCTGCGAGGACAGGCGCACGCTGTCGGTCTGCGCCGGGGTCGGGGCAGTGGTCGACGCCTTTTCCGCGCCACGCGCGTTATTGGTCTGCGTGGTTGCGGGCTGAAGGCCTGGGTTGCTCTTGAGGGTATCGTTGATTTTCACAGCATCATCCTTCTCTGTTCGGAGCGGAGACTCCGGGATCTGTCTGTTTATCGGCACCGATGCCGCAAACTTTAGCGCAGAAAAGGGCTTTCGACGGTTTGTTACAAAACGACCTCGACCAGTCCGCCCATGCGTGCCGTACCGCTCACGACGGTCCCCGACTGGGTGCGGACCTGCACCACCTGGCCTTCGCCGGCGGTGCCGATCGCCTTGGCTTCGGCCGAGACCGAGAAGTTGGCGCCGCGCGACACCAGGCGCACCGCCTGTCCCTGCTGGACCACAGGCTTGCTGCGCAGGGTGTCTGCGCGCAAGGCAGTGCCGGCAGGCAACGAGATGGTGGGAGTGCGGCCGACGGCCTGGGCCATGTCGGTCAGGATGCCGTTCGGCATGGCGGCGATGTCGCCTTTCATCAGCACCAGCTGGCCCTGCTCGACCGGCTGGCCCTGGGCCAGGGGCACGGCGGCGGCCACGTAGTCGGCCAGGACGCTGACCTGGGCCTGGATATACACGGTCCAGGCGGTGGGGGCGGTGCAGCGCACGCCGACCGTTGTTTTTCCCCACGGACGCGCAGCGGGCTGCTGGAAGGCTTCCGGTGCCGGGCAATGCGGCAGGCTCATGCGCTGGTCGACCGCGCCCACCTTCACCGATACCTGGCCGGGCAGGCCGGCGCTCTGGGTCTGCAGGTAGTGCTCGACGACGGTGCGCAGGGCGGGCAGGTTCTGGCGCTGGGCGCCCGGGGCCGTCTGCGCCTGGGCGCAGGCGAAGGGCAGGGCGAGGGCAAGCAGGGCGGCGAACTGTCGTTTCATGGGGAAGGGCCTGGATGGGAAACCGGGAATGCTGCCATCTTAGGGGTGATGATTCCGTAGCGAAACTATGAATAGCCGGGATTTGCCCATCCTACTCCTTCGATTGCTTCGCTGGACAGATCCGTATGATCGGTGCTGTCCCAACAAGAATCTGCCTGGAGGCTGGCATGATCGGCAAAATCGACGACTACCTGCGTTTCCATGAATCGGCCCTGTCCCTGCGCGCCCAGCGCCAGGAATTGCTGGCGTCGAACATCGCCAACGCCGACACGCCCAACTACAAGGCGCGCGACATCGACTTTTCCAGCGCCCTGCAGGGTGCGCTGGCCGGCCGCCAGGGCGGACTGGCCACCACCGCCCAGGGCCATGTGCCGCGCGGCCAGGCCAGCGGCGACACGCTGGCCAACGGCACCCCGGTCCAGTACCGCGGCGTGGTCCAGGGCAGTGTCGACGGCAACACGGTCGACATGGACGTCGAGCGCAACCAGTTCGCCGACAACGCGCTGCGCTACGAAGCCGGCATCACGATGATCAACCACCAGATCAAGGGCCTGCTGGCGGCCATCCAGGGTCAGTAAGGGATTGAACCATGTCGCTATTTAATATCTTCAACGTCTCCGGCTCGGCGATGAGCGCCCAGGCCCAGCGCCTGAACACCACCGCCAGCAACCTGGCCAACGCCGACAGCGCCACCAGCGCCACCGGCGAAGCCTACCGCGCCAAGGCTGTGGTGTTCGAGTCGGTCCCCACCGCCTCCGGCGCCACCGGCGTGCGGGTGCGCGAAGTGGTCGAAGACCAGTCGCCGATGAAGCAGGTCTACGACCCCAAGCATCCTCTGGCGGACGACAAGGGCTATGTGACGATGCCGAACGTGAACGTGGTCGACGAGATGGTGAACATGCTGTCGGCCTCGCGTTCCTACCAGACCAACGTCGAGACCATGAACGCGGCCAAGACCATGCTGCTCAAGACCCTGACCCTCGGTCAATAACGCACTGAACAACGACCATGACCACCGTAAATACCAATTCCAGCGCCTCGACCATCAACGACCTGATGTCGACCATGAACAGCAAGCCGAAGGAAGTCGACAGCGTCCAGGCCGACACCGACAAGTTCATGACCCTCCTCGTGACCCAGCTGAAGAACCAGGACCCGCTGAACCCCCTCGACAACGCCCAGGTGACCAGCCAGCTGGCCCAGCTGTCGACGGTGACCGGCGTGAACAAGCTGAACGCGACCCTGGAAACCCTGAAGTCGAGCTACCAGTCCTCGGAAGCGATGCAGGCGACCAACCTGATCGGCCATGGCGTGCTGGTCGAAGGCAAGGATGTCCAGCTGTCGGGCGGCAAATCGATCCTCGGCGTCGAGCTGGCCACGCCGGCCGACAAGGTCCAGCTGGTCGTCACCGATGCCAACGGCAAGGAAGTGGCCGTCATCGACATGGGCCCGCAAGAGGCCGGCATCGTGCCGGTGGCCTGGGACGGCGTGCCCGATCCGGAAAAGCTCGACAGCGACGGCAAGCCGGTGGTCTTGCCCGACGGTAAGTACAGCTTCAAGGTCGTCGCCACCCGCGCCGGCGAGGAACTCGACGACGCCAAGGGCCTGTCCTTCGACAGCGTTGCCAGCGTGACCACCAATGCCAAGGACGGCGTCAAGCTCAACCTGCCCGGCAAGGGCGCGGTAGCCATGGCCGACATCAAACAGGTTCTGTAAGCGAGCCGCTTACCCACTTATTACTAGCTAAATACTTAGCAGGAGAAACGACATGTCTTTCCAACAGGGCCTGAGCGGCTTGAACGGCGCAGCAAAATCGCTGGACGTCATCGGTAACAACATCGCCAACGCGAGCACGGTCGGCTTCAAGGGCTCGACCACCCAGTTCGCCGACGTCTATGCCAACTCGCTGAACGGCGCGGGCGGCAATTCGGCCGGTATCGGCGTGAAGGTCGCCGGCATCGCCCAGCAATTCAGCCAGGGCAACGTCGAAACCTCGAACAACCCGCTCGACATCGCCATCAACGGCGCCGGCTTCTTCCGCATCGAAGCGGCAGGCGTGGTGCAGTATTCGCGCAACGGCCAGTTCTCGCTCGACAAGAACGGCTACATGATCAATGCCCAGGGCGCCAAGCTGACCGGCTACGGCCTGAACGCGGCCGGCCAGCTGTCGGCCGGCGCCCCGGTGCCGCTGCAGATCGACACCTCCGACCTGGACCCGGTGCAGACCACCGACGTCGACATCCAGCTGAACCTGGATTCGCGCACCCAGCCGCCGGTCAATTCGCCTTTCGACGCCAACGACCCGACCACCTACAACAAGCAGACCCCGATGAGCGTGTACGACACGCTGGGCAATCCGCACGTGCTGTCGACCTATTACGTGAAGAGCGGCGCCGGCAGCTGGGATGTGTACGCCGCCAACGACGGCACCGAAATCTCGGCCCTGACCGTGGCCGGCGCCGCCACCGGCACCGGCGCGGCCTTCAGCGCCGTGAACACGGCGCGCGCCAACTGGGAAGCCGCCACCAAGGCCGTGCCGCCGGTGCCGGCCACCATCGCCGCCGCCCTGAATGACTACGCCAGCGCCGCCTCGGGCATGGTCGTGGCCGCCGCCGGCACCGCCGGCGCCACCGCCGCCAACCAGACCGAGATCGGCGCCGCCGCCACCAAGGCCGCCGCCATCCCGGGCACCACCCCGGACGAGATCGACGCCGCCATGGCCAAGGCGGTCCGCGTGCCGGCCGTGCCGATCGGCCAGCTGAAATTCGACACCAACGGCGCCCTCAACCTGGCGACCACCGGCACCGCCGGCAAGTTCAACATCACCCTGCCGGTGATTCCGTCGACCGGCGCCGAGCTGACCCTGCCGCTGGAGATCGACTACGCCGGCACCACCCAGTACGGCAGCCCGACCAGCGAGAAGAAGCTGGTGCAGGACGGCTACAAGGCCGGCACCCTGCAGCGCTTCACCGCCGGCGCCGACGGCGTGATCCTGGGCCAGTACAGCAACGGCCAGACCAAGCCGCTGGGCCAGGTGGTGCTGGCCAACTTCACCAACCCGAACGGCCTCGAACCGCTGGGCAACAACGCCTGGGCCGAATCGTCCAACTCGGGCGTGCCCCTGGTGGGCACCCCGAACACGGGCGGCATGGGCGTGCTGCAGTCGTCGGCGGTGGAAGCCTCGAACGTCGACCTGACCGCGGAACTGGTCAACATGATCACGGCGCAGCGCGTCTACCAGGCGAATGCCCAGACCATCAAGACCCAGGACTCGGTGCTGCAAACCCTGGTGAACCTGCGTTAATGCAAGCGTGAGTTGAACGCGCCGGCGGGGAAATCAATCCAGTGGACTGATTTCCGCCGGCGCGCCGCACAGCAAAAAGGACAAGACATGGACCGCCTGATCTACACCGCCGCCTCCGGCGCCAAGCACATCCTGGAGCAGCAGGCCACCACCTCGAACAACCTGGCCAACGTCAACACGACGGGTTTTCGCGCCCAGCTCGACATCTTCCGCGCGGCGCCGGTCCAGGGCCCGGGCTTGCCGACGCGCGCCTTCGTGCTCGACTCGACCGCCGGCCACGACTTCACGGCCGGCCCGCTGCAAATTACCGGGCGCGATCTCGACGTGGCGGTCAAGGGCGAGGGCTGGCTCGCGGTCCAGATGGCGGACGGCACCGAAGCCTACACCCGCAACGGTTCCCTGCAGATGAGCCCGAACGGCCTGCTGCAGACCGCGTCCGGCAACACCATCGCGGGCGAGGGCGGTCCGATCACCATTCCGCCCGACGCCACCGTGACCGTAGGCGCCGACGGCAGCATCTCGACCATCTCGAACACCGACCAGCCGGCCGCACCGGTGGTGCTCGGGCGCCTGAAGCTGGTCAATCCGCCCACCGGCGACCTGGTGCGCGGCGACGACGGCCTGTTCCGCCTCAAGGATGGCAGCGCGGCCCCCTTCGACCCCGCGATCCGGGTCGCCGGCGGCGCCCTGGAAGGGTCGAACGTCAGCGCGGTGGACTCCATGGTGCAGATGATCTCCTTGGCACGTTCCTTCGAAACCCAAATGAGCCTGCTGAAGAACGCCGAGAATAACGCCGCGAAAGCCACCCAGATCCTCGCTTTGAATTGATAGTTGCTGCAGCATAATTCTCCTGTACGTGGCGGACTTCGTCTGCCGCCCTTAGGAGAATTCCATGATCCGTTCGCTGTTTATCGCCAAGACCGGCCTCGAAGCGCAGCAAACCAACCTCGACGTCATCTCCAACAACCTCGCCAACGTCAGCACCAACGGGTTCAAGCGATCCCGCGCGGTGTTCGAGGACCTGCTGTACCAGAACGTGCGCCAGCCGGGCGCCCAGTCCTCGCAGCAAAGCAACCTGCCTTCGGGCCTGCAGATCGGTACCGGCGTGCGCACCGTCGCCACCGAGCGCATCCACACCCAGGGTAATCCCCAGCTGACCGGCAACTCGAAGGACGTGATGGTCAACGGCTCGGGCTTCTTCCCGGTGCTGCTGCCGGACGGCACCCAGGCCTATACCCGTGACGGCTCCTTCCAGACCGACGCCAACGGCCAGCTGGTCACCTCCAGCGGCTTCGTGGTGCAGCCCGCCATCACCATTCCATCCAACGCCGAATCGTTCACCGTCGGCCGTGACGGCACCGTGTCGGTCAAGCTGCCCGGCACCGTGGCCCCGACCCAGGTCGGCTCGCTGCAGCTGGCCACCTTCGTGAACCCGGCCGGCCTGGAATCGCGCGGCGAGAACCTGTACGTCGAGACCGGCGCCTCGGGCAACCCCAACCTGAACGTCCCCGGCACCAACGGCGCCGGCGTCCTGATGCAGGGCTATGTCGAATCCTCGAACGTCAACGTGGTCGAGGAAATGGTCAACATGATCCAGACCCAGCGCGCCTACGAGATCAAC
>CAMPHU010000122.1 GCA_946886065.1 uncultured Massilia sp. | reverse complement strand
CACTGATTGGTCGACAGGTCGATGCAGGCCAGTTCCAGCGCGACGGTGGGCGCACCGCCCAGCAGCGCCACCATGGAGCCTTCGACGCGCAGCTCGCGGATCTCCTGGTAAGGGGTGGCGATGGGCGCGAGCTCGCCGCCGCGCAGCGCCAGCCGCGCCAGGCGGCTGACACCCGCCTCGATATAGGTGCACACGATCTCGTCCGGCGAGGAGAAGCCGTACAGCGAGCCGCCGAAGGTCCATTGCGGGCCGCCGAATTCCGCTTCGCGCGGGCACAGCGGATGCACCACGCCGTGCTCGTAGCGGTACAGGTTCCACCAGCCGCTGCGGTCGGAGACGAAGTGCAGCACGCCGTCCGGCGACCATTCCGGCTGGCAGACCGATTCCTGGGCGCCGCCCGCGATCAGGCGGCCGTTCACCAGGCTGCCGTCGGCGGCCACGTCGGCCAGCCACAGTTCGGTGCCTTCCCAGGGCATGCGCGGATGGTCCCAGCACAGCCAGGCCAGCTGGGCGCCGTCGGGCGACAGGCGCGGCGCGGCGTAGAAGTCGTTGCCGTCCACGAGTACCGTTTCGCTGCCGTCGAAGCCGACCGCGCATACCGTGTTGTCTGGGTAGTGGCTGCCTGTGGAATGGTCTTCGCGGATGCCGACCAGGCGCTGGCGCGGCGCGTCGACGACGAAGTCGGCGTAACGGCGCTCGCCCTCCGCCGTGACGGCCGCCGGCTGGCCATCGGCGCCCACGCGGTAGAGCCGGTTGTCGCCATGGTGCGAGAAGAACACCTGGCCCCCCGCCACCGCATAGGCGCCGCCGCCGTATTCGTGCACGCGGCTGCGCACATTGAAGGGCAGGGGCGTGAGCTCGGCCCTGGCGGTGCCTTGCCCGCCCATCAGGGTCGAGCGCCCGGCTTCGCTGGCGCGGCCTTCCAGCCAGTAGACGCTGCCGCCGTCGAGGGCCAGCTGGGACAGCGGGGTGGCGCCGGCGGCGACGACTGCCGCCGTGATCGGCGAGATCCAGGCGCCGCAGGGCGCGGTTTGTTTGCTGGTGGCAACGGTCATGGCGGAGTCCTTCGGGTGGGGTGGATTCGCATTATAAGTGTCTGCCCAAGGATGCGATAATAGGCGTTTCCCTTCGATCCGGATTGCCTGTCATGCCCCAATTTGCCCCGCTCCAGAACGACACCTTCCTGCGTGCGCTGCTGCGCCAGCCGACCGACTACACCCCGGTGTGGCTGATGCGCCAGGCAGGCCGCTACCTGCCGGAATACCGCGCCACGCGGCAGCAGGCCGGTTCCTTCCTGGGCCTGGCCAAGAATCCGGATTTCGCCACCGAAGTCACGCTGCAGCCGATCGACCGCTATCCGCTGGACGCCTCGATCCTGTTCTCGGACATCCTGACGGTGCCGGACGCGATGGGCCTGGGGCTGTACTTCGCCGACGGCGAAGGCCCCAGGTTCGAGCGCCCGCTGCGCAGCGAAGAGCAGGTGATGGCGCTGGAAGTGCCGGACATGGCATCGCTCGACTACGTGTTCAAGGCCGTGACCCAGATCCGCGGCGCCCTGAATGGCCGCGTGCCGCTGATCGGCTTCTCCGGCAGCCCCTGGACCCTGGCCTGCTACATGGTCGAAGGCGGCGGTTCGCGCGAATTCCATACCATTAAGAAGATGCTGTACGCGCGCCCGGACCTGATGCACCGCATCCTGGACGTGAACGCACGCGCCGTGGCCCAGTACCTGAACGCCCAGATCGACGCCGGCGCCCAGGCCGTGATGATCTTCGATTCCTGGGGCGGCGCCCTGGCCGACGGCGCCTATCAGGAATTCTCGCTGCGCTACATGCAGCAGGTGGTGAGCCAGCTGCAGCGCGAAAAGGATGGCGTGCGCATCCCGGCGATCGTGTTCACCAAGGGCGGCGGCCTGTGGCTGGACGAGATGGCCGACATCGGCGCGGACGCGCTGGGCCTGGACTGGACCGTCAACCTGGGCCGCGCCCGCGCCCTGGTGGGCGACCGCGTGGCGCTGCAGGGCAACCTCGACCCGGCCATCCTGTTCGCCGCGCCGGAGCAGATCCGCGCCGAGGTGGAGCGCTCGCTGAGCGCCTATGGCACGCCGGCAGCCGGCCATGGCCACGTGTTCAACCTGGGCCACGGCATTTCGCAGTTCACGCCGCCGGAATCGGTCAGCGCCATGGTCGAGGCTGTGCACAGCTTCAGCCGCAAGCAACGCGCCGCCGCTTGACGCAGGACGGGATACCTGCAAGGTATTCCAGCGCAAAGTCTCACTTGTTCACAACTTCGTAAAACCGGGCAAAAATTCCTGTGGACATCTCGGCATCGCCTGTAAAAGCGTAAATCGATGATTTATAAGCGTTTTTTGCATGAGTAGGCGATGTCGTTCCCTTCGAGCCACAAGCTTGTCCCAGAGAATTCGGACCATTTCAGGCCATTGTTCACAAAGTTATTCACAGGAGCTGGAAATGTTGGGAAAAGTGCTTCGTTTACCGTGACTTAGCGCCGAACTTCAAGTAACGCGTGAAGTTTTTGATGCAATGCAGCGAGTTTTCCACCAAGACACCCCTACTTATGCACAACAACGCCATTCCAGCCCAGCTTGTTAATAGGTCTGTGGGCATCCGTGTAAGTGCTTGAAAACAAAAAGAAAAATAGAATTGACTAGAGGAATTTTCAGTTTAAGCTTGATCTAACGTAAACCTTTAACGGGGTCAAGCCCCACGCTATTCACAAAGTTTTCCACAGTTTTGCACAGGGTCCCACTTGCCAGATTGCATACTTGAAGTCGTGCTCGACACGCCGCTCAACAGCAGCTTCGATTACCGCTGGGTTTCCCAGGCGGAAGAAGGGCAAGCCGAGCCGGCGGTCGGCCAGCTTGTGCTGGTGCCTTTCGCGCGGCGCGAGGTGGTGGGCCTGATCGTGGGCGTCAAGCGCGAGACCGATGTGCCGCCGGAAAAGCTCAAGGATGCGCTGGCGGTGCGCAGCCAGCTTTCGCCGCTGCCGGAGCGCTGGATCGCCCTGGCGCGCTTCGCCGCCGATTACTACCAGCGCCCGGTCGGCGAGGTGGCCCTGCCCGGGCTGCCCAAGAACCTGCGCGTGCCAAAGACCGTGGCCCTGGACCGCGCGCTGAAAAAGCTGGCCAAGCTCGATACGGCCCAGGATGTGGCCGCCGCCAACATGCCGGTGCTGAATCCCGCCCAGCAGGAGGCCGCCGCCGCGATCGGCCAGGCGCAGGGCTTTGCGCCGCTGCTGCTGTGGGGGGTGACGGGGAGCGGCAAGACCGAGGTCTATTTGCAGGCCTGCGCCCAGGTGCTGGCGCGCGACCCGCAGGCCCAGATCCTGATCCTGGTCCCCGAGATCAACCTGACGCCCCAGCTGGAAGGGAATATCCGCGCGCGCTTCCCCGGCGCCATGCTGGCCACCCTGCACAGCAGCCTGTCGGAAGGCGAGCGCATGCTGCACTGGCTGGCAGCGCACCAGGGCCATGCGCGCATCGTGCTCGGCACCCGGCTGGCGATCCTGGCCTCGCTGCCGAACCTCAAGCTGATCGTGATCGACGAGGAGCACGACCCCTCCTACAAGCAGCAGGAAGGCTTGCGCTATTCGGCGCGCGACCTGGCCGTGTGGCGCGCGCGCCAGCTGGATATCCCCATCGTGCTGGGCTCGGCCACGCCTTCGCTGGAAACCTGGCACCACGCCCAGTCGGGCCGGTACAAAAGGCTGGAGCTGCGCGAGCGCGCCGTGCGCGACGCCGTGCTGCCGCGCGTGCGCCTGGTCGACCTGGAGCGCGACCGCCCGCGCGACGGCCTGACCGGCGACCTGCTGGCGGCCCTGCGCGCACGCCTGGAGCGTGGCGAGCAATCGCTGCTGTTCCTGAACCGGCGCGGCTATGCGCCCGTGATCTCCTGCGACGCCTGCGGCTGGATCAGCAACTGCACCCGCTGCACCTCCTTCATGGTGCTGCACAAGCTGGAGCACCGCCTGCGCTGCCACCACTGCAGCCTGGAGCTGCGCATCCCGCGCCATTGCCCCACTTGCGGCAACGTCGACCTGCAGCCGCTCGGGCGCGGCACCCAGCGCATCGAGGAGGGCCTGCAGGCCATGTTCCCCGAGGCGCGGGTGCTGCGCATCGACGCCGATTCCACGCGCCGCAAGGGCAGCGCCCAGGAGGCCTTCGACACCGTGCACCGCGGCGAAGTCGACATCCTGATCGGTACCCAGATGGTCGCCAAGGGCCACGACTTCAAGAACCTGACCCTGGTCGGCATCCTGAACCCGGACACCGCGCTGTTCTCGCAGGACTACCGCGCGGCCGAGCGCCTGTTCGCCCAGCTGATGCAGGTGGCGGGCCGGGCCGGCCGGGCAGGGGGCGCGCCCTCGGACGTGCTGGTGCAGACCCGCTACGCCAGCCATCCGCTGTACGGCGCGCTGGTGCGCCACGACTACGAGCGCTTCGCCGGCGGCCAGCTGGCCGAGCGCCGCGAAGCCGGCCTGCCGCCCTTCATGTACCAGGCGCTGCTGCGCGCCGAGGCGCGCGAGCTGGCCACTGCCATCGCCTTCCTGGAGCAGGCGCGCGACTGCCTGCCGTCCGAGACCATCCTGATCAACGATCCGATCCCGATGACCATGACGCGGGTGCACAACGTCGACCGCGCCCAGCTGCTGGTGGAGTCGAGCTCGCGGCCCGCGCTGCAGGCCTTCCTGCGCGAATGGGTGGAGCTGCTGCGCGCCATGAAGCCGCGGGTCAAGTGGTCGCTCGAGGTCGATCCGCTCGATATTTGAGCCTTTGTTGCGATCGGTGAGAATTCGGACGCGGCAAGCTGCCGGAGTGGCCGGTTTCGACCTGGATGAGCCGCCGTGATGATGTGTGAGAATCCGGGCGCCGCGAGCTGCTAGAGTGCAGGGCTGATATACCTACGTTACCCGGAAATTCCATGTTCATTCGTCCTGCCCGCGCCGTCCTTCCCTTGCTGCTGTCCCTGTTGTCCCTTTCCGTATCCGCAGGGGTGATCGACACCCCGGGCGAGAGCGCCGTCGGCAGCATCACCCTGCGTATCAAGGCCGGCGACTGCGCCGGGGCGGTGGACTGGCTCAAGGACGGCCTGAAGGCGGAATACCGCGAGGTGGAACTGCTGGCCGGCACCATGTACGATCTCGGCCTCTGCGTGCGCCGCGACTGGTCGCGCGCCGTCGGCTTCTACTCGAAGGCGTATGCCGCTGGCCTGCCGGAAGGGGCGGAGCGCCTGGCCGCCGGCTATGCCGATCCCGCCAACGGTCCCGACATGGCCGCGGCGCTGTGGTGGGGCCTGAAAGGCCGCTCGTTCCAGGGTTCGGGCTGCGTCGTCGCCAAGGAGGCGGCGGACGATCCCGACCGTTTCGTCGCCGTCCTGTCCAGCTGGAGCCCCCAGCATCTCGCCTATTGCAACTACGTGACCGGGGTGATGTCGACCATCTCGTCCGAGTTGCGTTACCCGGACCTGGCGGTCGACTTCGCCCTGGGCGGCGACTTCACCCTGCATTTCCTCCCGGCCGTGCCGCGCATCGAGATGCAGAAGGGCGAAGCGCGCGAGTATGCGGTGCTCGGCTTCGTCGATGGCGACGCGCTGCGCGACCGCAGCACCAAGGGGGTCGCCAAAAGCATCGAGAAAGCGATCAAGCAGGTCACCGACCGCGCCCTGAAGCGCTATCCGCAGCCGCAGGGTATCCCGGCGAACGCCTGGGCCGACATGAAATACACGTTCGAGATCGTCCACAAGTAAGGCGGGAGCTGAGCCGCCGTGATGATGTGTGAGAAAGCAGGCGCAACAAGCTGTTAGAGTGCCGGCCTGGAAATCCATATAGCACCTGAATACGCCATGCCCATTCGTCCTGCCCGCTCCGTCCTTCCCCTGCTGTTATCCCTGCTGTCCCTGCCGGTAGCGGCAAGGGTGATCGAGACGCCGGGCGAGAGCGTCGTCACCAACATCACCCTCAAGGTCGAGGAGCGCGACTGCGCCGAGGCGGTGGATTGGCTCAAGTACGGCCTGAAGCAGGAGTACCGCGAAGTGATGCTGATGGCCGGGACCATGTACGACCACGGCATCTGCGTGCGCCGCGACTGGTCGCGCGCCGTGGGCTTCTACACCCAGGCCCATGCGGCCGGGATGCGGAGAAGCGCCGAGCGCCTGGCGGCAGGCTATGCCGATCCCGCCAACGGCCCGGACGCGGCCGCCGCGCTGTGGTGGGCCTGGAAAGGCGAGGCCTTCAATGTCGCGCAATGCGGTGTCGGCAAGGACGCCGCCAACGATCCCGACCGCTTCGTCGCCGCGCTGTCCGCCTGGACGCCCGCGCGGCTCGCCTACTGCACCTACGCCGCCGGCGTGGTCTCGACCATCTCCTCCGAACTGCGCTATCCGGACATGGCGGCCGCATACGCCATGGGCGGCGAAATGCACCTGCGCTTCCTGCCCGGGGTGCCGCGCATCGAACTCCAGAATAGCGAGTCGCGCGAATTCGCGATGGTCGGCATCATCAACGGTAACTGGAAGCGCGACCGCGACAGCAAGGAAATCAAGCTCAGCATCGAAAACGCGGTCAGAGCGCTGGCCGAGCGCGCCCTGAAGCGCTATCCGCAACCGAAGGGCATTCCGGCGGACACCGTGGTCGACCTGGCATACACCTTCGAAGTCATTTACAAGTAAGCCGCCTGCCGGCTTCGCGAAAATGGCGTATCGTCATGCTCATGACCCGACCATAGCGGAGAGCAGGATGAACAAACTGGAAGTGGATGTCGCCGTCATCGGCACCGGCACCGCCGGCATGACGGCCTACCGGGCGGCCAGGGCGCAGGGCGCGCGCACCGTGGTGATCGAAAGCGGCGTGTATGGCACCACCTGCGCGCGCGTGGGCTGCATGCCGAGCAAGCTCCTGATCGCGGCGGCCGAGGCGGCGCACGCGATGCAGCATGCGGGCCCCTTCGGCGTGCACGCGGGCGAGGTGCGCATCGACGGGCCGGCCGTGATGGACCGCGTCAAGCGCGAGCGCGACCGCTTCGTCGGCTTCGTGCTCGAAGGCGTGGACGCCATTCCCGACGAGGACAAGCTGCGCGGCCATGCCCGCTTCACCGGGCCGCATACGCTGGTGGTCGGCGAGCATACCGAGATCCATGCCGCGCGCGTCGTGATCGCCACCGGTTCCACGCCGCTGCGCGTGCCGGCGCTGGAGAACGTGGGGCCGGGCGTGGTCACCAGCGACGATGTGTTCTACTGGGACGATCTGCCGCGCTCGGTGGCCGTGATCGGCACCGGCGTGATCGGCCTGGAGCTGGGCCAGGCCTTGCACCGCCTGGGCGTGCGCGTGAAGATCTTCGCGCGCGGCGGCAGCATCGCCCACATCACCGATCCCGAGGTGTTGCGCGAGGCAGGGCGGGTGTTGAACGAGGAACTCGACATCCAGTTCCAGTCGAAGGTCGCCAGGGCCGTGCAGGAGGAGGGCGAGGTGGCGCTCACGGTCAGCGACGCCTTCGGCAAGGAAGCCACGGAGCGCTTCCAGTATGTGCTGATGGCGGCGGGGCGTACGCCCAACGTGCACGACATCGGCCTCGAGCATACGGGCCTGGAACGCGGCGAGGACGGCATTCCCCTGTTCGATGCACGCACCATGCAGTGTGGGAACAGCCATATCTTCATCGCCGGCGACGCCAACAACGAGCGTCCGCTGCTGCACGATGCGGCCGACCACGGCAAGATCGCCGGCGACAATGCGGGCCGCTATCCGGACGTGCGTCCTGGCCTGCGCCGCACGCCGATCGCGGTCGCCTTCACCGAGCCCAACATCGCTACCTTGGGCAAGAACTACAAGACCTTGTGTGCGGGCGGGCAACGCAAGTTCGCGATCGGCAAGGTGTCCTTCGCCAACCAGGGCCGCAGTCGCGTGATGTTGCAGAACAAGGGGATGCTGAGGGTGTATGGGGAGTATGGCACCCGGCTGTTCCTGGGCGCCGAGATGATCGGGCCGCGCGCCGAGCACCTGGCGCACACGCTGTCGTGGGCGGCGCAGATGCGGCTGACGGTGGACCAGATGCTGGAGATGCCGTTCTACCACCCGGTGATCGAGGAGGGCGTGCGGACGGCGCTGCGGGATCTGGCGTCTTGCCTGGCGAAGGGGGAGGGCGAAACCGATGCGGCGGATACGGAGCCTGGGACTTAGGCTCCATGTGCAGTACCTACCGCCGTCTTGGGGCTAACGATCGATCAGCCGCAGTTCAGTTCAGCAAACTGGCATCCAGCTTCCCTTCCGAAGCCAGCTGCCGCAGGATCCGCACCGTATCGATATCCGCTTCCTGGTACGCCGACTTCTTGAACTCGTCGTACATGGCATTGGCTTCGTCCATGTGCTCGCCCGTGCCGTCGTCGTAGCAGAAGCGCACCAGCAGCATGGCATTGGTCGGCGACTCGATGATCATGCGCAGGCTGGAAGCGGCGATCTCGCCCTGGGCCGGCACCTCGACCCGCACTTCCTGCAGCGGGGTCAGGTGCACGCGGTCCTCGATCACCAGTTCGCCGTAGCGCAGGCGGCGGCCGAAGCTGCCGGCCTCGCGGTCCAGGATCTGGCATTCGTCCAGGTGCGGCATGAACATCATCGGCGATTCTGCGCGCAGCACCAGGCCGCGCCACAGCTGCTCGCGCGTGAGGGTGTCGACCAGCGGATTCATCGGATCGTTGATCTCGACAAGATGTTCGAATTTCATGTGAAAGCGTCCTAAAGAAAGCGCGGGCGCCGGCTGCCGGCCGCCCAAAGACCGAATGGTACTCCATCGCGCGCGCCGCCGCCGGGGCGCATTTGCCGCGTCTTGTGTTGCATTCCTGTCCAGCTGCAAGATTTTTCTTTTGTGCATCGCTCCACATGCCGGCTGGATCGTTAAAATGTCATCCTGCCTTCCTGAAACTTTCCCATGTCCAACGCACCAAAATTCGGCCTCAACGGGCCGCAGAGCGAAGCCGTGCTCTATCTCGACGGCCCCTGCCTGGTGCTGGCCGGCGCCGGCTCGGGCAAGACCCGCGTGATCACCCAGAAGATCGCGTACATGATCGAAGACCGCGGCTACGATCCGCGCACCATCGCCGCGCTGACCTTCACCAACAAGGCCGCGCTCGAGATGCAGGAGCGCATCGCCAAGCTGCTCAAGCAGCCCAAGCAGGCCAAGCAGTTGACGGTCTCGACCTTCCACTCGCTGGGCGTGAAGATCCTGCGCCAGGAAGCGGCCGGGGTCGGCCTGAAGGACAAGTTCTCGATCATGGACAGCGACGATTGCTACACCATCGTCTCCGACCTGGCGCTCACTACCGACAAGCAGGAAATCCGCCGCATCCAGAACGCCATCTCGCTGTGGAAGAACGGCCTGGTCGACCCGGAAGACGCGATCCGCAACGCGCGCGACGAGGACGAAGCCATGGCCGGGCGCGTCTACCGCAGCTACCTGGCGACCCTGCAGGCCTACCAGGCGGTCGACTTCGACGACCTGATCCGCCTGCCGGTGGAGCTGTTCCGCAACAACGAACCGATCCGCGACCGCTGGCAGCGCCGCCTGCGCTACCTGCTGATGGACGAGTACCAGGATACCAACACCTGCCAGTACGAGCTGGTCAAGCTGCTGGTCACGGGCCTGGGCAAGAAGCCCATGTTCACGGCCGTCGGCGACGACGACCAGGCGATCTACGCCTGGCGCGGCGCCTCGGTCGAAAACCTGAAGACCCTGCAGGTCGACTTCCCCGACCTGCGCGTGATCAAGCTGGAGCAGAACTACCGCTCCACCACCCGCATCCTGCAGGCGGCCAACGCCGTCATCGGCAACAACCCCAAGCTGTTCGAGAAGTCGCTGTGGTCCGAGCACGGCCTGGGCGAGCCGATCAATGTGCTGGGCATGCAGAACGACGACCAGGAAGCCGACCAGGTGGCGATCATGATCTCGGCCGACCACTTCCAGCGCAAGAACAAGTGGTCCGACTACGCGATCCTGTACCGCGGCAACCACCAGGCGCGCGTGATCGAGCAGGCCCTGCGCAAGGAACGCATTCCCTACACCATGTCGGGCGGCCAGAGCTTCTTCGACAAGGCCGAGATCAAGGACATCATCGCCTACCTGCGCCTGATCGCGAACCAGGACGACGACCCGGCCTTCATCCGCGCCGTCACCACGCCCAAGCGCGGGGTCGGCATGGCCACCCTGGAAACCCTGGGCGAATTCTCCAAGCAGTGGAACTGCTCGCTGTTCGAGGCCGCGCGCAAGGGCGGCCTGGAAGCCAAGCTGGCCGAGCGCCAGCTGGCGCCGCTGCGCGACTTCTGCCGCTTCATGCTGGAGCTGGAAGACCGCGCCACCCGCCCCGGCCCCTCGGGCAGCGGCGACAACGCGGCCGAGGTGCTCGACGACATGATGAAGGAGATGAACTACGAGCACTACCTGTACGAGAACTTCGACGACCGCGCGGCCCAGGCCAAGTGGCAGAACGTGCTCGAGTTCACCAACTGGCTGAAGGAGCGCGGCCGCGGCGGGCGCGACCGCGACGGCGAGGAAAAGAACCTGCTGGAACTGACCCAGATGGTGGCCCTGATGTCGATGCTGGAAGGCCAGGACGAGGAACAGGACGCGGTGCGCATGTCGACCCTGCACGCCTCCAAGGGCCTGGAGTACCCGCACGTCTACCTGGTCGGTTGCGAAGAAGGCATCCTGCCGCACAAGGGCGATCCGGACGATTCGGTGGAATCGATCGCGGCGCGCATCCAGGAAGAACGGCGCCTCATGTACGTGGGCATCACGCGCGCCCAGCGCACCCTGCACGTGACCTGGTGCAAGCGCCGCAAGCGCGCGGGCGAGCTGGTCAATTGCGACCCTTCGCGCTTCATCAAGGAGATGCAGCTCGACGTGGGCGATGCGGCGCCGAAAGAGACCGAAGTCCTCAGTCCAAAGGAACGTTTGGCGAACTTGAAAGCCTTGCTGACAACCCCGAAACCGGTGCCGGGCTGACCCCATCCGAACTGTTGCGCGCCAGCCTTGATGGGCTGGCAAGGGGTGCGCACGATTGAAAATCTCATTTGACTTCAACTGTTGAGCAGGAAATACTTTCTCTTAGCGAATTGGTGCAACAAAATTGCCCCTCTTCAACATTAAGAGATAGTTAAAACGACAGTCAAAGCGACAGTCAAAGAGAGATACGATGGCAACCGTTTCGGAAGTACTGACCACCCCCCTGTCCGGGCTGCAGCATATCGACGCCCTGCTGGACAAGGGGCCCGACTGGAATTACCTGACGGGCACTGCGAACACGATTTTTTATACCTTTTCGATTGCCTCCGGCAACGAAAGCGGCAAGACCGGCCAGGAAGCCTTTTCGGCATCCCAGCAGGCTGCCGCGCGCAGCGCGTTCAGCTATCTGCAGCAAGTGACCGGCATTTCCTTCGTCGAAACGAGCTCGGGCGCGGATGCGCACATCCATCTCTGCAATATCGACATTGCGGACTACCGCACCACGGGCCTGTGCAGCTGGACTTCGCCTTACAGCTACACCGGCACCACCCTGAACGAGTACAACGTCGACGCCTGGATCTATCTCGACAATGCCGAATTCCGCGCGCAGAACCAGAACCTGGTTCCGGGCGGCGACGGCTACGAGACCCTGCTGCACGAGATGGGACATGCGCTCGGCCTCAAGCACCCGTTCGAAACCGAACCCGAAAACAGTACCGTCCTGCCGAGCGCAGAGGACAACACCGGCAACACGCTGCTGTCCTATAACGCGGCAGGCAGTGCACATTCGACGTTCAGCCCCTACGACATCGCAGCCCTCAACTGGCTGTATGGCGGAGACGGCTTGCGCGGCGCCCTCGGCATCAACAGCAGCACCGGCGCCCGCTATCTCACCGGAACCAATCGCGCGGACACCCTCACGGGGACGCGTTACGACGACACCTTACAGGGAAATGGAGGCAACGACATGATCGATGGAGGAGAAGGCAAGGATACGATGGTCTTCAGCGGCTCGCGCGGCGCGTACACCTTTGTCAACCAGGCGGACGGTGCGCTGCAGGTGAGCAGCAGCGCAGAGGGCGTGGACACCCTGCGTTCGGTGGAGCAGCTGACATTCGCGGACATGACGGTCCAGCGATCGGACGTGGTCGATACCACCGCGCCGGTGGCGCCGACCTTCGTGGTGACGCATAACCAGTTCAATTACGCGCGCGGCAGCAAGCCCGGCATGACGGGCGCCGCAGAAGCGGGCTCGACGGTGAAGGTCTATTCCGGCAGCACCCTGATCGCCACCGTGGTGGCCGACCAGAACGGGCTGTGGAAGGCCGAATCCTCGATCGACTTCCCGGATGGACTGAACTACAGCGTCCATGCGACCGCGACCGACGGCGCCGGCAACGTCTCGGCGCCGAGCGCGACCGTGACCTTCAACATCGACGCCACCGCGCCGACCATCCCGACCGGCAGCGTGAACCTGACCGCCGGCGACAACCGGCCCGTGTTCAGCGGCACCGGCGAAGTCGGCACGACCGTACAGCTCTATGTCGTCAACGACACCACGGTCCAGCGCTTCGGCAGCGCGACCGTCGGCGCCGACGGCACCTGGAGCCATACCGCGGCCCCTCTGCCCAACGGTAACTTCGATGTGAGCGTGGTGTCGAAGGACCTGGCCGACAACTCCACCGCCGCCAGCAGCTACCTGCAGGTGGCGGTCGCGAACGCCGGCTACCGGACCGGCACCGCCGGCAAGGACGTCTTCACCATGGGCGACGGCAGTACGGCCGTGGCCGGCGGAACCGGCACCGACGTCGCCGTGTTCAGCGGCAACAAGGCCAACTACACCGTCGCCAAGGATGCCTGGGGCTATGTCGTGACCGACAACGTCGGCGGCGGCGGCACCGACCGGGTGATCGGCGTCGAGCGCCTGCAGTTCGCCGACGGCTGGAAGGCGATCGACGACGACGGCGTCGCCGGCCAGATCTTCCGCCTCTACCAGGCGGTGTTCGACCGCGCCCCGGACATCGGCGGCATGGGCTACTGGATCCAGCGCATGGAATCCGGCACCGACCTGATGCGCATGGCCAATGAGTTCATGACCATCAAAGCCCCGGACGGCACCGTCGAGTTCGAGACCTTGTACGGCAAGAACCTGACCGACGAGCAATTCGTCGTCGAGCTCTACGACAACGTCCTGAACCGCGAACCGGACGCCGGCGGCAAGGCTTACTGGATCGACGTGATCAAGCATCACAGCCGTGCGCAGATCCTGATGGCGTTCAGCGAAAGCCCGGAAAACCAGGGCAACGTGATCGACCTCGTGGCCAAGGGCATGGACTACATTCCCTTCGGCTGATCCTTCCCGGCGGCAGGGCTGGCATAATGCCGGCTTTGCCGCCGGAGGTGCCATGGAACACGAAGACCGTTTCGTCGATATCGAAATCAAGCTCGCCCACCAGGAAGACCTGGTGGAGACGCTGAACCAGACCATCTACCAGCAGGGCCGCCGCATCGACCAGCTCGAAGCCATGATGGCCAAGCTTGCCGAGCACGTCCGCAGCGTGCAGGATGGGCGCCAGATTCCCCTGAACGAGAAGCCGCCGCACTATT
>CAMPHU010000121.1 GCA_946886065.1 uncultured Massilia sp. | reverse complement strand
TGGTTCCGGCCTTTGCCGGCGATGCGGTCAAGTGCTCGATGTGCGAGGAGTGGAACAAGCCCGTGGCGCCCTTCAACGTCCACGGCGACACCTGGTACGTGGGCACCGCCGGGCTGTCGGCGCTGCTCGTCACCGGACCCGAAGGCCATGTCCTGCTCGACGGCGCGCTGCCGCAATCCGCTTCCCTGATCCGCAAGAACATCGAGGCGCTGGGCTTCCGCGTGCAGGACATCAAGCTGATCGTCAATTCGCATCCGCACTTTGACCACGCCGGCGCCATCGCCGAACTGCAGCGCGCCAGCGGCGCGGCCGTGGTCGCCAGCCCGCACGCGGCCCAGGTGCTGCGCGACGGCACGCCGGGCACCGACGATCCGCAGTACGACCCCAAGGAACGCATTGTCATTCCCAAGGTCGCCGAGGTGAAGGAAATCGCCGACGGCAAGAGCGTTTCGGTGGGACCGCTGCGCCTGACCGTGCACTACACGCCGGGCCATACGCCGGGCGGCACCAGCTGGAGCTGGGAATCCTGCGAGCAGGGCAAGTGCGCGACCATCGTCTACGCCGACAGCCTCACGGCCGTCTCGGCCGACGGCTTCTACTACAGCGGCGACGCCACCCATCCGGACCTGAGCGGGGGCTTCCGCAAGACCATCGCCCGCGTCGCCAGCCTGAAGTGCGACGTGCTGGTCACGGCCCATCCGTCCTTCAGCGACCTGTTCGGCAAGGCGGCCGCGAAGACGGCCGGCGCCAATCCCTTCGTGGATCCGGAAGGCTGCCGCAAGCTTGCCGCTTCGGCCAGCCGCAACTTCGAGGCGCGCCTGCAGCGTGAACGGGACGAGAAGGCGAGGGCGGCCACCGCCGCACGCTGAGCCGATTGCTGCCATACTGGCGGTCTTTCACCGCACTCGCATCCCGCATGGCCACCCTGACCGAACTCGTCGTCTATCCGATCAAATCCTGCGCCGGCCTGTCCGTGCCGCAGGCCACGCTGGCGCTGTCCGGCCTGGTGGCGGAGGGCGTGCACGACCGCGAATGGATGCTGGTCACGCGCGAAGGGCAGTTCCTGACCCAGCGCGAGCACCCGCGCATGGCCTTGATCACGCCGCGCGTCGACGGCGACGCCCTGGTGGTCGAGGCGCCCGGCATGCCGGCGCTGCGCCTGCCCTTGGCGCACGACGCCGCCGCCGCCAGCTTGCAGGTGCAGATCTGGGATCACAGCGTGCCCGCAGCCGATTGTGGCGACGCCGCCGCGGCCTGGTTCGCCGACGCCATCCAGGGCGCCTGCCGCCTGGTGCGCTTCCGCCCGGACGTGCACCGTCCCACCAGCACCAAGTGGACCGGCGGCACGCCATCGGAGACGCGCTTCGCCGACGGCTACCCGCTGCTCCTGATCGGCCAGGCTTCGCTCGACGACCTGAACGCGAAACTCGTGGCCGCCGGCCGTGCGCCGCTGCCGATGAACCGCTTCCGCCCGAACCTCGTGGTCGAGGGCATCGAAGCGTTCGAGGAGGATTTCGTCGAAGCCTTCGCAGCGGATGGCCTGTCCCTGCGCCCGGTCAAGCCCTGCGCGCGCTGCCCGATTCCCGCCATCGACCAGGCCACCGGCATTCCCGGCCCCGATCCGCTCGACATCCTCCAGGCCTACCGCGCCAATCCGCGCATGGAAGGCGCCGTGTGCATGGGCATGAACTGCATCGTCCAGGAGGGTGCCGGCCAGGTGCTGCGCGTCGGCCAGGAACTGGACGCCAGCATCGCTTTCTGATCCTCCCGGCGGCTGTTGACAAGGCCATAACAGGTGTCGCAAATTCGCCTACGCTGCGCCCCTCCCGGGGCGCTTTTCGTTTCCAAGCGGTGAAGGATGGCGTAATGTTACGGGTATTGCTGAAAGGAATTCCCATGCACGAGCCAGACGCGTTGACGCGAGAACTGATGGCGGAAAACGAAACCCTGCGCGCGCGCATGGCCTACCTGATCGAACAGGCGGAGCGCAACCACGAGATCATGTGCCGCCACCAGGCCTTCGACCTGCAGATCGTGGGCGCCGGCAGTTTTCCCGAGCTGGTCAGCACCATCTTCCGCACCTTGCCCGTGATTTCCGAGCTGGACATCGTCACGCTGTCGCTGGTGGACGAGGAAGCCGACATCTACACCGTCATGCACAAGCTGGGCGTGGATTTCGAGCAGTTCCCGAACCTGCTGTTCTGCGAGCAGGCGGTGGAGCTGGGCTTCGACCTGGCGGGCGGCAAGCGCCTGCGTCCGCTGCTGGGGGCCTACGCGCCGGCCCAGCACTGCGCCATGTTCCCGCATCCGCCAGCCGGGCTGCAGAGCGTGGCCCTGGTGCCGCTGATGCGCAACACGCGCCTGATCGGCAGCCTGAACCTGGGCAGCCTCGACCCGAACCGCTTCACGCCGAACCTGGGCACCGATTTCGTCGAACACATGGGCTCGATCATCGCGATCTGCCTGGAGAACGTGATCAGCAACGAGATGCTGAAGTACATCGGCCTGACCGACTCGCTCACCGGCGTCTACAACCGCCGCTACATGGACCGCCGCCTGCTGGAGGAGATCGGGCGCGCGCGGCGCCAGGGCTACAGGCTGTCCTGCATGTACATCGACATCGACCATTTCAAGCGCGTCAACGACACGGTCGGCCACCAGGGCGGCGACGACGTGCTGCGCGAGGTGTCCGCGCGCATCAAGGCCGAGCTGCGCATGTCCGACGCGCTGGGGCGCTTCGGCGGCGAGGAATTCGTGGTGCTCCTGATCGACGCCGACCTGGAGGCGGCCAGCATGGTGGCCCAGCGCATCCGCGCCAGCGTGGCCGGGCAGCCGGTGGATTTGAGCACCGGCGAGCAGGTGGCGGTGACGGTGTCGATCGGCGTGGCGGCGCTGTCGGACTTCGAGCGCGACCACGCCATCGAGGGCGTGGCCCAGGACCTGGTGGCGACCGCCGATGCGGCCCTCTACCAGGCCAAGGCGGGAGGCCGCAACAAGGTCGTGACGATCGCCTGAGCCGGGTTCAGACCAGCCGGGCCTCGGCCCGGCCGACCGACTCGCCCTCGCCGCGCAGCACCACCACGTCGCCAGCGTCCAGCACCGTTTCCGGCCCCGCCTCGAGCTTCTCTCCGCCGCGGCGCAGGGCCGTCACTTCCGCGCCCACTTCATCCAGGCGCAGCTCGGCCAGGGTCTTGCCGATCGCGCCCGCGCCCTCGGGCAGGGTCACAGAATGCAGGCGCACATAGGTGTGCTCCGGATCGTCGGTGATGTCGCCCGAACCGTGGAAGTAGCCGCGCAGCGCCGCATAGCGTTCATCGCGCGCGGCCTGCACCCGGTGCACCACGCGCCGCAGCGGCACACCCAGCATCACCAGCGCGTGCGAAGCCAGCATCAGGCTGCTCTCCAGCGCTTCCGGCACCACTTCGGTGGCCCCGGCGGCCTTGAGCAGATCGAGGTCGCTGTCGTCGTGGCTGCGCACGATCACCGGCAGGTTCGGCGCAAGCTCGTGCGCCAGGTGCAGCAGCTTGAGCGCCAGGCGGGTGTCGGCGAAGGTGATCACCAGCGCGCTGGCGCGGTTGATGCCCGCCGCGATCAGGGCTTCGCGGCGCGAGGCGTCGCCGTAGGAGACGTTGGCGCCGGCCGCGCGCGCTTCCTGCACCCGCTCCGGGTCCAGGTCGAGCGCGTACCAGGGCAGCTTTTCCTCGCTCAGCAGGGTCGCCAGGCTCTGGCCGCTGCGTCCGAAGCCGGCAATGATCACGTGCTTCTGGGTCTTCATGGTGCGCGTGGCCAGCTGGGTCAGGGCCAGCGACTGCATCATCCATTCGTTGGCCGCGATCTTCATCACGATCTTGTCCATGTTGGCGATCATGAAGGGCGCCGCCAGCATCGACAGCACCATCGAGGCCAGCACCAGCTGCATCAGGAAGGGGTCGATCAGCTTCGAATCCGAGGCCAGGTTGAGCAGCACGAAGCCGAACTCGCCCGCCTGGGCCAGGGCCAGGCCGGTGCGCATCGAGACGCCGTCCGAGGAGCCGAACAGCTTGGCCAGGCCGGCGATCAGCGCGAATTTGAGCAGCACCGGCAGGATCAGGAGGGCCAGCACCAGCCACCAGTTGGCCAGCACCATCTTCAGGTCGAGCAGCATGCCGATGGTGATGAAGAACAGCCCGAGCAGCACGTCGCGGAAGGGCTTGATGTCTTCTTCCACCTGGTGCTTGTACTGGGTTTCCGAGATCAGCATGCCGGCCACGAAGGCCCCCAGTGCCAGCGACAGGCCGGCCTGCTCGGTGATCCAGGCGCCGCCCAGGGTCACCAGCAGCAGGTTGAGCATGAACAGCTCCTGCGAGCGGCGCTTGGCCACCACCGTGAACCAGCGCCGCATCAGCTTCTGGCCGAAGAACAGCAGCAGGGCCAGCACCGCGGCCGCCTTCAGGGCCGCCAGGCCGAGCGTGGCCGGCAGGTCTTCCGGATTGCGCGCCAGCGAAGGAATCAGGATCAGCAGCGGCACCACCGCCAGGTCCTGGAACAGCAGGATGCCGATGATGCGGCGGCCGTGCTCGCTCTCGAGCTCGAGCCGCTCGGTGATCAGCTTGACCACGATGGCGGTCGAGGACATCGCCAAGGCTCCGCCCAGGGCGAAGGCGGCCTGCCAGCTGATGTTCAGCTGCGGCGTCAGCATCGCGACGAGTTGTCCGAACAGCATCGTGGCGACGATTGTCAATACGACTTGCGCCATACCCAGCCCGAATACGATGCGCCGCATCGCCTTGAGCTGGGCCAGGGAGAACTCCAGGCCGATGGAGAACATCAGGAACACGACGCCGAATTCGGCCAGTGCGTGGGTGGCGGGGCTGTCGTCGGCCAGGGCCAGGGCGTGGGGGCCGATCAGCACGCCGACGGCGAGGTAGCCGAGCATCGGCGGCAGGTGCAGCATGCGGAAGGCGACCACGCCGAGCACGGCGCAGCCCAGCAGGAGCAGGGTCAGTTCAAGTCCGGAATGCATCGGCTCCGTTTCGGTCCATGTTGTTGTTTGTTATGACTGGCAAGTTTTTTGCTTTCCCAATTCGTTTATACTTCCGGTATGAGTGTAACCGATGAAAAAACAATGCTGAAAAGTTTTGACGAGAACCAGGCCAGGCGCATGCTGGAGCTGGGGCGCGAGACCCTCGCCATCGAGGCCGACGCGATCCGCGCGCTGCATGCGCGCCTGGGCGACGACGACAGCTTCGTGCGCGCCGCCGACCTGCTGTATACCTGCAAGGGCAGGGTCGTGGTGTCCGGCATGGGCAAGTCCGGCCACATCGGCCGCAAGATCGCCGCCACCCTGGCCTCGACCGGCACCCCGGCCATGTTCGTGCACCCGGGCGAAGCCGCGCACGGCGACCTGGGCATGGTCACGCCGAACGATGTGTTCATCGCCATCTCGAATTCCGGCGAGTCCAGCGAGCTGCTCGACATCCTGCCGGCCGTCAAGCGCATGGGCACGCACGTGATCGCCATGACCGGCAAGCCCTCCTCGCGCCTGGCCAAGCTGGCCGAGATCCACCTGAACATCGCGGTGGACAAGGAAGCCTGCCCGCTGAACCTGGCCCCGACCACCAGCACCACCGTCACCCTGGCCATGGGCGACGCGCTGGCGGTGGCGCTGCTGGACGCGCGGGGTTTTCGCGAGGAAGACTTCGCGCTGTCGCACCCGGGCGGCGCCCTGGGCCGCCGCCTGCTGACCCACGTGCGCGACGTGATGCGCAGCGGTGCGGCAATTCCCGCCGTGGCGCCGGAAGTGCCGCTGGCCAAGGCCCTGCTCGAGATCACGCAGAAGGGCATGGGCATGACCGCCGTGGTCGACCCCGACAACCGCCCGATCGGCGTGTTCACCGACGGCGACCTGCGCCGCCTGATCGAGCGCATGCACGACTTCTCGAACCTGACCATCCGCGACGTCATGCACGCCAACCCGCGCCGCATCCATCCGGAACAGCTGGCCGTGGACGCCGTCGCCGTGATGGAAGAATTCCGCATCAACCAGATGCTCGTGGTGGACGAGGAAGACCGCCTGGTCGGCGCCCTGCACATCCACGACCTGACCCGCGCCAAGGTGATCTGATGCTGCCGCTCGCACACATGGAACGCGCCAAGCGCGTGAAGGTCATGATCTTCGACGTCGACGGCGTGCTCACCGACGGCAGCCTCACCTACGGCCCGGACGGCGAAGTCACCAAGACCTTCAACGTGCTCGACGGCCTGGGTATCCAGCTGTTGAACAAGACCGGCGTGCAGACCGCCATCATCAGCGCGCGCAATTCGCCGATCGTGGTCAAGCGCGCGGCCGACCTGGGCATCACCCATGTGTGGCAGGGCTTCCACGACAAGCGCATCGGCTTCGCCGAGCTGCTCGCCAGGACCGGCGTGACGCCGGAGGAGTGCGGCTACATCGGCGACGACGTGATCGACCTGCCGCTGTTCACGCGCGTGGGCTTCGCGGTCACCGTGCCCTCGGGCCACCCGGAAGTCCAGCACCGCGCCCATTACGTGACGCGCAATGCGGGCGGCCGCGGCGCCGTGCGCGAAGTGTGCGACCTCGTGATGCGCGCCCAGGGCACCTACGAACAGGCGCTCGCGCCTTACTTCGCCTGATTCGGACGACTGACACGCCATGGCCTCCTACGTCACCAACAAGCGCACCGCGCACCGCTGGAAGCTCCTGACGGTCATGATGATCGCGGTGTTCTGCGCCTTCGGCAGCTTCTGGCTGCTGCAGGCCTTCGACAGCGACGACGCCGGCGCGCGCCTGGGCGGGCCGCCGAGCGAACCCGACTACATCGTCGAGAACTTCTCCTTCGTGCGCATGACCGAAGGCGGCCAGCCCAGCTACCTGGTGTCGGGCAAGCGCCTGACCCATATCCCCGAGGGCGACGTCTCGACCGTGGTGCAGCCGGTGCTGCGCGGCGTGGAACCGGGCCGTCCGGCCATGACCGTCACCGCCGACCGCGCGCGCATCTATCACGAGGAGCACCGCGTCGACATGCTCGGCAACGTCGACCTGCAGCGCCCGCGCACCGCGACCTCGGAAGCGCTGCGCGTGCGCACCCAGGCCCTGACCGCCTTGCCCGACGAAGAAATCCTCAAGACCGATCAGCCGATCGAGATGCAGCTGGGCGCATCCAGCGTGAAGGCCACCGGCATGGTGGCCAACAACGCGACCCAGAAGCTGCACATCGCCAGCCGCGGCCAGATCGTCTATCCGCCACGCGGCGCCAGGCAATGAAGGCGCCGCGTCAACCCAGGACCCAGCACACCATGAAGAAACTACTCGCTGCCGTTTGCCTTTCCCTGCTGTCGCTCGCGGCTTCCGCCGAGCGCGCCGACTCGCTCAAGCAGGCCATCATCAACTTCGATTCCGGCGATGTCGACGAAGTCACCCAGACCCGCATCCTGACCGGCAACGTGGTCGTCACCCGCGGCACCCTGTCGCTCAAGGCCGACCGCGCCCTGGTGAAGGAAACGCCGGAAGGCTACATGACCGTGACCCTGACCTCGAACCCGGGCAAGGTCGCCACCTTCCGCCAGAAGCGCGACGGCGGCCCCGACCTGTGGGTCGAAGGACAGGCCCAGCGCATCGAATACGACGAGCGCTCCGAGATGGTCAGGCTGATCTCGGACGCGGTGGTCAAGGAGCTGGAAAGCAAGCGCGTGACCAATGAAATCATCGCCCCCTTCATCGCCTACGACAACCGCAAGGAAATCGCCAGCGTGCGCAACGACGCCAGCGGCCAGAGCAAGGTGGGCGGCGGACGCGGCACCCTGATCCTGTCTCCCAAGCGCACCACTGCCCCGGCGGCGGCAGCCCCGGCTCCTGCAGGGAAGCCCTGATGGAGGCGCGCGACAACTGCAGTACCCTGATCGTCAAGGGCTTGCAGAAAAGCTATGGCAAGCGCCTGGTGGTGCGCGACGTCTCGCTGCAGGTCGAGTGCGGCGAAGTGGTCGGCCTGCTGGGCCCGAACGGCGCCGGCAAGACCACGTCCTTCTACATGATCGTCGGCCTGGTGCCGTCGGACGCCGGCTCGATCGACATCAACGGCACCGACATCTCGAGCCTGCCGATCCACCGGCGCGCGGTGCTGGGCTTGTCCTACCTGCCGCAGGAAGCCTCGGTGTTCCGCAAGCTGACCGTGGAAGAGAACATCCGCGCGGTGCTGGAACTGCAGCAGATCGATGGCAGGCCGCTGGGCAAGGACGAGATCAACGAACGCCTCGACACCCTGCTGGCCGAGCTGCAGATCGAGAAGCTGCGCGAGAACCCGGCCATGTCGCTGTCGGGCGGCGAGCGCCGCCGCGTGGAGATCGCGCGCGCGCTGGCCACCAACCCGCGCTTCGTGCTGCTCGACGAGCCCTTCGCCGGCGTGGACCCGATCGCCGTGATCGAGATCCAGCGCATCGTGCGCTTCCTGAAGGAGCGCAAGATCGGCGTGCTCATCACCGACCACAATGTCCGCGAGACGCTCGGCATCTGCGACCGCGCCTACATCATCAACCAGGGCGCGGTGCTGGCCTCGGGCCGGCCGGATGATATTATTGCCAACGAATCCGTGCGCCGCGTCTATCTGGGTGAACACTTCCGCATGTAGACATGAAACAGTCCCTGCAACTCCGCACATCGCAGCATCTTGCACTGACGCCGCAACTCCAGCAGTCGATCCGGCTGCTGCAGCTGTCCACGCTCGAGCTGCATCAGGAGATCGAGCAGATCCTGTCCGACAATCCCCTGCTCGAGCGGCTGGACGACCCGCTCGACCATTCGGTGCGCCTGCTGGCCGACGGCGCCATCAATAACGCGCCCGCCAACGGCGAAGCGCCCGCCGCTCCCGCGCAGGAAAGGGAAAACGGGGGCGCCGAGGAGGCATCCGGCCCCTCGGGCGAAAACGGCGAAGGCTTCGAAGGCGGCGAAGGCGAGCGCGACGCGCCGGACGCCGACTGGGGCGCGGCCGGCGGTTCCGGCGGGGGCGAAGATGAAGACGGCCGCCCGCAGCTGGAAGCGAGTTCCGTCACCTTGCGCGAGCACCTGATGGAGCAGATCCGGGTCACCGGCTGTTCCGCGCGCGACCGTGCGCTGGCCGAGCTGGTCATCGATGCGCTCGACGATAACGGCTACCTGGAAGAACCGCTGGACGAGATCCATGCGCGCCTGCCGGAAGAGCTCGAGATCGAGATGGACGAGCTGCGCTGCTCGCTGGCGCTGGTGCAGAGCCTGGACCCGGTGGGCGTGGGCGCGCGCAGCGCGGGCGAATGCCTGGCGCTGCAGATCCGCCGCTTGCCGGGCGTGCCCCTGGTGACGCGCCGCCTGGCGCTGAAGATCGTCGAAGGCTACCTGAGCTGGTTCGCCCAGCGCGAGTACAGCAAGCTCAAGAAGGCCCTGGATTGCGACGACGAAGACCTGCGCGAGGTGCAGGCCGTGGTGCGCCAGTGCAATCCTCATCCGGGCGCGGCCTTTGCGTCGAACGTGTCAGACTATGTCGTACCGGACGTGATCGTGCGCCGCGCCAAGAACGGCTGGGCGGTCATGCTCAATCCGGACGTGATGCCGCGCCTGCGCGTGAACAGCCTGTATGCCTCGCTCATGAAGCAGGGCAAGTGCGAAGGGCAGATGAACGCGCAGCTGCAGGAAGCGAAGTGGCTGATCAAGAATATGCGTCAGCGTTTCGATACGATCCTGCGTGTGGCCGAGGCGATCGTGGAGCGCCAAAAGAATTTTTTCTCCCACGGCGCGGTTGCCATGCGGCCCCTTGTTTTACGTGAGATTGCTGATACACTAGGCCTACACGAAAGCACAATTTCTCGTGTTACAACGCAGAAGTACATGCTGACCCCGCACGGCATGTTCGAGTTGAAATACTTCTTCGGAAGCCATGTCGCCACCGAAGCGGGGGGAGAAGCCTCCTCGACGGCGATCCGCGCTCTCATTGCGCAATTGACAGGAGCAGAAGACCCTAAGAATCCATTATCCGATAGCAAGATCGCGGAGATGCTCGGGGAACAAGGCATGGTCATTGCGCGCAGGACGGTCGCCAAATACCGAGAAGCGCTCAAGATCCCTCCCGTCAGCCTCCGCAAAGCCTTGTAACAGCGCTGCCCACTCCTGCCTTGTGCCTGGGCGGCGCGCTTTTCAAAGGAGTGTGTATGAACCTCACAATCAGTGGCCACCATCTCGAAGTGACTCCCGCTATCCGTGAATACGTTCAGAATAAGCTCGAGCGCATCATCAGGCATTTCGATCAAGTGATCGATACCCATGTCTTCCTCGCCGTCGACAACCTCACTGAAAAAGAAAAAAGGCAAAAAGCGGAGATTAATGTCCAGGTGTCCGGAAAGACCCTGCACGTGGCGAGTGTCGCCCAAGACCTGTATGCCGCAATCGACACGCTGATGGACAAGCTGGATCGGCAGGTTCTGAAGCACAAGCAGATGTTGAAAGACCATAACCATCAGGCGATCAAACGCCTGCCGGATCAAGGTAGCGAAGAAGCCGCTGCAGCCTGACAGGCAGCAGGGCACACCAGCTAAGGGCGTCTGAGGGGGCGCCCTTTTTGCGTTTACACCCTTTGTGTTCTGTAAAATAGATGTCTTTTCACCATCAACAGAACACGCCCATGACCGACCACGTCCTGCCCCGCGTCGCCAACCGTACCGGCATCATTACCCTTGATCGCCCGAAGGCCCTGAACTCCCTGTCGCTCGACATGGTCCGCGCCATGACCGCCATCCTGCTCGCCTGGCAGGACGATAGCGGCGTCGATGCCGTGGTGATCACCAGCACCAGCGAAAAGGCCTTGTGCGCCGGCGGCGACATCCGCTTCTTCCACGACGTGGGCCATGCGACCCCGATGGGCGGCAGCGCGCTGCTAGAGGATTTCTTCACCGAAGAATACGCGCTCAACCACCTGATCCACTTCTATCCGAAGCCCTACATCGCCCTCATGGACGGCGTGGTGATGGGCGGCGGCATGGGCATCGCCCAGGGCGGCCCGGACTGCGGCCTGCGCATCGTGACCGACCGCACCAAGATGGCCATGCCCGAGGTGAACATCGGCCTGTTCCCGGACGTGGGCGGCAGCCACTTCCTGTCGCATGCACCGGGACAGCTGGGCAACTACCTGGGCCTGACCGGCTTGACCATCGGCGCCGCCGACGCCCTGTACGTGGGCCTGGCCGACGTGTTCGTTCCGGGCGCCGAACTGGGCGGCCTGAACGCGCTCATCGAGAATACACCTGGCAAGGAATTGCCGGCGGCGATCCGCGCGTTTGCCGCCCCCTTCGCGGAGCAGGCGGGCGCCAGCGAGCTGCAGGCCCAGCGTGCGTCCATCGATGCCCACTTCGGCGCGGCGTCGGTGGCGGCGATCATGGCATCGCTGGAGCGCGACGAGAATCCGTTCGCGCAGAAGGCGCTCAAGGCGATGCGCCTGCGCTCGCCCCTGATGATGTGCGTGACGCGCGAGCTGCTGGTGCGCGGGGCGGCGATGGATGTGGCGGACTGCCTGCGCATGGAGCGCAACCTGGTGCGCCGCAATTTCGAGCACGGCGAGGTGCTGGAAGGCGTGCGGGCGCTGGTGATCGACAAGGACAACCTGCCTGCGTGGAATCCGGCGACCCTGGAAGAGGTGACGGGGGAGATGGTGGAGCGCTTCTTCGAACCGGCGTGGCCGGCGACTGCGCATCCGTTGCGGCATTTGAAGTAAGAACAACCCTGGCGGGTCGATACAGCATCGTGCGACCAGCATCAACAGCACGTCGTTCCGGCCTTCGCCGGAACGACGTGCAGGGGCAGCGAGTGTATTACGCCGTCAGGTTCTTCGGCTGCTCCCGATGCCGCACGATCACCCGCTCGGTCGTCCCGAAATACGCCCCCAGCCTTTCAGCCATGTACACCGAGCGATGCTGCCCGCCCGTGCACCCCACGGCCACGGTCAGGTAACTGCGGTTATCCGTCTTGAACGACGGCAGCCACTTCTCCACGAAGGCCCGGATATCTTCCAGCATCTCCGCCGCGCTCGGCTGGCCATCGAGGAAGGCGATCACCGGCGCATCGCGTCCGGTCAGCGGGCGCAAGGCCAGGTCGTAGTACGGATTCGGAATCGCCCGCACGTCGAACACGAAGTCCGCATCCAGCGGCACCCCGACCTTGAAGGCGAAGGATTCGAAGAACAGGGTCAGCGGCGCGTGGTCGACCTCGGCCAGTTCCTTGATCCAGGCGCGCAGCTTGTTGGCCGACAGTTCCGAGGTGTCGATCACATGCCCCAGGTTCTCGATCGCCGACAGGCGCTCGCGCTCCTCGGCGATGCATTCGATCAGGGTGCGGCGCGAGGCCGGGTTCTCGCCGGGGCGCAGCTGGTGCGACAGCGGATGGCTGCGCCGGGTTTCCGAGAAACGCGCCACCAGCGAATGGGTGCTCGAGGTCAGGAACATGACCTTGACCGAATGGCCTTCCTCGCGCAGGCGGCGCACGCTCACCGGCAGTTCCACCAGCGACTCGGCGCTGCGCGCATCGACCGCGACCCCGACCTTGCCGGTGCCGGTTTCGTTCACCGCGGCGACCAGGGCCGGCAGCAGCGCAGGCGGCAGGTTGTCGACGCAGTAGTAGCCCGCGTCTTCCAGGACGTTGAGGGCAACCGATTTGCCCGATCCGGAGATACCGGTGATGAGGACGATGTGCATGGCGCGATGATACCGCAAGCCTTGCCTTTCTGTCAGTCGCCGCTCATGGCCTGGCGCTGGCGCTCCATGAATTCCTGCAGGGTGTCGATGCCGCGCAGCTGGAGGATGGTGTTGCGCACGGCGGCCTCGAGCAGCACCGCGATGTTTCGGCCGGCCGCGACGGGAATCACGACCTTGCGGATCGGCAGGCCGAGCACGTCCTCGGTGGGGAAGTGGAAGGGCAGGCGTTCCACCTCTTCGTCCAGCGCGCCGCGCTTGACCAGGTGGACGATCAGCTTGAGGCGCATCTTGCGCCGCACCGCCGTCTCGCCGAAGATCGCCTTGATGTCCAGCAGGCCCAGGCCGCGCACTTCGAGCAGGTTCTGCAGCAGCGGCGGGCAGCGGCCCTCGATCATGTTGGGGGCGATGCGCGAGAACTCCACCGCGTCGTCGGCCACCAGGCCGTGCGAGCGCGAGATCAGTTCCAGGCCCAGCTCGCTCTTGCCCAGGCCCGAGTCGCCGGTGATCAGGACGCCCACGCCCAGCACGTCCATGAACACGCCGTGCATGATCACGCGCTGGGCCAGCTTCTTGGACAGGTAGACGCGCAGGAAGTCGATCACCTGCGCCGCCGGCAACGGGGTCGAGAACAGCGGGATGTTCTGCTCGTCGCAGATGGCGAGGATGTCGGGCGGGGTTTCCAGGCCCTGGGCGATGATCAGGGCCGGCGGGCCGCCGCCCACGAGTTCGCCGATCACGTGGGTGCGCGAGCTCGACTTGAGGCGGGTGTAGTAATTCAGTTCCTGGTGCCCGAAGACCTGGATGCGGCCCGGGTGGATCAGGTTCAGGTGGCCGACCTGGTCGGCGGCCGAAGCGGCGTCGCCCGCGATCTGGCGCTCGCCGCCGGGGAAACCCGCAAACCAGCCCAGCTGGAGACTATCGCGATTGTCGTCGTACAGCCGTTGGATGGTCAGCGGAGTTTGCAGCATGGCGTTTTCTGGAAAGGCGCGGCCTCATTGCCGCGCAGACAGTCGCAGTATAGC
>CAMPHU010000120.1 GCA_946886065.1 uncultured Massilia sp. | reverse complement strand
ATGGCGGTGGCCGGCACGAGCAGCCGGGCCGAGGACGCGCTCCATTTGGCGCGCACCCTCCAGCCCGACGTGATCCTGCTCGACATGGACCTGGGCGACGACGATGGCAACGAGCTGATTCCGCAGCTGCAGGCCTGCTGCACGGCCAAGATCCTGATCCTGACCGGCGTGCGCGACGATGCGCGGACCGACGAGGCCGTGCTCAGGGGCGCGCGCGGCGTGGTCAAGAAGGAAGCGGCCGCCGATGTCGTGCTCAAGGCCATCGCCAGCGTGCACCGCGGCGAGCTGTGGCTGGACCGGGTGACGACGGCGCGCGTGTTCCAGTCCCAGCAGCAGCGCGACCAGCAGCAGGCGGCACGCAAGAGCACCATGGCCTTGCTGACTCCCAAGGAGCGCGACATCGTGCGCAAGGTGGTCGAGCATTCGGGCGTCAACAACAGGGAGCTGGCCAAGCTGCTGTTCATGAGCGAACACACCTTGCGCAACCATCTGTCGTCGATCTACCAGAAGCTGAACGTCGACAGCCGGCTCAAGCTGTACGTGTATGCGGTGAAGCACGGCCTGGCGGAATCACTGGCCTGAACCGTCCAGCGCCGGTAGTCAGAACGTGATCTTCACGGAAGGCGCGCTGCGCTGCGCTTCTCCGTGGTACACCGCCTCGATGTTGTTGCCGTCGGGGTCCAGCACGAAGGCCGCGTAATACCCGGGGTGATAGGGCCGCTCGCCCGGCCCGCCGTTGTCCTTGCCGCCGCTCGCCAGCGCCGCCCGGTAGAAGGCGTCGACCATGGCCCGGTCCCTGGCCTGGAAGGCAAGATGGTGGCGTCCGGTCAGCACTCCCTGGGCCGCCTCGCTGCCGGCAGTCGAGACGAACAGTTCGTCCGCCCAGAAATACCCGTCCCCGGTGCCGCCCATCGGCACCTGCAAGACCTCGAATACCGCCCCGTAGAACGCCTGCGAGGCCGGCAGGTCGCGCACCACCAGCTGGATATGGTCGATCAGGCGGCCACGGTGGAGTTCCTGTGTGTCCATGCTGTGCTCCTTGATTGAGATACCGGAATGGTCCGGCGATCATACCGCCGGCTTCGGCCGGCGCGCTTGCGTTTGGCACGCATTTTATTAAATGCGCATGAGAATGAGAATAATTCTCGTTTACATAGCTTGTCATTCTCTTTACAATTGCCGCCATCCAATGATGTTCCGTCAACTTGTCCAGAGAAGGTTTTGTAATGAAAGCAATAAAAAGCCGCAAGCGCCCACATGCCAACCGTCACGTGATGGGAACCACCTTGGCAGCGCTCCTCCTGCCGCTGGCCGCCCAGGCGGACAATGTGGCGCCGCCGCCGGACGACGCCAGGCCGGCCGCCACCGTGGCGGTGGTCGGCCAAGCCGACACCGGCTTCCGCGCGGAATACGCTTCCTCTGCCAAGTACACCGAAAAGCTGGTAGACACCGCCCAGACCGTGCAGGTCATCAAGAAGGAATTGTTCGAGCAGCAGGGCGCCCTGACCCTGACCGAAGCGCTGCGCAACACCCCCGGCGTGGGCGCCTTCTTCCTGGGCGAGAACGGCAACACCAACACCGGCGACGCGATCTTCATGCGCGGCTTCGATACCTCGGGCAGCGTGTTCGTGGACGGCGTGCGCGACGTCGGCTCGATCTCGCGCGACGTCTTCAACCTGGAACAGATCGACGTGCTCAAGGGCCCGGCCGGCACCGACACCGGCCGTGGCGCGCCGACCGGCTCGGTCAACCTGGTGAGCAAGAAGGCCTACATGACGCAGGCGGCGTCGGCCTCGGTCACCGGCGGCAGCGCATCGCAGAAGCGCGCCACGGCGGACGTGAATACCGTGCTCGACGCGGAGCGCGGCATTGCCCTGCGCCTGAACGTGATGGCCCAGGAGGCCGGCAATCCGGCGCGCGACGTGGTCAAGAACAAGCGCTGGGCGGTGGCCCCGAGCCTGGGCTTCGGCCTGAACGGCGCGACCCGCGTGCACCTGGATTACCTGCACGTAGACCAGGACAATATCCCCGACGGCGGCGTCTCGACCGTCGGCCTGCCGGGCTACACCAGCCCGGACCGGACCCGCCCCTTCATCAGCGCCGCGGCGCCGGTCGATCCGAAGAATTTCTACGGCTCGACCAGCGACTACGACAAGATCGAGGCCGACATGGCGACCGTGCGCATCGAGCACGAGTTCTCGCCCATCCTGCGCCTGCAGAACACCAGCCGCTACGGCCGCACCACCCAGGATTACGTGCTGAGCGCCTGGCTGGCCAATGCCGCCAACCTGCTCACGCCGGTGCAGGGCGATCCGTCGACCTGGACGGTGGCGCGCAGCACCCGCACCTCGAAGGACCAGGAAAACAGGATCCTGACCAACCAGACCACCCTGACCGCGGACTTCGCCACCGGCGCGCTGTCGCATACCCTGGTCGCAGGCCTGGAACTGGCCAGCGAGCGCCAGATCAGCTACGGCCGCACCGGCCTGGGCACGCTGCCGGCCGCCAACCTGTACCGCCCGAACCCCAATGACCCCGTCACCGGTTTCGCGCCGCAACGCACCGGCGCCTACAACCGCGGCGAGATCGATACCCAGGCCCTGTATGCCTTCGACACCATCAAGCTGGGCGAGCGCTGGATCTTCAACGGCGGCGTGCGCGCCGAGCGCTACGAGGGCGACTACACGGTGGTGGCGCTGACCAGCGGCGTGCTGGTGCCGACCCACTTCACGGTCGCCGACACCCTGGTCAACGGCAAGGCTTCGCTGCTGTACAAGCCGACCGCCAACAGCAGCGTGTACGCGATGGTGGCCAGCTCCAGGCAGCCGCCGGGGGCGAACTTCACGGTGTCCGGCAATGTCAACAACGCGCAGAATCCGATCTACGAGCCGCAGAAGACCACCACCCAGGAAGTGGGCGGCAAGCTGGACCTGCTGCGCCAGAAGCTGTCCCTGACGGCCGCGCTGTTCCGCACCGAGGTCAAGAACGAAGTCGAGCAGGATCCGGTCGACCTGACCTGGCACCAGACCGGCCGCAAGCGCGTCCAGGGTGTGGAACTGGGCGCCACCGGCGCCCTGGCTCCGAACTGGCTGGTCAGCGCGGGTTACCTGTACCAGGACTCCAGCGTCGAGCGCGGCCGCATGGTCACGGCCTCGGGCGAAAACAGCCTGAGCTACACGCCGAAGCAGTCCCTCACCCTGTGGACCTCGTACGACCTGCCGTTCGGCCTGAAGCTCGGCGGCGGCGCCCGCTTCAGCGACAAGCTCAAGCGCGGCACCGACGGCGCCATCGGCACCCCGGCGTTCACCGAGTCCTACTGGGTGTTCGACGCCATGGCCGCCTACAAGCTCAGCGACAACGTCGACCTGCGCCTGAATGTCTACAACCTCGCCGACGAGCAGTACGTGGCCAGCATCAACAAGAGCGGCTACCGCTACACCCCGGGCGCGCCGCGCTCGGCCAGCCTGACCGCGAACATCCGCTTCTGACCGGATGAAGCAGCCGCGCCGGCCGGGTTTTCCACCCGGCCGGCGCGCATTTGTTTGGAGGATTCCCATGCTCTTGCATATCCCGAATGTGCTGACCCAGGAGGAGCTGCGCGCCATCCGCGCCAGGCTGGACCGCAGCGACTGGCATGACGGCCGCGCCACCGCCGGCGCGCAGGGCGCCCAGGTCAAGCGCAACCGCCAGCTGCCCGAGGCCTCGCCGGAGGCGCGCGAGCTGGCCGCCATCGTGCAGGCGGCGCTGGCGCGCAATGCGATGTTCTTCGCCGCCGTGCTGCCGGTGCGCTCGATGCCGCCGCTGTTCAACCGCTACGGCGAAGGCGAGCACTACGGCGACCACGTCGACGGCGCGGTGCGCATGGTGCCGGGCACGAACGGCATGCTGCGCACCGATGTCTCCGGGACCCTGTTCCTGTCCGCGCCCGAGGAGTACGAGGGCGGGGAACTGGTGGTGCAGGACACCTACGGCGAGCACGAGGTCAAGCTCGACGCGGGCGACCTGGTCGTCTATCCCTCGACCAGCGTGCATCGCGTCGAGCCGGTGACCCAGGGCGAGCGCATTTGCAGCTTCTTCTGGACCCAGAGCATGATCCGCGACGACACCCGGCGCAGCATGCTGTACGAACTCGACCGCACCATCGAGTCCCTGCGCACCCGCCTGGGCGACTGCCAGGAGACGGTGGCGCTGACGGCCCACTACCACAACCTGCTGCGCCAGTGGGCCGAGACCTGAACCCGGCGCTTCAGGCGCCGAAGCCGCCGTCGACCAGCAGGTCGGCGCCGGTGACGAAGGACGATTCCGCGCCGGCCAGGTAGGCCACCATCGAGGCGATTTCTTCCGGACGGCCGTGGCGGGGCAGGGCCATCAGGCCGTGCAGGGTCGCGCCGAAGTCGCTGTTCTCCGGATTCATGTCCGTGTCGACCGGGCCGGGCAAGACATTGTTGATGGTGATGCCGCGCGGGCCCAGGTCGCGCGCCAGGCCTTTGACGAGGCCGCTCAGCGCCGACTTGCTCATCGCGTACACAGCCGCGCCGGCGAAGGGCATGCGCAGCGCGTTGACGCTGCTGATGTTGACGATGCGTCCGCCTTCGCCCATGTAGCGCAGCGCCGCCTTGACGCCGACGAAGACCGCACGGACGTTGACCGCGATGCTCTTGTCGAAGTCTTCGACGGCGAACTCGTCTACCGGCCCCATGTGCAGTACGCCGGCATTGTTGACCAGGATGTCGATGCGGCCGAAGCGGTCGGCTGCCTGGGCGATGGCTTGCTGGAGGGCGGCCGGGTCGCCGGCGTCGCTGCGGATGGCGAGCGCGCGGCCGCCGCCGGCTTCGATCTCGCGCACCAGCGCTTCCGCGGCGTTGGCCGAGCTCTGGTAGGTAAGGACAAGCGCCGCGCCGTCGGCTGCCAGGCGGCGCACGATGGCGGCGCCGATGCCGCGCGAACCGCCGGTGACGAAAGCGACCTTGTTGTGAAGGGTTTGCATGATGTTCTCCTGGTGGGTGGTTGGTGAACATCAGTATTACCCCGACTCGCAGTTGAAACTAGCCGGTCGATTGTCGAAATACTTTCAACTCCGGGTATAAAATGGCGGCATGCTCGAATCGATCAGCCATCTCGTTTCCTTCATCTACAGCGCCGAGGAGCGCGGCTTTTCCGCTGCCGCCCGCCGCCTGGGCATGACGCCGGCGGCGGTGAGCAAGAACGTCGCCGCGCTCGAACGCCAGCTCGGCGTGCGCCTGTTCCAGCGCACCACGCGCCAGCTGCGCCTGACGGAAGAGGGCGAGCAATTCCTGCGCGAAGTGGCGGAGCCGTGGCGCCAGATCGAAGGCGCGGTGCTGGCGGCGCGCGAGGGCGCCGCCCAGCCGGCGGGCACGCTCAAGGTGAGCATGGCGCCGGCCGTGGGAAGGACGTATTTCGTACCGATGCTGGAAGCCTTCCGCGAGCGCTATCCGGCCATCGTGCCGGACCTGTATTTCGAGAACCGCCAGGTCGACCTGGTGGGCGAGGGCTTCGATGTCGCCATCGGCGGCGGAATCGAATTGAGCGAAGGCGTGGTCGCGCGCGAGCTGACCCGGGTGCGGATCATCGTGACTGCCGCGCCGGCTTATCTGGCCCGGCGCGGCGAGCCGCGCACGCCGCAGGAGCTGGCCGAGCATGACGGGATTGGGCGGCGGGCCATCCGAACAGGCAGGCTGTACAGTTGGACCTTGCGTACCGATGCGGGCGACGAGCAGGTGCCCGCGGAGTTCCGCGCCGCGGCGGTCTGCGACGATCCGGAAGCGATGGCTACCGCTGCCGCCGCAGGCGTGGGACTGGCCCTGCTGCCGCTGCCGCACGCGCTGCCATTCTTGCGCAGCGGCGAACTGGTGCAGCTGATGCCGGACTGGTATGCGGAGGCGCGGCCGCTCTGCATCTATTATCCGAGCCGGCGGCTGCTGCCCGCCAAGACTCGGGTATTCGTGGATTTCGTTGTCGAACGCTTCCGCAGCCTGGGATTGGCCGATCAATTCAGGGCGCCGGTTCAGGCGGCTGCGAACATCACGTAGAAGGCAATCAGCAGCGCCGCCAGCATGATCGGCACCATCAGCCTGGTAATCCTCGCATAACGGGAAACAGTGGCTTGCTGGATGGCGACGCTTTCCTGGAACCGCGCATCGGCACGCTCCGTTTGCGCCTGGATGCGGGCAAGCTGCTCGGCCTGCATGTCCAGCGCCTTCAGCTGGTTTAGCTCCATTCTTTTCAGAATCGCCACCAGGTCGTCGTACTCCGCCATGTTTTGCTCCGGACAGGGATGATGAAAAGCTCCTGTCCTGAGCGTACACAGAAATTTTCTTTGTGGCAACAAGGAGACGGACCCTTAGCGCGCCTAAGAAAACCCTCAGGGCAAGGAGCAGCGTCGAAGACAGTACTCTAGTACGGCAAGACGATGCAACGCAGCCATGAGGGTTTTGTTAGGCGCTCTTAATCGAATGCGCTGTCGTAGGCAACGGCGCCCTGCGGAGCAGGGAGTGCGAAGGGCAGGGCCATGAAGTATTCCGGTGGCGGCCCGGGATAGCGCAGGCCTGCGTCTTGCGCAAAACCGAATCGGCCGTAGTAGGCCGGCTCGCCCAGCACCACGCAGCCGCGTGCGCCCTTGCGGCGCAGTACCGACAATCCGGCTTCTACCAGGGCCGCGCCGATCCCCTGGCCTTGCGACCGAGGCAGCACCGCGAGCGGGCCCAGTCCATACCAGTCCTCGTCGCGCCCATCGATCGTCACCTTCGAGAACGCGACATGCCCGACCAGCCGCCCATCGGGCAGCAGGGCCGCCAGCGAGACGGCCAGGCGGCCGCTCGCGCGCAGGCGCTCGACGATCTGGTGCTCGGTCTGCGTGCTGTGCGGGTTGCCGGCAAACGCGGCGTGGAGGAGGGCTGCGATCGATGCCGCGTCGGCAGGCCGCTCGGGACGGATGTGCAGGTCGATCATGGCGAGGGAGAAGGGGCGCTGCCGGCAGTTGGAAGCGCCCGCATCGTCAATGGAAGTGCTCGGTGCCGGTCGGTGCGTCTTCCGGCATTTCGGCGTGGACCAGCTCGCCGGTTGGATCGGCGAACAGTGGCGCGCCGCAGTCGTCGCAGTACTCGGCGACATAGCGCTCGTTGATCCGCTTGATGTGGGCGATGCCCGCATCGTTCAGGTGGGCGACGATTTCGCTGATCGGCGTCAGCGGCGTCGGGCCGGCAGCGAGCGGGCCTTCCATCGGCGTGCCGTTCTCGTCTTCCTGGCCGTACAGCGGCCAGACGATGCCGTACACCACGTCCGGGCTCTGGCGCATGGTGAAGGAGACGCGGTACTCGTCGATCTGGATGTCCGAGGCTTCCTCGCCGAAGCCGGCGATCACGGCGCGCAGGTCCGAGGCTTCCACGCCCAGCGTATTGGTCAGGTAGTGGACGGCGGCGCGGATCGAGATCGGGCGGATCAGCTTGTCGGCTTCGCGGCAGGCCACGTAATACGCTTCCGGCAGCAGCAGCTCGATGCCGCAGCCCGGCAGCAGGCGCGCGACATTGGCCGTGGCCTGGGCGCGCCATTGCTCCAGCGCGCGGTTGCGCTCTTCGGCGAAGTGCGTATGGTGTTGCGGCTCTTGCCAGCGGAACAAGGGGGCCCCTTGCGGCGCAACGATGGCCACCAGCAGGTAGCGGGTGTCGGCCAGGAAGGGCGCGGTCTCGGCTTCGCGGCTGGCCGGCTTGATGGTGCCGCCCTTGTGCGCGGCCGCGGCCAGCTTGTGGGTCAGCGCATAGGTTTCGGCATGGGTGCGCGGCAGCTGGTCGATCGAGTACAGGGTCGGTGCGATCGCCAGGCGGGTGCCTTCGGCCAGCAGGTGGGCCGAGAAATGCGCGGACAGCGTGCTCAACAGCTCGCCCGGGATGTTCCCGGTCGCGATCGAGAAGCGGGTCCAGGCCAGGATCGGTGCCGCGACCAGCAGGGCCTGCCAGGTCACGTCGCTGCCGTCCTGCTGCTCGACCATCGTGGCCGATTCGCTGACGGCTTCGACGGTATCCATCAGGACATCGTAGGAGCCGAGGTCGTCCTTGAAGAGGACGTTCAGGGCCAGGTCGATGCTGTCCTGGTGGTTGGTCTTGAGCAGTTTCTGCAGTTGCGTGTCCAGTTGGCGTTCCCAGGCCCGCTCCTCGACGCGGCTGGCAGCCTGCATGATGGCTTGCGAGATGCTGACGAGGCGCTGGCTTTCTGCGGATAGTTTAGGAGCTGAATCTTTGGATGGACGACGCATGGCGCTAATGGGTCTCTTGTCAGTGAATGTGGATCGAAAGTCCCTGGGGTCATCATAAACCCTTATCGCCGGTATTGTAGTTGATTCGGACACATGCCATGAACACACCGGCAACAAGCCTGCTGCCCCGCGAACATTGAGCATCATGCTTGCCAAAACCGCAAATGGGAATCATAATGCGAATCGTTCTCATTTATTATGCAATCTGACTAACGGGCTTGCCGAGGCGGCGGGTTCGTTTCCCCAACAAGAAAAGCGTCATGACCACCACCACCGCGCAGGCCAGCAAGTCCTTCATCAAGAGTAAGAAACACGCCCGTCACGCCAGCCCGAGCCTGTCCGGCCCGGCGCTTGCCGTCCTGGCCTCACTGGCCCTGCCGCTGGCGGCCCATGCCGAAGCCCCGGCGCTGGACGATGGCGCCAGCCTGCCCAAGGTGCATGTCAACGGCCACGCCGACCGCGCCGTGCAGGGCCCGGTGCGCTCGGCCAACGACAAGTTCACCGCGCCGCTGCTCGACACCCCGAAATCGGTCACCGTCGTGAGCTCGGAAACCATTTCGCAGACCGGCGCCGTGTCGCTCACCGACGCGCTGCGCACCGTCCCGGGCATCACCATCGGCGCCTCCGAAGGCGGCAACCCGGTGGGCGACAACCTGTTCATCCGCGGCTACAACGCCCAGACCGACACCTACATCGACGGCGTGCGCGATTCCGGTTCGCAGTCGCGCGAGATCTTCGCCATCGAACAGATCGAAGTGAGCAAGGGCCCGAACTCGGCCATGGGCGGCCGTTCCTCGGCCGGCGGCGGCATCAACATCGTCACCAAGACCGCCAAGGAATACGACTTCAATAACGCCACCGTGGGCGTCGGCACCGACAAGTACCGCCGCGTCACCGGCGACATCAACCGCGTGCTGGGCGGAAACGCCGCCTTCCGCCTGAACGTGATGGCGCACGAGAGCGACGTGGCCGGCCGCGACGTGGTCGGCGGCGACCGCTGGGGCATCGCGCCCAGCGTCACCTTCGGCCTGACCGGCCCGACCCGCGCGATCCTGAGCTACTACCACATGCAGAGCAGCGAGATCCCGGACACCGGCATCCCGTTCAACAACCCGATTGCCAGCGGCGCCGACGTGTCGAAGAACGGCAACGGCACCCCCTTCGTGGTCGACCGCGAAGCCTTCTACGGCTTGGCCAACCGCGATTTCCGCGATACCGAAACCGATGTCGCCACGGTCGACCTGCGCCATGAGTTCGGCAACGGCCTGGCGCTGCGCAACGTCACCCGCTACGGCAAGAGCTCGCAGGACTACGTCTGGACCCAGCCGGATGATTCCAAGGGCAACACGGTCCGCTACGCCACCGTCTGGCGCCGCGCCAACACCCGCGTGGTCGAGACCGACACCCTGGCCAATGCGACCAGCCTGAGCGGCATCGTCCATACCGGCGGCATCAAGCACAGCTTCAACCTTGGGGTCGAGTTCTCGCGCGAGCAGACCGACCGCGGCAGCTATGTGTTCAGCCCGGGCACCAACAACCCGCTGACCAATACCTTCACCTGCCCGACCAGCGGCGCCGCCACCCTGTACAACTGCACCACCCTGGTCAACCCGAATCCGCATGACCCGTGGGTCTACACGCGCAGCCGGTCGCCGGTCCAGACCAGCGTCCACACCAATACCCGCGCGGTCTACGGCTTCGACACCATCGAGTTCACGCCGCAGTGGATGCTGAACCTGGGCGCGCGCTGGGATCACTTCCGCACCTCGCTGTCCACCCCGGCCGCCGGCACCGCCGCTGCGGTCCGCGCCCGGGTCGATTCGAGCTTCGACACCTACCAGGCCGGCCTGGTGTACAAGCCGAAGGCAAACGGCAGCGTCTACCTGTCCTGGGCCACCTCGGCCACGCCGCCGGGCAACGACGGCGGCGACGGTCTGGATGCGCTCACCGTGGCGGTGCAGAACCTGCAGCCGCAGAAGAGCCGCAACATCGAGCTGGGCACCAAGTGGGAAGTGCTGACTGGCGGCCGCCTGTCGCTGAGCGCGGCAGTGTTCCGGAGCGACATGGACAACGCCCGCGTCACCGCGCCGGACGGCAGCACCCAGAACGTGGGCCGCAAGGAGCTCAAGGGCGTGGAGCTGGGCTTCTCGGGCAAGCTGACCAATGCCTGGACCCTGTTCGGCGGCTACACCTACCTGGACGGCGTGATCGCGGATAACGGCTTCGTCAACACCGGCACCGCGGCCGCGCCGGTCTGGTCGCCGTCGCCGTTCAACGGCAACGCCTTCCCGACCACGCCGAAGCACAGCGCCTCGCTGTGGACGACCTACGCGATTACCAGGAGCTTCACCGTCGGCGGCGGCGCCAACTTCGTGGACCGCCAGTTCGCCAACGTGAACAACAACAAGTACGCGCCGGCCTATACCCGCTTCGACGCGATGGCGAGCTATGTGCTGAACCCGAACCTGTCCTTCCAGCTGAACATCCAGAACCTGGGCGACAAGTTCTACTTCGACCGCGTGTCCTCGCCGCACTACGCGGGCGTCGGCGCGGGCCGTTCGGCGACCCTGACTGCCAATTTGAAGTTCTAACCGGGTACCACCCCCGCCGGGCAACCGGACTCGCCCTCCTGGTAAGATCGGGAGGGCTTTTTTCATTGAGGACCGCAAGAGATGATGCTGCATATTCCAGGCGTGCTGACGCCCGAGCAGGTGGCGCGCATGCGCGAGCGCATGAACGGCGCTTCCGAATGGGTGGACGGGCGCGAGAGCGTGGGGCCGCAGGGGGCCAGGGTGAAGCAGAACCGCCAGCTGGCCGAAGGCTCGCCGCTGGCCGTGGAACTGGGGCAGGCGGTGAGCCAGGCGCTGATGGCGCATCCGCTGTTCTTCTCGGCGGTGCTGCCCTTGCGGATCCTCGCGCCGTATTTCAACGCCTACGGCGGGGGAGAGCACTACGGGCTGCACGTGGACGGGGCGATCCGCGCCCAGCGCGGCGGCTTGCCGCCGATGCGCGCGGACGTCTCGACCACCGTGTTCCTGAGCGAGCCCGAGGAGTACGAGGGCGGCGAGCTGGTGGTGGTGGATGCCTACGGCACGCACGAGGTCAAGCTGCCGGCGGGGGATGCGATCGTGTATCCGGCGGGGAGCGTGCACCAGGTGATGCCGGTGACATCGGGCGAGCGGGTGGCGTCCTTCCTGTGGGCCCAGAGCATGGTGAGGGACGACTGGAAGCGCAGCATGCTGTTCGAGCTGGATACGCATATCCAGGCCCTGCGCGCCGAGCACGGGGACGGCGAGGCCATCGTCGGCATCACCGGGCACTACCACAACCTGCTCAGGATGTGGTCCGAGGTGTAATGCGGCCGCATGCCGTCTTCGTATCCTAAGGTCCCGCGCCCGTAAGACCGTCGTCCCGGCGAAGGCCGGTACCCGATTTCGTGCCGCTGCCATGACGGTTGAATGCAGTCGGTCTCCAGGCTTGGAGGTGATAGCTAAAGCCGGCGCTGTTCATCCCCCCGCGCCAAAAAAACAAAAGGGCCGGAACCCTTGCAGGTTCCGGCCCTTTGCACTTCAGCAGTAAGGCTTAAGCAGCCAGCAGCTGACGCAGCACGAACGGCAGGATGCCGCCATGCTTGTAGTAGTCGACTTCGATCGGGGTATCGATACGCAGCAGCACTTTGACTTCCTGCGCTTCGCCGTTTTCACGGTGGATCACCAGGGTCGCCAGCTGTTGCGGCTTGATCTCGCCTTCCAGGCCCTTCAGGTCGTAGGTTTCCTTGCCGGTGATGCCCAGCGACTCGACGCTGTCGTTGCCGATGAACTGCAGCGGCAGCACGCCCATGCCCACCAGGTTCGAGCGGTGGATACGCTCGAAGGAACGGCAGATCACGGCCTTCACGCCCAGCAGCTGGGTGCCCTTGGCCGCCCAGTCGCGCGACGAGCCGGTGCCGTACTCTTCGCCGCCGAAGATCATGGTCGGGGTGCCTTCCGCCACGTACTTCATTGCCGCGTCGTAGATCGACAGCTGTTCGCCCGACGGCTGGTGGATGGTGATGCCGCCCTCGACCGCCGAACCGTCCGCCTTGGCCGGGATCATCTTGTTCTTGATGCGCACGTTGGCGAAGGTGCCGCGCATCATGATCTCGTGGTTGCCGCGGCGCGAGCCGTAGGAGTTGAAGTCGGCCTTCAGGACGCCATGATCCTTCAGCCACTTGCCTGCCGGACCGTCTTCCTTGATCGAACCCGCCGGCGAGATGTGGTCGGTGGTGATCGAGTCGCCGAACACGCCCAGCGCACGGGCGCCGGTGATGCCGCTGGCGGCTGCCTTCGGGGTCATCTCGAAGTCGCTGAAGAACGGCGGCTCGGCGATGTAGGTCGACTCAGGCCAGTTGTAGACCTGGCCTTCGGTCGACGACACGCGCTCCCACAGTTCGCCCGGGTTGCCCTTGACGTCGGCGTAGTTCTTCTTGAAGACTTCCGAGTTCATCGCGAAGCGCATCAGCTCGCCCACTTCCTGCGAGGTCGGCCAGATGTCGCCCAGATAGACGTCGACACCGTTGGTGTCCTTGCCGACCGGCTCGGTCATCAGGTCGCGCGTCATGTTGCCGGCGATCGCGTAGGCGACGACCAGCGGCGGCGAGGCCAGGAAGTTCGAACGGATGTTCGGGTGGATACGCGCTTCGAAGTTACGGTTGCCCGACAGGACGGCCGAGGCGACGATGTCGTTCTCGACGATCGCGGCGTTCAGTTCCGGGGTCAGGTCGCCGGCGTTGCCGATGCAGGTGGTGCAGCCGTAGGCGGTCACGCCGAAGCCCAGCTTGTCCAGGTAAGGCAGCAGGCCGGCGGCGGTCAGGTACTCGGTGACCACGCGCGAGCCAGGGGCCAGCGAGGACTTGATGTGCGGAGCGACGGTCAGGCCGCGCTCGACCGCCTTCTTGGCCAGCAGGCCGGCAGCCAGCAGCACGCTCGGGTTCGAGGTGTTGGTGCACGAGGTGATGGCGGCGATCAGGACGTCGCCGTTCTTCACGCGCACGCCGTTGCTGGTCTCGTAGACCTTGGACAGGTCTTCCGGGGCCTTGTTGAAGCCGTTCTGGGTGGTCGGCTTGCTGAACAGGTCGGTGAAGGTGTTCTTCACGTGGCCCAGTTCGATACGGTCCTGCGGACGCTTCGGGCCGGCCAGCGACGGCGTCACGGTCGACAGGTCCAGTTCCAGCACGCGGGTGTAGTCGATCTCGCCTTCCTGCGGGATGCCGAACATGCCCTGGGCCTTGTAGTAGTTCTCGAAGGCAGCCAGTTCTTCTTCGGTACGGCCGGTGCCGCGGAAATAGTCGACGGTTGCTTCGTCCACCGGGAAGAAGCCCATGGTCGCGCCGTATTCCGGGGCCATGTTGGCGATGGTGGCGCGGTCGGTGGTCGACAGCGAGCGGGTGCCTTCGCCGAAGAACTCGACGAACTTGCCCACGACTTTTTC
>CAMPHU010000119.1 GCA_946886065.1 uncultured Massilia sp. | reverse complement strand
TAATCTTCGAAGCTGTCGCGCGGCAGCGCTTTCGCGTAGTACCAGCCCTGGATGTAGTCGCAGCCGAAGGCTGCCAGCATATCGCGCTGGTCGCCGTGCTCGACGCCCTCGGCGATCACCTGGATGCCGAGGCGGTGCGCAAGCCCGATGATCGCTTCGGTCAGGGCCCTGTCGCTGCCGTCCTCGGACAGGTGCTGGATGAAGGACTTGTCGATCTTCAGGTAGTCGACGTCGAAATGCTTGAGGTAGGCCAGCGATGAAAAGCCGGTGCCGAAGTCGTCGATCGACACCTTGGCGCCGGCCTCGCGCAGCGCGCCCAGGCAGCGCGAGACCTGCTCTGCGTCGCTCACCAGGATGCCTTCCGTAATCTCCACGGCAATGCAAGTGCTTCGCGCGCCCATGTGCAGGATGCGCTCCAGCCACGCCAGCCTGCCCTGGCGTGCGAACTGCATCGGCGAAATATTCACGCTGACCTCGATGGCGCAGTCGTACTTCTCGTGCCAGCGCTCGATGCTGGCGATGGCTTCGCTCAGCACCCAGTCGCCGATATCGTCGATCAGGCCGGTCTCTTCGGCCAATGGGATGAAGCTGGCCGGGCTGATCGGGCCCAGTTCGGCGTGATTCCAGCGCAGCAGTGCCTCGGCCTTGAACAGGCGTCCAGTGGCGGTCTCGATGATGGGCTGGTAGAACACCTGCAGCTCGCGCCGCGCAAGCGCGCTACGCAGGTCGTCGGCCAGCCTCAGCTTGAGGTGGGCCTGCTGCTGGAGCGAGGCGGTGAAGTACTGGAACTGGCCGCGCCCGGCGCGCTTGGCCAGGTACATTGCGTGCTCGGCGTTGGCAAGCAGGGCGACCGCATCGGCGGCGTCGTCCGGATAGACGCTGATGCCGATCGTCGCGGACGGGTAGACCTGCCCTTCGGCGCCGAGCCGCAGCGGGGCCGCCACCGCCTCGATCAGCGCGCCGGCGATCGTCTCCAGGTGCAAAGCCTGTTCGCCTTCGCCGATGGCAAGGGCGAACATGCCGCCGCCCAGCCGTGCGGTGGTCGCGTCGGCCGGAACGCAGCGCACCAGGCGCTGGGTCAGTTCGACCAGGGCTTCGTCGCCGCGGGCGTAGCCATAGCCGTCGTTGATGTCCTTGAAGCGGTCGATGTCGAGCAGCAGCACGCCGAGCCGGCGTCCGGCGCCCTGGGCCTTCTTCAAGTCCTGCTGCAGGCGGTCGAGGAACAGGCGGCGGTTCGGCAGCCCGGTCAGCGGATCGAAATTGGTCTGGCGCCAGATGACTTCGTCCTTCTCCTTCTGAGCGCTGATGTCCTGGAATTGGATCACGTGGCGGAAGGGGCGGCCGTCCGGATGGCGGATCACGCGGATGTTGACGAACTTCGCCGTGAAGCGCCCGTCCTTGTTGCGGTCCTGGATCTCGCCCTGCCAGTGGTCGTGCTCCGCCACAGCCTCGCGCAGGCGCGCATAGAAGCAACTGTCGTGCATGATCGAGTCGAACAAGGGTGGCTCGCGGCCGGCCACCTCGTCCAGCGTGTAGCCGGTCTGCGCCGTAAAGGCCGGGTTGGCGTCGACGATCCGGTTGGCCTCGTCGGTGACCACCACGGCTTCCGAACTGGTCTGGTAGATCAGGTTCGCCATGCGCATCGATTCCTCGAGGTCGCGGCGGTGGGTCACGTCCTGCACCGTGCCGCTGAGTACCGTGCGCTGGTCCAGCGTGAGCGGATTGCAAAGCATCCGGATCCACTTGCGCCGGCCGGAAAGGGTGGTGACCTGGACTTCCAGGTCGAAGGATTCGCCGCAGGTCTCGGCGGCTCGCAGCGCGGTTTCGGCATGGGCCCGGTCGTCCTCGCTGCGGCAGGCCAGGCAGTCGGCCAGGGTCAGCTGCCGGCCCGGGGGGAGGTCGTAGATCCGGCCCACCTCGTCGGTCCATTCGAAGCGGCCGCTGGCGCAGTCCAGTTCCCATGCGCCGATCTCTGCCATCGCGCTCATCTCCCTGAGCATTCGGGCTTGCTTGCGGATCGTGCGTTCGTCCTCGATGCGCGCGGTCATGTCGCGGGCGACGCCGAGCACCCCCAGCACAGCGCCGTCGGGTTCGGTGAGCGGGGTCTTGATCGTTTCATACACCCGCATGGTCGCGTCGACCGGCGCCGTCAGGCGTTGCTCGCGGGCGAGCGGCGCGCCGCGGCGCAGGGCGGCGCAATCGGTGTCGCGCATCTGCGCGGCCGTGACGGGCTCGAACAGGTCGCCGTCGCTCTTACCGATGATTTCCTGGCGCGGCTTGCCCACCAGCTCTTCCATCCGCTTGTTACAGGCCAGATAGATGCCGCCGGGATCCTTCAGCCAAATGATGTCCGGGCTGCCTTCGACCAGGGTGCGCAGCTGCGCCTTTTCACGCTCCAGCTCGATGGTGCGCGTGCGCACCGCCTTGCGTACCGACGCCAGCCAGACCGCCAGCAGCAGGACCAGGCCGCCCAGTGCCAGCAGGGCGTCGATCAGCCGCTCGGTGTAGCGGAAGAAGGGCAGGGGGCGGCCCATCCACTTTTCGCGCAGATCCTGGAGCTCGGCCGGCGTGATGTGCGCGATGCCGTCTTCGACCACGGCGAGGGTCGCGGTGTCGCCCTTGCGCACCGCGCGCCGCAACTCGTTGTGGGTAACCTCGAACGCCTTCACGTACTGGCGGTGCAGGCCGAGCCGGTAGAGACGGTAGTCGGCCGAGTACTGGTCCATGCACAGCAGCTTGATGGTCTGGCTCGCCGCGGCGTCGACCAGGGCCTGGTAGGTCGGGAAGATCCGCAGGCCGCTGATGCCTGCGCGCTGCAATTCCTCGGCGCAGGCGTCGGCGGCCTGCACACCGACTTCGAAGCCTTTCAGGTTGGTCATGTTGTGGATGCCGCCAATCGAGGCGTCGGCATAGATGGCGGTCGTGATCGACGCGTAGGGCTTCGAAAAATCGAGCGAGGCGGTGCGTCCCGCGGTACGGAAGATGGGATCGATCACATCGGCCCGGCCACTGGCCAGCATCGGCTGGACCTCGGCCCAGTTGACCGGGATGAGCTCGACCGGCCTGCCGGTTTTTCGCTCCCAGAGGCGCCACAGGTCGACCGTATAACCCTCCAGTTCGCCGTCCGGGTTCCGGTAGGCGAAGGGCGGGTAGTTCTCGTCCACGACGACACGCAGCGGCGCGGCGCCGGCAAGCAAAGGGACGAAAAGCAACGCAAGCGCCAGGGTGCGAACGTCGGGCATGGAGGGCTCCGGGTGACCAGCCTTGACGAAGATTACACGAAGTGTCCACGAAGCTTCGCGCAGATCAGGCACAGCACAGCGCGCGATGATGATGGTCAGCCATGCCGCTGAAGCGGATTTCTCCGCGGACCCGCTGCACGATATGGATCTGATATTGACTTGATTAAACGATGCTGAATAATCGGGGGGCGGCAATCCCACCCCCAGCCTGGAGGACTCGCAATGAGCCCATATCCCGCCCAATCGACCATCGCCCCGGTTGCCGATCCCCTCGAACAAAGACGCGACCTGCGCCAGCGCGACATCGTCGCGCACGGCATCGCGCTGATGCGCGAGTCCGGGATGCGGTGCGCCCTGGAATTCCTCAAGCGTCACGCGGTCAGGCCCCAGGTGATCGAGCGCGTGCTGCTCGACCCGGCGCGCAGGATGGCGTGAACGGCGCGGCCTGAACCGCCGGATTCACGCAGTTTCCGCCACGCTGGTTATGCACAATAATTGTGCGCCCGTAAGTTTTTTCGATTCGCTACAAAAATTAGTACGGGCTCACGTAAACCCTTGATTTTCGTGGTTAACCACACTGCCTTCCCAATAGGCAAATTGTTGAAACCCGCATGTTTGGCCGTGTTTGGCGTGTCAAGCCCCCGTTTTTCCACAGTGTTTTCCACAGACTTTGTGGATATCCGGAAAACTTGAGATTTTTCCAATACTTAGGCGGTGTTGTGCATGTAAATCTTCACGACACATGGGCGCCGAATCGTGCCACGCTGAAATTCCCGCTTGCTGAACAGGACTGGATAAATGTACAGTATGGCATTTTCCAGCCCTGCCCATCATGTCCGCCGTTCTCACGCCCAGCCAAGACGATCCTTTTGCCGCGCTCAACCCCGAGCAGCGGGCGGCCGTCGAGCATGACATCGGCGTCGCGACGCCGCGTCCGCTGCTGGTGGTGGCGGGCGCCGGCTCGGGCAAGACGAATACGCTGGCGCACCGCGTCGCGCGCCTGATCCAGGCCGGCGCCGATCCGCAGCGCATCCTGCTGCTGAGCTTTTCGCGCCGCGCCGCCAATGAGATGACGCGGCGCGCCGGCGGCGTGCTGCAGCGCCTGCTCGGGAAATCCGGGGCCCAGACCAAGATCGATCTGCCCTGGTCCGGCACCTTCCATGCCGTGGGCGCGCGCCTGCTGCGCGAATTCGCGGGCCGGATCGGCCTGGACGAGTCGTTCACCATCCACGACCGCGGCGATTCCGAAGACCTGATGGGCCTGGTGCGCCACGAGATCGGCCTGTCGCAAACGGAGAAGCGTTTTCCGCTGAAGGGCACCTGTTTGTCGATCTATTCGCGCGTGGTCAACAGCCGCGCGCCGCTGGACGAGGTGCTGCAGGCCTTCTTCCCCTGGTGCGGCGAATGGGAGACCCAGCTCAAGACCCTGTTCGGCGCCTACGTCGACGCCAAGCAGGAGCAGAACGTGCTGGATTACGACGACCTGCTGCTGTTCTGGGCCGAGATGGCGGCCGACCCGGAACTCGGCCCCGAACTGGGCGCCCTGTTCGACCACGTGCTGGTCGACGAATACCAGGACACCAACCGCCTGCAGGCGTCCATCCTGACCGGCATGAAGCCGGGCGGGCAGGGGGTCATGGTAGTCGGCGACGACGCCCAGTCGATCTATGCCTTCCGCGGGGCGACGGTGCGCAACATCCTCGACTTCCCGCAGCAGTTCAGCCAGCCGGCCCAGCTGATCACGCTGGAGCGCAACTACCGCTCCACCCAGCCCATCCTGGACGCCTCGAACGCCGTGATCGCGGGCGCGCTGGAACGCCATGCCAAGACCCTGTGGACCGACAAGGCATCCAGCATGAAGCCGCGGCTGGTCCTGATTCCCGACGAAGCCGAGCAGGCGCGCTGGGTCTGCAAGCGCATCCTGGAGCAGCGCGAGGCCGGCGTCGCCCTGACCCAGCAGGCGGTGCTGTTCCGCGCCGCCAGCCACAGCGCGGCGCTGGAATTGGAGCTCATGCGCTGCAATATCCCCTTCGTGAAATTCGGCGGGCTGAAGTTCCTGGAAGCGGCACACATCAAGGACGTGCTGGCCGTGCTGCGCTTCGCCCAGAACCCCAGCGGGCGCCTGGCGGGCTTCCGGGTGGCGCAGCTGATTCCGGGCATCGGCCCGGCGACCGCCAGCCGCCTGCTGGACGCGGTGGGCGAGAGCACCGATCCGGCCGCGGCCTGCGAAGCCTTCGCGGTGCCGGCGCGCAGCAAGGAGGACTGGGACGCCTTCGTGGCCCTTTACCGCCGCTTGCGCACGCCGGGACTGCGCTGGCCGGCCGACATCGAGCTGGTCAAGCAATGGTATCTGCCGCACCTGGAGCGCATGCACGACGACGCCCAGGTGCGCGCAGCCGACGTCGAACAGCTGGCGGCGCTGGCCGGCGGGCATGGCAGCCGGGAAGCCTTCCTGGCCGAGATCACGCTCGACCCGCCGGAAGCGACCAGCGACCGCGCCGGCCCGCCGCTGCTGGACGAGGATTACGTGATCCTGTCGACCATCCATTCGGCCAAGGGGCAGGAATGGAAGTCGGTGCACGTGCTGAACGTGGTGGACGGCTGCATTCCCTCGGACATGAGCACCGGCAGCCAGGACGATATCGAAGAAGAGCGCCGCCTGCTCTACGTGGCGATGACGCGCGCCAAGGAACACCTGCACCTGGTGGTGCCGAACCGCTTCTTCATCAAGCAGCAGTCGCAGATGGGCGACCGCCATGTGTACGCGGCGCGCACCCGCTTCATCACCCCGGCCATGCTCAAGCATTTCGAGGAATGTGCCTGGCTCGATGCGGAGCAGCGCGAGCAGCGCAGGCCGGTTCCCGAGAGTGTGCGCATGCTGGTGCGCGAGCGGGCCAGGAACGCGTGGAAATGACGAAAGTTGACAGCAGATTGGCGACTTATCCCCGATTCATCATTTCTGTAGGACTGCGCCGCATACGGATGTGCTGCTCATAACTAGTGCATGTGCAAGTGATTGATTTCACTAGGGTTTATTTTTGCCTGTAGAACGGGCATTTTGTTGAAACCCGCATCAGTAGTGCCCTTGCGGCTTGTCAAGTGGCGCTTTTCCACATACTTATCCACATTTCTTGTGGATAGACTAAAAGGCTGAACAAAATCAGTCACTTAGCGTTCAGTGTTGCGCTAGATCAAGTCCGGCCGCCATGGCCAGGGCTTGCATGGCCGCGAGTGCGCCCATCTCCAGTGCAATGCCATTGCCTACCTGTGCCTCGCGCGGATTGACGCGGATGACCGGTACGCCCTGCGATTCGGCGAAACGCCGTACCGAGGGGATGTCCGTTCCCGCTCCCAGTTCGATCACGGCCGGTCGGGTGACGCCTGCGCGCCAGGACGCCAGGCGCTCGAACTGCCGCGCGGTGCGCGCGTCGATCCAGGCGCCGTCGTGGAACATCAGGATGTTCGGCCGCGCCAGCGCCCCGCAGCGCGGGCAATGCGGCAACGCCGACACCAGCCGGCACTGCGCCGCATCGACCTCGGGCTGGAAGCCCTCGGCGGGCCAGATCGCGTCGCAGCAGGACCGGGTGCACTGCAGGTAGTGGATCGAGCCGTGGCATTCGGCGACCTGTCCGTCCGCGAATCCGGCCCGCTGGAACTGGCCGTCCACATTGCTGGTGAAGACGAAGCTGCCGTGGACCATGCGTTCGCCCAAGGCGCGCAACAGCGCGAAGCCGGCATGCGGCAGGGTGCGCCGGTACAGGGCCAGCCGGTGGCCGTAGAAGCCCCAGGCCAGGCGCGGATCGCTGTCGAAGCTGTCCGGACAGGCGATCTCGTGGAAGGACATGCGGCGCCGGGCCAGCGCGGGATAGGCGCGCCAGAAGCCGGCTGCGCCGCGGAAGTCGGGCAGGCCGGAATCGACGCCGATGCCGGCGCCGGCCGCGACCAGGAGGCCGTCGGCGTCGAGGAGGAGCGCGGCGGCGCGCGCGATGGCCTCAGGCGGCGTGGACGGCATGCTTGAGGCGCTCCAGTTCGGCCAGGAAGCGTTCGCTCGCCAGGGCGGGCGGCCAGGGTTCCCACGGGCGGCAGCCGTAGCGTCCGGCCAGGGGGTCCTCGGTGAGCACGGCGGCGCGGATCTTGAGGGTGCGGCGCACTTCGTCCATCGACCAGCCTGCCACGTGGACGGCCTCGGTGGCCGCCGCCAGCCGGTCGGCGCGCTTGTGGGCGGCGTGCGAGCGCGCATCCCAGGCCGGCAGGCCGTAGCGCAGGAAGACCGCGTGCTCCAGGCGCCGGGTCAGGTCGCGGAAGGCATCGCCCAGGAAGGGCTTGATGACCGAGATCGCATCGAAGCCGAGCAGGCCTTCCTCGGCGTCGTGCAGCAGTTCGCGCAGTTCCTCCAGCGGCGACACCGGCCCGGCGGCGCGGCGCAGCAGCATCACCGTGATCGAATGCTGGGCCACCGACAGCGGCAGCGGCCAGGCCGAGTGGCCACCCCAGCGGTAGGTGCGGGCCAGGCCCAGGGCCAGGTCGGCGTCATCCCAGTCGAAGGGCGTGGGATCGAGCAGGTCCAGCCGGCGCCCGGAGGGCATGCGGACCCAGGCACGCGTCGTAGCAAGGGCGGCCGGGTGGGAGGGGTTGTGCATGTCGCGATTTTACACACGGCGGCGCACATTCTCCGCATAATTGATCCATGCAAACACCGTTCTTGCGCGGCCCCCTACAATGGACCGGATGAGCTGGACCGGATGAGCGCGGCGGCGCGTGGCATGGAGGCGGCGATGAAAGAAGCGATCGAATGCGACCTGCTGGTCGTGGGAGGCGGCATCAACGGCGTGGGGATTGCCCGCGACGCCGCCGGGCGCGGACTGCGCGTGCTGCTGTGCGAAAAGGACGACCTGGGCGCACACACGTCCTCCTCGTCCAGCAAGCTGATCCACGGCGGCCTGCGCTACCTGGAACACCGCAAGTTCGGCCTGGTGCGCAAGGCGCTGCTGGAGCGCGAGACCCTGCTGCGCAGCGCGCCCCATATCATGCGGCCGCTGCGCTTCGTCATGCCCCAGCTCAGTGGCCAGCGCGGCCAGCGGCCCGCCTGGCTGATCCGGGCCGGCCTGTTCCTCTACGACCGGCTGGCGCCGCGCGAATTCCTGCCCGCCTCGGAAACCGTCGAGCTGGGTGCGCACCGCGCCGGCCAGCCCCTGAAACCCGAGTTCACGCGCGCTTTCGTGTATTCCGACGGCTGGGTGGACGATGCGCGCCTGGTGGTGCTCAACGCCGTCGATGCGCGCGAGCGCGGCGCCACCATCCTGCCGCGCACCCTGTGCAGCGGGCTGGTGCGCCGGGCCGATCACTGGGAGGCCACGCTGGCCGCGGAAGGCCGTGCACTGACGGTGAAGGCGCGCGGGCTGGTGAATGCGGCCGGGCCGTGGGCGGGGAAGCTGGCGCGCCAGGCCAACGCCGTGGCGCCGCACCGGAAGCTGCGCCTGATCAAGGGCAGCCACATCGTGGTGCCGCGCCTGTTCGACCATGCCTGCGCCTACCTGTTCCAGCATCCGGATGGGCGGGTGGTGTTCGCGATTCCCTACGAGGGCGCCTTCACCCTGATCGGCACCACCGACGTCGACTACGAAGGCGACCCGGGCGATGCGGCGATCGGCGCGCAGGAAAAGCGCTACCTGTGCGAGCTGGCCAACCGCTACTTCCGGCGCCAGCTCGAACCCGAGGACGTGGTGTGGAGTTATTCGGGCGTGCGGCCGATCCTGGAGGACGAAGCCGAGAACGCGGCGGCGGCCTCGCGCGACTACTACCTGGAGCAGGACGCGGACGGGCCGCCGCTGCTCTCGGTGCTGGGCGGGAAGATCACCACCTACCGCAAGCTGGCCGAGCAGGCGTTGGACTGGATGGGACCGGCGCTTGGCTGCAGCGCGCCGGCCTGGACCGCGGCGGCGGTGCTGCCGGGCGGGGACCTGTTCGGGCCGGTGCCGGACAGCCGCGGCGTGCTGGAATTCGACCGCTGGGTGGCGGCCTTGCAGCGCCGCCATGCCTGGCTGCCGGCGCCGCTGGCGCTGCGCTACGCGCGCGCTTACGGGACCCGGGTGGAGCGGCTGGTCGGGGCGGCGTCCTGCCTGGACGACCTGGGGGCGGAAGTGGTAACGGGCTTGTACGAGGCGGAGCTGCGCTACCTGATGCGGGAGGAATGGGCGCAGACGGCGGTGGATGTGCTGTGGCGGCGAACCAAGCTGGGCTTGCACCTGGCGCCGCGGTGCGCGGAAAAGGTGGAGGCGTGGATGGCGGAGCAGGGGAGTGCGGCGCTGGCGCCCGCGTGACCCGCACCCTCAAACCGTCGTTCCGGGACGTCTAGTCCCGGAACGACGTGGAAAGGGAGCGGGCCCAGAGTACTTCGCTAGCTCACCCCCGTGTACCAGGCCGCGTCCTCGAACAGCCTTTGGTAATCCTCCACGAACACATCGCTCGCCCCCAGCTCCCGGTCGATCCCCATCACCCCGAACAGCGCCAGGCTGTCGTGGAACAGGCGCAGCACGCGCTGGCGCAGCAGCGGGCCGAAGTCGGCCAGCGCCTGGCGGCAGACGATGGCGTGGAACTCGTTGAACGAGGCGTCCGTCACCAGGCTGTACTGCGCCCAGGTGATGCGCTCGCGCAGGCGCGGCAGCAGGCGGGCTTCGCCGCTGGACACTTCGAAGTAGTCCGCCAGCCTCCCCGTCCCGCCGCTCTCCTCGTACTGCGCCTGGAACTCGGCCAGCTGGCCGGCCGGCAGCGTGGCGTCGCGCAGCTCGGCCAGCAGCTCGTCGCTGGCCAGGGTGGCGAACACCTGGGTGCGCGCGTACAGCTTTTCCTCCGCCAGCAGGATCGCCAGGGTCCAGGCCTCGCCCACGCCGGCCGGCTCGGCCAGCCAGACGCGGGGCAGTGCGGTGGGACGCAGGCTGTCGCCCAGGGCGATGCGCTGGCGCCGCACCCAGTCGGGACGGTCGAACAAGGGCGCGCTGGGGACCGCCAGCGTGCGCACCACGGCCAGCGCGGCGCCCGATTCGTGCAGCAGCTTTTCCTGCAGGGCCGACACCGTGGCCAGCCCGCGCTGGCGCAGCAGGGCCAGCAGCTTCCTGCGCAGCAGATTCCTGTCATACCCGCGGAAATCGAAACCGAAGCGCTGGAACAGGGCTTCCAGCAGCAGTTCGATCTCGAGGTCCTCGGTCGCCTGGAGGGTGGCGAACCCGGTCATCGCATCCAAGATGGCTCCGTGTAAGCGGCCATCAGTGCAGCCAGACGCGCATCATCGACAGCAGCTGGGCCACATCCACCGGCTTGGTGATGTAGTCCGAGGCGCCGGCGGCGATGCACTTGTCGCGGTCGCCCTTCATCGCCTTGGCGGTCAGGGTGATGATCGGCAGCGAACGGAACTTCGGGATGCGGCGGATCGCCCGCATCGTGTCGTAGCCGTCCATCTCCGGCATCATGATGTCCATCAGGACGATCTCGATGGTCGGGTCCTTCTCCAGCACCTCGATGCCGTCGCGGCCGTTCTCGGCGAACAGCACCTGCATCTGCTGGCGCTCCAGCAGGGTGGACAGCGCGAAGATGTTGCGCAGGTCGTCGTCGACGATCAGCACCTTGCGGCCGGCCAGGCCGCCGTCCAGCGCGTGGATCTCTTCCAGCATGCGGCGCTGGGTCTCCGGCAGGGAGGCCTGCGAACGGTGCAGGAACAGGGCCGTCTCGTCCAGCAGGCGCTCGGGCGAGCGGGCGTCCTTGATCACGATGGTCTTGGCGTAGCGCTTGAGCTTGGTGACCTCGGCGCGCGACAGTTCCTTCGCCGTGTAGATCACGATCGGCAGGTCGCGCAGGCGCTCGTTCTTGCTGATCTTGTCCATCAGCTCGAAGCCCGAGATGTCCGGCAGGGTCAGGTCCAGCACCATGCAGTCGAAGTGCGAGCTCTCCAGCGCTTCCAGCGCGCCCTTGCCGTCTTCCACGGTGACGATGTGGATGTCGGTGTTGCCGATCAGGGACACGATCGACTCGCGCTGGGCCATGTCGTCTTCCACCACCAGCAGCGAACGCTTGCCGCCCATCAGGAACTTCTGGATGCGCTTGAATTCCTCCTGCAGCTGCTCGCGGCCGACCGGCTTGTTGATGTACGAGATCGCGCCCTGGCGCAGCGCGCGCTCGCGCTCGCGCAGCGAGGACATCACGTGCACCGGGATGTGGCGGGTGTTCGGATCGCGCTTGAGGCGGTCGAGCACCGTGAAGCCGTCGATGTCCGGCAGGTCGATGTCGAGCAGGATCGCCGACGGCAGGTAGTCGCGCGCCAGCGACAGCGCCGAGTCGCCGCGATGGGTGACGATGCCCTTGAAGTTCTTCTCGCGGGCGAAGTCGAGCAGCACCTTGGCGAAGCGGTCGTCGTCTTCCACGATCAGCACCGAGGGGTCACCCGGGGTCACCAGGCCGCGGTCGTCCGCCGTCGACGCGTATTCGATCACGGCGCCCGAGGCATCGAGGACTTCGATCGTTGCGGTGTCGCTATGTTCCTGCGCGGCAGGCAGCTGCGGCGCCGGCTGCTGCTGGACCGGCGGCGCCAGGCGGGCCGGCTGGGCCTGGCGGGTCTGTTCGTAGTTGATGAAGCCGGCGCGGTTGTAAGGCAGGTAGAGGGTGAAGGTCGAGCCGACGTTGACGGTCGATTCGACGCGGATTTCGCCGCCCAGCAGGCGCGCCAGTTCGCGCGAGATCGACAGGCCCAGGCCGGTGCCGCCGTATTTGCGCGCGGTCGAGCCGTCGGCCTGCTGGAATGCCTCGAAGATCAGCTGCAGCTTGTCGGACGGGATGCCCACGCCGGTGTCGCGCACCGAGAAGGCCAGCACCGCGTCGGCATGCACCAGGTTCGGGTGGTCGGCGGTCCAGCCGCTCTGCACCAGGCTGATCTCGAGCGAGACGTTGCCGTGGCTGGTGAACTTGAACGCGTTCGACAGCAGGTTCTTCAGGACCTGCTGCAGGCGCGTGGTGTCGGTCATCAATGCGGTCGGCAGGTTGTCCGCCAGGTCGACCTGGAAGCCGAGGTGCTTGGCTTCCGCCATGTGGCGGAAGGTGCGGTCCACGTAGTTGCGCAGGTTCGAGAAGCGGTATTCCGACACGTCCAGCGTGACGGTACCGGATTCGATCTTCGACAGGTCGAGAATGTCGTTAATCAGGGTCAGCAGGTCGGAACCGGAGCCGTGGATGGTCTTGGCGAATTCCACCTGGCGGCCCGACAGGTTGCCCTCGGGGTTATCCGACAGCTGCTGCGCCAGGATCAGGAGCGAGTTCAGCGGGGTGCGGAGCTCGTGCGACATATTGGCCAGGAACTCGGACTTGTACTTGGAGGACAGGGCCAGCTGGGTCGCCTTTTCTTCCAGCGCCAGCTTGGCCTGTTCCACCTCGCGGTTCTTGCGTTCCACCTCGATGTTCTGCTCGGACAGCAGACGCGCCTTTTCCGCCAGTTCCTGGTTGGTCTGCTGCAGTTCCTGCGCCAGCGACTGCGACTGGGTCAGCAGCGACTCGGTACGGCTGTTCGCTTCGATGGTGTTCAGCACCACGCCGATCGATTCCATCAGCTGGTCGAGGAAGGACAGGTGGGTTTCGGTGAAGCGGTCCAGCGAGGCGATCTCGATGACCGCCTTGACCTGCTGTTCGAACAGGATAGGCAGCACCACGATGTTGTTCGGCGGCGCCGAGCCCAGGCCCGAGGACACCACGATGTAGTCGCGCGGCACGTCGGTCAGCCAGATGCGGGTCTTCTCCAGCGCGCACTGGCCCACCAGGCCTTCGCCCGGCAGGAAGGAGGTCGGCAGCTTGCGGCTGGAACGGTAGCCGTAGCTGGCGATCATGCGCAGGCGCGCGTCGGATTCCTGCGAATCCATCATGTAGAACACGCCGTGGTGGGCCGAGACCAGCGGCGCCAGTTCCGACAGGATCAGCTTGGTCACGGCCTGCAGGTCGCGCTGGCCCTGGAGCAGGCGGGTGAAGCGCGCCAGGTTGGTCTTCAGCCAGTCCTGCTGCGCGTTCTTCTGCGTGGTTTCCTTCAGGTTGCGGATCATCTCGTTGATGTTGTCCTTCAGGTAGGACACCTCGCCGCGCGCTTCCACCTGAATGGAGCGCGACAGGTCGCCGCGGGTCACCGCGGTCGCCACCTCGCCGATCGCGCGCATCTGGTTGGTCAGGTTCGCCGCCAGCTGGTTCACGTTCTCCGTCAAGTCCTTCCAGGTGCCCGCCACGCCCGACACGTTCGCCTGTCCACCGAGTTTACCTTCGGTACCCACTTCACGCGCCACACGGGTCACCTCGGAAGCGAAGGAGGACAGCTGGTCCACCATGACGTTGATGGTGTCCTTCAGTTCGAGAATCTCGCCCTTCACGTCCACGGTGATCTTCTTGGACAAGTCGCCGCGCGCCACGGCGGTGGTCACCGCCGCGATGTTACGCACCTGGCCCGTCAGGTTCGAGGCCATGAAGTTCACGTTGTCGGTCA
>CAMPHU010000118.1 GCA_946886065.1 uncultured Massilia sp. | reverse complement strand
TGGCGGAGAGAGGGGGATTCGAACCCCCGATAGGCTATGAACCTATACACGCTTTCCAGGCGTGCGACTTAAACCACTCATCCATCTCTCCTGATGGGGTTTCGTGGGTATCCCACGAAGCCGCCTATTATAGCAAGGATTTCCAGCTCTACAAGGCCTGTCACGCGCCAGGCGCAACTTGCCAGCGCCGGCGCCAGGGACGCAGGACGTGGCGGACCGGGTTGACCTGGGTGCCGACCTCCTCTTCGCCGATCAATCCGCGCCGTTTCAGGTGGCGCAGGGCCACCTGGACGGCGGATTTCGACAGGCCGGTTTTCACAGCAATCGTCTGCAGGCTGGCCGGTACCTGGTCGCGGCCGAGCGCATGTGCACTGTGCAACAGGTAGAGGTAGACGACGAAAGCCGCCGGGCGGCGGTCGTGGCCGACCAGGTCGGGCATCAGGACGTCGAACACATAGGCGTCCATCTCGGACTGGCGGGTAGTCATGGATACTATAGTTTTTAAAATCACACAGCCAGGGATGGTGCCACGATAATGGTGCATCTCGCAACCACGGCAGGCCTTCTCATGATTACTCAACTGAAATTCGTCAGCATCCCGGTGGCAGACCAGGAGCGCGCCCTCGCCTTCTATACCGATAAGCTCGGCTTCGATATTGCGACCGACCAGCCGATGGGGCCGGGCAAGCGCTGGATCGAGCTGCGCATTGCGAACTCGGGTACGCGGGTGGTGCTGTTCACGATGGATGGGCAGGAGGACCGGATCGGGACCTTCTTCAATGGGGCGTTTGCCTGCGATAACGTGGAGGCGACGTATCGGCAGCTGAGCCAGCGAGGGGTGGAGTTTCTGGAGCCGCCGACCTCGCAGCCGTGGGGATCGTTTGCGAAGTTCAGGGATTCGGAGGGGAATACTTTCGTGCTGTCGTCGTCTTGAGCGTTGCGCGGTACTGCTGGCGTTACGGCCGATTTAAGGAACTTGGGTTCCGGACTTCGCCGGAAGGACGGTTTTAAAGGTTGTGGCAAGCTCATCCTCGGCGTTCGAGCGGAGGCTGAACCTGGGTTTGCGCGCAAGCGAGTACACAATAAAATGCCCGCCCCTCTTGCGAGGGAGCGGGCATTGTTTCTACTGCATGCAGCGGATGAAGCTTAAGCGCTTTCCTTCAACTGCTCCAGGATGGCCGGATTCTCGAGGGTCGACACGTCCTGGGTGATCGCCTCGCCCTTGGCCAGCACGCGCAGCAGGCGGCGCATGATCTTGCCCGAGCGGGTCTTCGGCAGGTTGTCGCCGAAACGGATCTCCTTCGGCTTGGCGATCGGACCGATCTCCTTGGCCACCCAGTTGCGCAGCTCGGCCGCCAGCTTCTTGGCCTCCTCGCCGCTCGGTCGCGCCTGCTTCAGCACCACGAAGGCGCAGATCGATTCGCCGGTGGTCTCGTCCGGCTTGCCCACCACCGCGGCTTCCGCCACGATCGGGTTCGCCACCAGCGCCGACTCGATCTCCATCGTGCCCATGCGGTGGCCCGACACGTTCAGCACGTCGTCGATGCGGCCCGTGATCGTGAAGTAACCCGTGTCCTTGTTGCGGATCGCGCCGTCACCGGCCAGGTAATACTTGCCGCCCAGTTCTTCCGGGAAGTAGCTGGTGCGGAAGCGGTCCGGGTTGTTCCAGATGGTGCGGATCATCGACGGCCATGGACGCTTGACCACCAGGATGCCGCCCTGCCCGTTCGGCACGTCGGCGCCCGCTTCGTCCACGATCGCGGCCATGATGCCCGGCAGCGGCAAGGTGCACGAACCCGGCACCAGCGGCGTTGCGCCCGGCAGCGGGGTGATCATGTGGCCGCCGGTCTCGGTCTGCCAGAAGGTGTCGACGATCGGGCAGCGTTCCTGGCCCACGTTCTTGTGGTACCACATCCAGGCTTCCGGGTTGATCGGCTCGCCGACCGATCCCAGCAGGCGCAGGCTGGACAGGTCGAAGCTCTTCGGGTGCACCTTGGCGTCCGCGTCCGAGGCCTTGATCAGCGAGCGGATCGCGGTCGGCGCGGTGTAGAAGATCGAGACCTTGTGCTTGGCGATGGTTTCCCAGAAGCGGCCGGCGTTCGGGTAGGTCGGCACGCCCTCGAACACGATCTGGGTCGCGCCCACGGCCAGCGGGCCGTAGGCGATGTAGCTGTGGCCGGTCACCCAGCCGATGTCGGCGGTGCACCAGTAGACGTCGTCCGGCTTGATGTCGAAGGTCCATTTCATCGTCATCGCGGCCCACAGCAGGAAGCCGCCGGTCGCGTGCTGCACGCCCTTCGGCGTGCCGGTCGAACCCGAGGTGTAGAGGATGAACAGCGGATGTTCCGCGTCGACCCATTCCGGTTCGCATTCGGCGCTCTGGCCTTCCAGCAGCTCGTGCAGCCAGAGGTCGCGGCCTTCCTTGAAGGCGATGTTGCCGCCGGTGCGCTTGTAGACGATCACGTCCTTGATGGTGTCGCAGCCGCCCAGGGCCAGCGCTTCGTCGACGATGGCTTTCAGCGGCAGCGACTTGCCACCGCGCAGCTGTTCGTCGGCGGTGATGACGGCCACGGCGCCGGCGTCGATGATGCGTTCCTGCAGCGACTTGGCCGAGAAACCGCCGAACACCACCGAGTGGGTGGCGCCGATGCGGGCGCAGGCCTGCATGGCGGTCACGCCTTCGATCGACATCGACATGTAGATGACGACGCGGTCGCCCTTCTTGATGCCGCGCGATTTCAGCGCGTTGGCGAACTTGCAGACGCGCTCGTGCAGCTCGCGGTAGCTGGCCTTGGTCACGCTGCCGTCATCCGCCTCGAAGATGATGGCGGTCTTGTCGGCGTTGCCGTTCTTCAGGTTGCGGTCCAGGCAGTTGTAGGAGGCGTTCAGCTGGCCGTCCGGGAACCACTGGTAGAAAGGCGCATTGGATTCGTCGAGGACGGTGTTGAACGGCTTGTGCCATTCGATGTGCTCGCGGCCCTGGCGGCCCCAGAAGCCTTCGTAGTCGCTGGCTGCCTCGGCGCACAGCTTCTCGTACTCGGCCATGCCCTTGATCGCCGCCTTCTCGGCGAACGCCGGCGGCGGCGGGAACACACGGTTTTCCTGAAGAGTGAATTCTTCGTGATTCGTCTCGTGCTCAGCCATTCCAGTCTCCATAGTTAGTAGTAAGTTTTATCAGACACCTTAGGGGTGCTCGCTTACTGAGCCCTTACAGGGCCTTCGCCCACTGTCATTCTACCAACGCCGCCTGCAAGGAGCTCAGGAACCGGCAAAACACGTCCTACGATCGCGCCGCCGCCATGTCCCGGCGCAACATTGCTTCGAGCTGGTCGGCCGGCACAGGTCGGCTGTACAGATAACCCTGCATCTCGTCGCAGCCATAGCCCTGGAGAATGCGCGCCTGCTCCCGGGTCTCCACGCCTTCGGCCACCACCGAGAAATTGAAGGCGCGCGCCAGCCGCGTGATCGCGTCGACGATGGCCGACTCGGTGCTGCTCTCCTTCAGCGCGCGCACGAAGGACTGGTCGATCTTGAGCGCATCGAAGGGAAATCGCTGCAGGTAGCCCAGGCTCGAATAACCGGTGCCGAAGTCGTCGATCGCCACCTTGACGCCCAGCGCGTTGATGCCGCGGATCAGGGCTTCGAACAGCTCGGTATCGTGCAGCATCTGGCTTTCGGTCAGCTCGATCTGCAGGAAGGACGGCGCCAGCCCGGTGCGCCGCAGTACGCCCGCCAGGAAGGCCGGGAACTGTTCGATCTGGGCGTTCGCCGCCGACAGGTTGACGGCCACCGGCACCGCCGGCAGGCCGGCGTCCTGCCAGGCGCGGTTCTGGCGGCAGGCGGTTTCCAGCACCCAGCGGTCGATGCGGCCGATCAGGCCGCAGTCCTCCGCCACCTCGATGAACTCGCCCGGCATCACCAGGCGGCCGCCCGGCTGCTGCCAGCGCACCAGGGCTTCCATGCCGGTCAGCGCGGAGGTGGCAGGGGCTACCTTGGGCTGGTAATGCAGCACCAGTTCGCCGTTGCGCAGCGCCTGGTGCAGCGCGCTCTCGATCGCCAGGCGGCGGTCGGCGCGCTCGCTGATCTCGCGGGTGAAGAAGTGATAGTGATTGCGCCCGCTCAGCTTGGCCCGGTGCATGGCGGCGTCGGCATGCTTGAGCAGCACGCCGGCTTCGCCGCCGTCGGCCGGATACAGGGCGATGCCGACGCTGGCGGTCAGGTTCAGTTCCGCGTCCCCGATGTGGAAAGGCTGTCCCACCGCCTGCAGGATGTGCTCGGCCACGCGCACCGCGTCGCTGCTGCTGCGGATTTCCGGCTGCAGCACCGTGAATTCGTCGCCGCCCTGGCGGCTGACCGTGTCGACCGAGCGCACGCTGTCCAGCAGGCGCTGCGTGACTTCCTGCAGCAGCAGGTCGCCGACCTCGTGGCCGAGCGAATCGTTGATGTGCTTGAAACCGTCGAGGTCCACGTACAGCAAGGCCAGCTCGCCATGGCGGTCGCGCGCCTGCCCGATGGCGTGCGCCAGGCGCTCGTGCAGCAGGGCCCGGTTGGGCAGGCCGGTCAGGTGGTCGTGGCGCGTCAGGTGCGACATCTTCATGTGCATCGCCCGCGCTTCGCTGACGTCGTGGAACACCACCACGCCGCCAACCACCTGCCCTGCCCGGTCGTGCACTGGCGCGGCGGCATCCTCCACCGCGCGGCGCGCGCCGTCGCGCCGCACCAGTTCGGTGTCGATGCTCAGGCCGACCCGCCGGTTGGCCTGGATCGCCAGGGTCAGCGGACAAGGCAGCGGCGCGCCGTCGGAATGGGACACCAGCCGGAGCACGTCGGGCACCTGCTGCCCTTCGGCCTGCGCCAGGCTCCACCCGGTCAGGGCTTCGGCGGCCGGGTTGAGCCAGGTGACGCCCCCCTTGGTGTCGGTGACGACCACCCCGTCGCCGATCGAGTTGAGCGTGACCTGGGCCCGTTCCTTCTCTTCGAACAGCGCCGCTTCCGCACGGCGCCGCGCCACGAACTGGCCGAGCAGGCTGCCGACGGTCTCCATCATCTTGAGCAGCCCCTCGTCCGGCGCGACGACGCTGCGCGAGAAGAATTCGACCACGCCCAGCAGCTCGCCGCCCGCCGTCACCGGAAAGGCGAAGGCCGCGTGCAGGTCGGCGCCGAGGGCCTCGCGCACGCGCGGGAAGCCGCCGTCGGTCGCGATGTCGGTGATCCACTCGGGCTGGCGGCTGTTCCAGACCCGCCCGGGCAGCCCTTCGCCGCGGCCCATGCGGCGCACCCGGGAGACTTGTTCGAAGGCCGCCGTTTCGTGCTCGCGGCTCCAGAACTCGCAGCAATGCAGGTCCTCGCGCTCGGTATCGAGCATCCAGATCGCGCCCACGCACCAGCCGATGGCGCCGCAAATGGCCTGCAGCACCTTCGGCCCGGCCTCGGCCAGGTTGGCGGATTCGACCAGCGCGGCCGCCGCCGCTTCCTGCGCGGCCAGGCGCCGCATTGCCGCGCGCCGGCTGCTGATGTCGTGCAGAAAGGCGTGGAAGCGCCGCTCCTGCCCGTGGCCGGTGGTCCAGACCGTGAGCTCCACCGGCAGCTGCCGGCCATCGCGGTGGCGCACCATGGTTTCGATGCGGCGGTTGAGGAAGCGCGTGCGCCCGCTCGCCAGCTGGCGGATCAGGCGGCCGGCGCGCGGCCGGTGGGCGCGCGCCGGCAGCAGCAGCTCCGGCAGGTTGCGGCCGGCCGCTTCGCCGCGCGGCCAGCCGAGGGTCGCCTCCGCCTCGCGGTTCCAGGCGACCACCGTGCCGTTCACATCCATCGCGATATAGGCGTCGCGCGCGGTCTCCAGGACACTGCGGGCCTCTTCCTCGCTCTGGCGCAGGGCCTGCTCGCTGCGCTCCAGGCCGGCGTTCGAGGCTGTCAGGGCGGCGTTGCTGTCGCGTAGCTCGGCGGTGCGCTCGCGCACCTGCCGTTCGATGGTGACGGTGCGCCCGACCATCACCAGCAGGAAGGTGCTGAGCAGCCCGGTGAACATCAGCGCCACCACCCGCGCGCTCCATGCCATCGGCGAGCGGTAAGGCAGAGGATTGTTGCTGTCGAGGGTGAAGGTGAATTCCCAGGGCCGGCCGCCCACGGCGATGGTGACGCGGTGGACCATGCCGACGCGCTCCGCGGCATGCCGGGTGTAGCTGGACGCCGCGTCCGCGGAGGGGCGCGGCGCCTCCACCAGCAAGCGGCCGCCGGGCGTGCCGAGGTCGGTCAGGCGGATGCGGATGCCCGTCATGTCCATGCCGCGCAACAGGTCGCCCATCATCACTTCGACCCGCAGCACCGCGCACACATAGCCGCGCAGCGCGGCGCGGCGCTCCTCCACCGTCGCCAGCGGCTCGCCGGCCAGGTAGGCCGGCGCCAGGATCAGCACGCCGCTGCGCTCGCTTGCCAGGTCCACCAGGCCGACGCTGACGCTGGCCGTCGCGCGTCCGCTGTCGCGCGCCTGTTGCAGGGCTGCCAGCCGCTCCGGGTCGGAGGACAGGTCGAAACCGAGGACGCTGTTGCGGACCGGCTCCATGAAGGTGACCGGGGTGTACTCGGCGCGCCAGTCCGCCGGCGCCAGGGCGCCCTGCGCGCCGAGCACCCGGATGCCGTCCGGCGCGTAGCCTTGCGCGCGCATGGCCGCTTCGTAGTCCGCGCGCTGGGCGGCCGTGATGCGCGGAATCCAGGAAATGGCGTGCAGGTTCGGGTGGCGCCTGAGCAGGTCGCCGACCAGGCGGCGGAAGGCGCCGCGGTCGAGCGGCGCCTCGCTGAGCGTGAGGAAGCCGGCCACCGCGTGCAAGGCCTCGGTGTATTCGGTGAGTTTTTGCTCGAGGTTGTTCGCGATCAGTTCGCTGCGCCGGGTGAACTCCGCCTGGGCCTGCTCGCGCTCGAGCGCGCTGGTGCGTGTGAACAGCAGCGAGATCACGGCCAGCAGCACCAGCATCGGCAGGGTCGCCAGCACGCGGCTGCGCCGCGTGATGGAACGCGGGTCGGCGGTCCAGAGCAGGTACAGGGGCAGCCCGATCAGCACGCCGATGCTGTCCGCCACCCACCAGGTGAACCAGTTGAAGCCGGCGTCGCCGCGTGCCAGCACGCCGGTCAGCCACAAGGTGCCGATGCCGGCCGAGGCGGCGATCAGGCAGGCCACGGGGCCGGCGAGCGCGAGCATGGCCGCGATGCGTCCCAGCCCCGCCGTCCCGGCCGCCAGGCTGCAGCGGCGCACCAGGGCCGCCCCCGCGAGCGCCTGGGCAGTGGCGCCGGCCGCGATGCCGGACGCGGCAATGGCCGCGGCCCCCAGGTCGCCGGTGGTGCCCACGGTGACTTGCAGGCTGAGGAGGAAAGAACCGAGGAGGACGCCCGGCCAGGCGCGGTCGCCGAAATGCAGCAGACCGACAAGCGCGATCCCCGCGGACGGCCAGACCGACGCCGCGTAGCTGGGCGGAACCGCCGACAGCAGCGCCAACCACCCGAGCAGGTAGTATTCCGCTGCCAACATCACAATGGCCGCGATCCGCTGCGAGGTCGAGGAGGCCATGGCCAGTCGATTGCGTGAAGGTGACAGCCAGTATAGCGCTCCCGCTTTGGAAGGATGATTTGTTTGCAAATCGCTATCGTGCGGCCGTGCCCCCCCCTGCCGCCCCCTTGGGGAGCCCCTTGCTCGGCGTTGCTAAGCAGCAATAAGCAACTTCCGAAGCCGGGGAAACGGGCGCCGGGCGCGGACATGAATGCAGCCGGCGGTGTAGAATGCTCAGCTGTTTTGTCGCATTCCTGGAGTCTGTTTCCCGATGTCGCATCCTGCACCGAACAACGGAGCCCCCAAGCTCACCCCGCTCAACCGATTGATTTTCGCCAGCCGCTGGCTGCAGCTGCCGCTCTACCTGGGCCTGATCCTGGCGCAGTGCGTCTACGTTTTCCATTTCTGGGTCGAACTGAAAGACCTGATCGGCGCCGCGATGGGCAACGTCGCCTCGCTGCAGCACATTCTGGACGTGGTCACCGTGCCCGGCGCGGCGCGCCCGACCAAGCTGACCGAGACGACCATCATGCTGGTGGTGCTCGGGCTGATCGACGTGGTCATGATCTCGAACCTGCTGATCATGGTGATCGTCGGCGGCTACGAAACCTTCGTCTCGCGGATGCACCTGGAGGGCCACCCGGACCAGCCGGAATGGCTGTCGCACGTGAACGCCTCGGTGCTCAAGACCAAGCTGGCGATGGCGATCATCGGCATCTCGTCGATCCACCTGCTCAAGACCTTTATCAATGCCGCGAACTACACCGCGGAGACGATGATGTTCCAGACCATCATCCATTGCGCGTTCCTGCTGTCGGCCATGGCCATCGCCTACACCGACCGCATCGTCATGACGACCCACCACGCAAAGCATTAACTTCCACTCATCGAGAACTTCCATGGCAACTGTCATCACCCAGAGCGACCTGATCGAATCGGTCGCCGCCGCACTGCAGTACATCAGCTACTACCACCCGGCCGACTACATCCAGCACCTGGCGCGCGCCTATGAAGCCGAGCAGAGCCCGGCCGCCAAGGACGCGATCGCCCAGATCCTGACCAACTCGCGCATGTGCGCGGAAGGCAAGCGCCCGATCTGCCAGGACACCGGCATCGTCAACGTGTTCCTGAAAGTGGGCATGGGCGTGCGCTTCGAAGGCTTCACCGGTTCGGTGACCGACGCCGTCAACGAAGGCGTGCGCCGCGCCTACAACTTCGCGGACAACAAGCTGCGCGCCTCGATCGTGGCCGACCCGCACTTCGAGCGCAAGAACACCAAGGACAACACCCCGGCCGTGGTCCACATGGAGCTGGTGGAAGGCGACACCGTCGACGTCAAGCTGGCGGCCAAGGGCGGCGGCTCGGAGAACAAGACCAAGTTCGTCATGCTCAACCCGTCCGACTCGCTGGTCGACTGGGTCATCAAGACCGTGCCGCTGATGGGCGCCGGCTGGTGCCCGCCGGGCATGCTGGGCATCGGCATCGGCGGCACCGCCGAGAAGGCGATGCTGATGGCGAAAGAGTCGCTGATGGAAGACATCGACATGTACGAGCTCAAGCAGCGCGGCCCGCAGAACAAGCTGGAAGAACTGCGCATCGAGCTGTGCGACAAGATCAACGCGCTGGGCATCGGCGCCCAGGGCCTGGGCGGCCTGACCACCGTGCTGGACGTGAAGATCAACATGTACCCGACCCACGCGGCCTCCAAGCCGGTGGCGATGATCCCGAACTGCGCCGCCACCCGCCACGCCCACTTCGTGCTGGACGGCTCGGGCCCGGCCTATATCGAACCGCCGGCGCTGTCGACCTGGCCGGACGTGCACTGGACCCCGGACACCGAGAAGTCCAAGCGCGTCGACCTGAACACCCTCACCAAGGAGGAAGTCGCGTCGTGGCAGCCGGGCCAGACCCTGCTCCTGAACGGCAAGATGCTGACCGGCCGCGACGCCGCCCACAAGCGCATCCAGGACATGCTGGCCAAGGGCGAGCAGCTGCCGGTGGACTTCACCAACCGCGTGATCTACTACGTCGGCCCGGTCGATCCGGTGCGCGAGGAAGTCGTGGGCCCGGCCGGCCCGACCACCGCGACCCGCATGGACAAGTTCACCGACATGATGCTGGAGCAGACCGGCCTGATCGCCATGATCGGCAAGGCGGAGCGCGGCCCGGCGGCGATCGAATCGATCCAGAAGCACAAGTCGGCCTACCTGATGGCGGTGGGCGGCTCGGCCTACCTGGTGTCGAAGGCGATCAAGTCGGCCAAGGTGGTCGGCTTCGAGGACCTGGGCATGGAAGCGATCTACGAGTTCGAAGTCACCGACATGCCGGTGACCGTGGCCGTCGATTCGACCGGCACCTCGGTGCACATCACCGGTCCGAAGGAGTGGGCCGCGAAGATCGAGTCGCTGAAAGGCATCCCGGTCGCCACCGTGTAAAGCAGGGTGGGCGGCTTGGCCGCCCACGCGTCCAACCCCACTTCGCGCCGCCGAACATGACATCCAACCTGCCCCAAAGCGCCCCGGTCGGCGTGTTCGACTCGGGCGTCGGCGGCCTCTCGGTGCTGCGCCACATCCAGGCGCAGCTGCCGCACGAACATCTCCTGTATTTCGCCGATTCCGGCTTCGCTCCTTATGGCGACAAGCCCGAGGACGTCGTCGTCGCGCGCGTGCTGTCGATTGCCGACTACCTGGCCACGCACGGGGTCAAGGCCCTGGTCGTGGCCTGCAACACCGCCACCGTGGCGGCCGTGCGCAAGCTGCGCGAGCGCTATCCCGCGATGCCCATCGTGGGCGTCGAACCCGGCCTGAAACCGGCCGCGGCCAGCACCCGCAACGGCAAGGTCGGCGTGCTCGCGACCGAACGCACGTTGCGGGGATCCAAGTTCCTCGCGCTGCGCGACCAGATCCACGAGGCCACCGGGGCCGATTTCCTGCTGCAGCCCTGCGTCGGCCTGGTCGACCAGATCGAATTCGGCGCGCTCGATTCGGCGGAGACCGCCGCCATGCTGGAGCGCTATATCCATCCCCTGCTGGACCAGGGCGCCGACACCCTGGTGCTGGGCTGCACCCACTATCCACTGGTGCGCGCCTCGATCGAGCGCGTGCTGGCCAGGGCGGGCCGTGCGGATGTGGCGCTGATCGACACCGGCGACGCCGTGGCGCGGCAACTGGCGCGCCTGCTGGAAGCCGAACACCTGCTGCGCACGGCGGGCGGGCAGCCGGCCAGCCTGACCGGGTTCACCAGCGCCAGCAGCGCGGCCTTGACGGCGGCGTTCGGCAGTTTGCTGGGGATTGATCCGCCGGTGCATGAGGTGGAGATTGCGGCGCCGGTGGTGAGCCAGTAAGCGCTGGGGTCTGCCAGCGAACTTGGGTTCCCGCCTCCGCGGGAATGACGGTTTGAGGACGCCGACTGCCGGCGTGCCTTGTGGCCCGCAACCTCAGCACGTCATTTCCGCGAAGGCGGGAATCCAAGTTTACAAGCACACGACCACCCTCCGCTTCCCCACCCACATTTAAATTTGCCACTTTGCCGCGGAGTTTGTATAATCTTGTTCTGTCTCGACAACGACGAGACAGAAAGCAAGTCAGTGGTGGCTGTAGCTCAGTTGGTAGAGTCCAGGATTGTGATTCCTGTTGTCGTGGGTTCGAGTCCCATCAGCCACCCCAAGAATTCAGCAGTAAAAACAACGGGTTACAAGCGTCATCGCTGTAGCCCGTTTCCGTTTTTGGAAGATGAATTCCAATTTTTGGAAGATGGCCACTACTGTTCGGGCGTTTTATTACCCTCTGGCCATATTGTTGAGCACTGGAGGAACGTGGACGAACTCATCCGGCCGGTCATGCTAAAGCTTGAGCGCGCGGCAAAACAGCGTGATGCGTTGATCGCTTTTGCATCAGAGTGGGCCAAAAATAACCCCTCCCAAACGCACGTCGAATTCCTTCCTAACCGTCACGGGTATAAAGTTGTGCTCGACCCATTCAAGGAGGCGCTGCCCTTTGACGACCTCGGGCTGACGCTCGGCGAGTTCGCTCACAATTTACGCAGTGCGCTCGACAATCTGGCCTTTGCGCTCGCAAGGCTCCAGGCCGAGCCGCCGCTACGGCCGAAGGACTTAGCCTTCCCTATTTTCGATGACCCAACTGCTTTCGCGAAGGTGGGGAAACGCTACCTGCAGCAGTTGCCAGAAGAGGCGGCTCGTCTGATTCAAATGATTCAGCCATTTAACCGAGATCTTCCTGGTGCCGAGAAGCTTTCGGAAAAGGACCCACTAATACTGCTCCAGCGCGTGAATAACTCGGACAAGCACCGGATCCCGGCTGTCGCCTTGTTTGCACCAGAAACGTTTGAGCTTTCCGCTACTGTGATATTTGCGGATGAACTAGCCGCGGATCTCAATACTCCGCCCGATGTAACCATCTGGGCCGGGCCGCTTGCCCCAGGTGTGCCTCTCCTAGAATACCGGACAAGACATCCGCTCGAGAAAGCTGGCGGCAACATTAAGGTACAGGCCGTCGTCTCGGTGATCTGCGACGAGAAGAAGTACCCTTTGTTTGAACTCATCACTAGCTTGCACGATTATGTCTGCCTAGTAGTTGGGCAGTTCAGCCATTTTTTTAAGCCTCAGTGAGAATTTGCCGGAAACTTGGCGACCTCTGCTACTCGGTCGCTCTGGCTGTCTTCTTTTTCCGCCGGTCGTAGACCTGCTTGACCATGCGATCGCTGCTGTGCCCGGTGGCGTTCATGATGTCCTGGTCCCCCTCGTCCACCCGGTCCGTGACCGCCGCTGGCCGCATGTCCTTCAGCGTGAACCGCGCGAACTCGACCCCTTCCTTCTCGGCCTTCTTCCTGGCGTGCTCCATCAGGCGGCGCAGGTTCGTGTTCCAGCCGCTGGTGGTGTAGGGCTGGCCGTCGCTGTTGCCGAAAACATACATGCTGGTGGTACGCTGCAGCTTCAACGCCTCGTCAATGACGGCGCGGAGCTCGGTCGACCACTCGATCAGCTTGAACTTCTGGGCCTGGCCTTTCTTCCGCTTCCCCACTGCCATCTCGACGCCGAGGTCGGTGATGGCCTGGCGCGTGATCTTGCGCATCTCGTCCGGACGGCTCACCGTCAGGTAGGCGGCGCGCAAGCACAGCGCCGCGACCACATACATGCCGCCGCGCTCGCGCGCCGTGCGCAGCACCAGGTCGAGCTCGGCCGGCGTCACGTAGCGGGTGTCCGGCCGTGTCTTGTTGTACTTGATGTTCAGGCAGGGGTTCGTCTCGAGCACACCCTTGCGCCGCCCGAACTCCAGCACCGCGGACAGCAGCGCGATCTCCTTGTTCGCCTTGGCCGGTGCGCCCTCGGCGGCCCGGCCGTCCAGGTACTTGTAGATGTGCACGGGCTTGATGACCGAGGGCTTCACCTTGCCAAACGTGCGGAGCAGGCGCTTGGCCTCGTTGTGCTCGTTCTCGTCCAGCGTGCTGTCGGCCTTCCGCTCTTCGCTCTCGGGCGGCAGGCTGCGCTGCCAGGTGAAGTAGCGCTTGAACAGCGCCTCCGTCGCGCCGCTCTCCACCGGTGCCCCGTTCAATTCATTGGCCCGGTCGATAGCCTCTGCGCGGATCCGGGCGCACGCGTCCTTGTCGCTGGCGGCAGCCGTCAGGCGGAACGCCCAGGTTCCGTCCGGTAGCTTGTAGCCATAGCTCACCTTGAACTTGCCGATGCGCTCGTAGAGGCGGAACGGCATGCCGTCCGGTGATTTTCTTCTTCCGATCATTGCGAAAACATACTGAAGTCAGGTTCGGCGGCCGCGTCCGGCGGCGCGCTCGGCGACATGGCGCCGGTCATGCGGGCGTCATGATACGCGCGGCTGACCCTGGGGAATCCCCGCAGGTTCGGCTCGAAGGGCCAGCTGTGGCGCTCGAGGTATCGGCGCATGCACGCGAAGCTGGTGGGCGCGCAGCCGATAAGCTCGGCCAGCTCGTCGGCGGTCAGGTAATTGGTCGGCATGTTCACTCCAGTCCAGCGTCAGGCAGCAACCGGCGCTCGCCGTGCACCAGCACCTCGCGCGGCATCAGCGGCGTCGCCGGCACCGTGCCGCGGCGCTCGTACGCTGGCCGGCGGCGGTCGTTGACCGGGCTGGTGAAGTACGACGACGCGCTGCGGCGCCGGTCTGCTTTTCGTTCGATGATCATCCGACCTCCTTTTCGGCCTGAACCAGGGGCTTTTCAATCTGAGCATCGATAGCCTGGTCGACCGTCTCGGGCGCAAAGCGAACGTCCTTGAACGCCTGGCCGACCGACAAATAAAATGCGCAAATTCCCGGCTCGCTC
>CAMPHU010000117.1 GCA_946886065.1 uncultured Massilia sp. | reverse complement strand
TCCATGCGCACCGAGGCCGGCAGGCCGGCCTGCAGCTCGGGCAGGCGTTCCTTGATGCCGTCGACGGTGGCGATCACGTTGGCGCCCGGCTGGCGCTGCACGTTCAGGATGATGGCCGGCTTCATGTTGGCCCAGGCGCCCAGGCGCACGTTCTCGGCGCTGTCGACCACGCGCGCCACCTCTTCCAGCTTGACCGGTGCTCCGTTCCTGTAGGCGACGATCAGGTTCTTGTAGTCGGGGACGGTGAGCAGCTGGTCGTTGGCGTTGATCGCGTAGGAGCGCGTGGGGCCGTCGAAGTTGCCCTTGGCGCTGTTGGCGTTGGCGGCCGTGATGGCGCTGCGCAGGGTGTCCAGGCCCAGGCCATAGGAAGCCAGCGCCTCGGTGTCGGCCTGGATGCGCACCGCGGGACGCTGGCCGCCGGAGAGCGTGACCAGGCCGACGCCGGAGACCTGGCTGATCTTCAGGGCCAGGCGGGTGTTGACCAGGTTCTGCACCTCGGTCAGGGGCAGGGTGTCGGAGGTGATCGCGAGGGTCAGCACCGGGGCGTCGGCCGGGTTCACCTTGGCGTAGACCGGTGGGGCCGGCAAGTCGGTCGGCAGGAGCGAGCCGCCGGCATTGATCGCGGCCTGCACTTCCTGCTCGGCCACGTCCAGGGTCTGGCCGAGGCCGAACTGGAGGGTGATCACCGAGACGCCGGCGGCGCTGGTGGAGCTCATGCGGGTCAGGCCGGACATCTGGCCGAACTGGCGTTCCAGCGGGGCGGTGACGGTACGGGCCATCACCTCGGGGCTGGCGCCGGGGTACAGGGTCTGGACCTGGATGGTCGGGAAATCGACCTGGGGCAGCGCGGACAAAGGCAGGAAACGGTAGCCGACCAGGCCGGCCAGGACGATGGCCAGCATCAGCAGGGCCGTGGCGACCGGTCGGTGGATGAAGGGGGTCGATGGGCTCATGAGTTACCGTCGTTCCGGCGAAGGCCGGAACCTAAGTTTGCACGCGTACCTGGCTGCCCAACGGACATGGGTCCCCGCCTTCGCGGGAATGACGGTGCGAGGGGCGCGGGCGCATGGCGGCGGCGGTGCGTCATTGCTGCGCTCCCTGGCGCTGGCGGCCCTGCCCTTGCCCCTGCCCTGCTCCGCGCGCGCCGGCCGGACGGTCGCCCGGCAAGCTCACCTTGGCGCCGTCACGCAGGCGGTCCGCCCCTTCCGTGATCACCTGCTCTCCGGCCTTCAAGCCCGTGCGCACCTGCACCTTGTCGACCGTCGCCTCGCCCCGCGTCACCGGGCGCATGGAAACCGTCTTCTCCTTCGCATTCAGCACGTACACGAAATCGCCATTCGCCCCATGCCGCAGCGCCGTCACCGGCACCACCACCGCATCCTCGATCAGGTTCACCTGCAGCCGCAGGTTGACGAACTGGCTGGGGAACAGCTTGCCGTCCGCATTCGCGAAGCGCGCCTTGGCGCGCACCGTGCCGGTCTGCACGTCCACCTGGTTATCGAGCGCACTGAACACACCTGTCGCCAGGGCCTGGCTGCGCGTGCGGTCCAGCGCCGTCGCCTCCATCCTGGCCTTGGCGGCGATCCGTTCCTGCAGGGTCGGCAGCTGGTCCTGCGGCACCGTGAACTCGACATCGATCGGCGAGAGCTGGGTGATGACCGCGATCCCATTGGCGTCGCCGCTGCCCACCAGGTTGCCGATGTCCACCGTGCGCAGGCCGACCCGCCCATTGATCGGGGCCTTGACCGAGGCGTAGCCCAGGTTCAGCCGCGCCGTGCCTTCCGAGGCGCGGTCGGTCATGACGGTGCCTTCCAGCTGCTTGACCAGCGCCGCCTGGGTGTCGACTTCCTGGCGCGCGATCGAATCCTGTTCCAGCAAGGTGCGGTAGCGCGCCAGGGTGACCCGCGCGCTATCCAGCTGGGCCTCGTCGCGCTGGCGCTGGCCGCGCGCCTGCATCAGCGCCATCTCGAAGGGACGCGGGTCGATGGTGGCCAGCACCTGGCCCTCCTTGACCAGCTGCCCTTCGGTGAAATGGATCTTCTGGATCACGCCCGAGACCTGCGGCCGCACCGTCGCGGTGGCCGCCGGGACCACCGTGCCCAGCGCGTCGAGCGTGACCGGAATGTCGGCCTGGACGGCGGTCGCCACGCCGACCGTGGTCGCCGGCCCGCCGCGGCCCCGCCCTCCTCCGCCTCCCGGCCTGGCGCCGCCGCGCGCGCCAGGCGCCGCGCCAGCGGCCGCCGGCCCGCCCGCGGGATTGCCTGCCGGGCGGTGCGTCAGGTACCAGGCCAGCGCGGCCAGCCCCACCATCGCCAGCACGGCGATGACGGTGCCGACGATGCGAGCGCGGCGCGGCCGGGAGGCGGGCGGAGCGCCCGGGCTTCCATGGGTCAGCGGCGTACGGGTGGTGGTCGGGGGCTCCCTGGTGTCCATGCTTTTCCTTGTCTTTCCGGCCGGAACGGCAATGCGTTCCGCAATGAGTTCTTCAGTGTCCGGTTGACTGTAGCATGGTGTTTTTGCGCGATATGTTTCATAACGTACATTGCGCGCTCCCCGTTCCCCACAATGGCGGAAGGGGCTTTACATCGATTTACACCGTTCGCCGCCTGTTCGCGGCAAGTCAAGGAAAAAAGGGCGCGGAACCTGCATTCCGCGCCCGTTGATCCTTGGTGGAAACGGTTACAAACTCGCTACATTTCCGCTCAAGGCAAGCCGCACAGGCAGTGCGTCACGGCGGCAAACGGCTTGCGGTCCCTGGTCAGTTCCGACAGGAAGGCCATGTCCTGGGCCACCTCGGCCACCGGGCCGGCCGGCAACGCTTCCTCGAGCAGGCCGAGCCTGACCTGGATCGTCACCGCCTGGGCGCTTGATGCGCCCATCAGCTGCAGGAAGCGCTCGACGCGCGACACCGGGCGCTCGACATAATCCACGCGGTAGTCCTTGCCCAGCCCGGCGCGGCGGGCGGCGGAATCCAGGGCGTCGCCATAGCTGCCCAGGCGGTCGACCAGGCCGCGTTCCTTGGCCTGGGCGCCGGTCCAGACCCGGCCCTGCCCTACTTCGTCGATCTTGGCGACGGTGGTCTTGCGCGCCGCGGCCGCCTTGGTGGTGAATTCGCTGTATACATGGTTGATGCTGCTCTGGACCACCTGGCCGAAGCGTGGATCGAGCGGGCGCAGCGGGTTGTAGGCGTCGGCCAGCCAGGTGGTGGTGACGCCGTCGGTGTGGATGCCGAGCTTGTCGCGCACCTTCTCGGCCGTCGGCAGGATGGCGAACACGCCGATGGAGCCGGTGATCGTGTACGGGTCGGCGATCACTTCGTCGGACGCCATCGAGATCCAGTAGCCCCCCGAGGCCGCCAGGCTGCCCATCGACACCACCACCGGCTTGCCGGCGGCCTGGGTCAGTTCCAGTTCGCGGCGGATCAGCTCGGAGCCGTAGGCGCTGCCGCCGGGCGAATCCACGCGCAGCACGACGGCCTTGATCTCGTCGTCCTCGCGCGCCTGGCGGATCAGGTTGGCGGTGGTGAGGCCGCCGACCACGCCCGGGCCGCCCGTGCCTTCGGTGATGTTGCCGGCGGCGACGATCACGCCGACCGCGCTGCCGAAAGGCTTTTGCGGGTGGCGCGACAGGTAGTCGTAGAAACCGACCTGGCGGAAGGACTTGATGTCGTCGTCGTAGACGCCGCGCTTGATCAGCATGGCGCGCACTTCGTCGCGGGTCTTGAGGCCGTCGACCAGCTTGTTGGCCAGCGCCACCTTGGCGAAGCTGCCGCCCGCCGCTTCCATTTGCTGAGGCAGGCTGTCGACGAAGGCCGCGACGGCGCCGGAATTCAGCTTGCGGTTCTTCTCCACCTGGCCGGTATAGCCGGACCACAGGGCGTTGAACAGGTAGGTGTCGGCTTCGCGCGCGGCATCGGACGGGCCGTTGGCGATGTAGGGCTCGGCGAAGCTCTTGTAGGTGCCCACCTTCATCAGGTTGACGGTCACGCCCAGCTTGTCCAGCGCGTCGCGGTAGTAGTTCTTGTGGCGGCCGAAGCCCTCGATGAGCACCATGCCCATCGGGTGCATGTAAACCTCGCTGGCGTGCGAGGCCACCAGGTAGCGCTTCTGGTCGTAGCTGCCGCTCCAGGCCACCACTTTCTTGCCGGCCGCCTTGACCCGGTCGACGCCCGCGCCGAACTCGCGCAGCATGGCCAGGCCGCCGCCTTCCATCTCGTCGAGCAGCAGCACGACGGTGGAGATGTTCGGATCCTTGGCGGCCTTGTCCAGGACCAGCATCACGTCGCGCAGGAGCACGGTGCGCTTGCTGTCGCCGCCGACGCTGTCGAGCACGGTTTCACGCAGCGAGGCCTGGTACTGCTCCACCAGGTCGCCCTTGAGCTCCAGCACCAGCGCGGTTTTCCCGGCGATCGGCTTGACGCCGCTGCCGCCGAAGATCATCCAGCCCAGCAGGATGAGGAAGAGCAGGAACAAGAGGTTGACGAAGGTGCGGCGGGTCGCGTCGAGCGCGCCCCACAACCAGCTGAAGCCGCGCCGCACGGCGCTGAAAGGCTTGAAGGCCATCGAAACTCCAATGAATAAGTGAACGCAGTGTCCTGTCAGGCGGCAACGGCGGCCGGACCGGCCCCGGCCGGTGCGCGCTGCGAGATCGCGAACAGGCCAGCAAATACCAGTATGCCATTAACCATAAGCAACTCCAGCCCGAGTCGGTAAGAGCCGAGCAGGTAAGCCTGATTGTACTCAAGGAGCGCGCAAAGAATCGGTGCGCCAATCGTCACGAACGGCACCAGGCGGTCCGTGAGGGTGCGCGTGGTCATCATGCCGAAGGCGAACAGGCCCAGCAGCGGACCGTAGGTATAGCTGGCCAGTTTGAGGATGACCACGATCATGCTCGGGTTGTCGGCCGCCTTGAAGGCCAGCACCAGCAGCAGGAACAGGAAGGCGAAGCCCAGGTGCACGTGGCGGCGCAGGCGCTCCTTGCCCGCTTCCGTCAGGTCGGTGCGGCGCTTGATCCCCAGGATGTCGATGCAGAAGGACGAGGTCAGCGCGGTGATCGCGCCGTCGGCGCTGGGGAACAGGGCCGAGATCAGGGCGATCAGGAAGATGATCTGCACCGTGGCCGGCAGGTGGCCCATGACCACGGCTGGGAAGATCTTGTCGCCGGTGGCGGTCACGCCGGCCGCCGGGGCGTACAGGTAGAGCAGCCCGCCCAGGAACAGGAAGGCCATCAGCACCACCACCAGCACGCCGGTCAGGGTCAGCAGGTTCTTTTGCGAGTCGCCCACGGTCTTGACCGAGATCGTTTTCTGCATCATTTCCTGGTCCATGCCGGTCATGGTCAGCACGATGAAGGCGCCGGCGACGATCTGCTTGAGGAAGAAATTGGGGCTGTCGAAGTCGGTGGTGAAGATGCGCGACAGGCCTTGCGACTGCATCGCGTCCAGGCTCTCGGGAATCGACATGCCCAGCTCGTTCAGCAGGAACCACACGCAGGCGAACAGGCCGAACAGCATGCAGCTGGTCTGCAGGGTATCGGTCCAGACGATGGTCTTGACGCCGCCCTGGTAGGTGTACATCAGGATCATGGCCAGGATGACCAGGGTCGTGATCCAGAACGGGATGCCCAGGCTGTCGAGGATGATCGCCTGCAGGATGTTGACGACCAGGTAGAGACGGGCGGTGGCGCCCAGCAGGCGCGAGATGATGAAGAAGCCCGCCCCGCTCTGGTAGGCGCGGCGCCCGAGGCGAACGTCGAGGTAGTGGTAGATCGAGGTCAGCTTGAGCCGGTAGTACAGCGGCAGCAGCAGGTAGGCGACCAGGATGTAGCCGATCACGTAGCCGATCAGGATCTGCGCATAGCCGAAGCCGTCCGCGCCGACGTTGCCCGGCACGCTGATGAAGGTGGCGCCGGACAAGGTGGTGCCGACCATGCCGAAGGCGACCAGCATCCAGTTGCTGCTCTTGTTACCGATGAAGAAGCTGTCGTTGTCGGCGTTGCGCGAGGTGGCCCAGGCGACGCCCAGCAGGAGCGCGAAATACGCGATGAGGATACAGAAAAGCAGGACGGGAGACATAGGACGGCAGGGGGATGGAGTTGTCGTTTCGCACAGCAATATACACCGAAGCGACGAGCCCGCCTATTGCCGGGAAGCCAAGTCCTATTCCCTCAGGTTCTAGGCTTCCTCTCCCTGGACCCGCTCGAAGGGGCCGATGCAGGACTCCATCGACTCATCGGCGCACATCAGGAACAGCGCCCCGGACGGGTGAAAGCGGATGAAGTTGGTGGCGCGCGTGCCCACCTTCATGATGGCGCCGGAACAATCCTTCTTGCCATTGTCCTTGGTGACGCGGTCGTCGAGCCGGTAGAAACCCTTGGCGCTGGGCTTGTCGGGGATCTTGAATTCGCTTTCGGACACTTCCTCGGCGCTGGTGACAAGGGTGGTGCCGTCGCCGCGGAAGCGGTAGGTTTCGGAGCAGCCCAGCTCGGGAATGCTGAGCCTCCAGATGCCGAGGATGGGATGGTCGGCCGGAGGCGCTGCCGCCGCCAGGCCGCTCAGGGAACACAACAGCAACAGTCCGGCAGGCACTCGCATGGCAGGCTCCTTCGGCGGTCGGTCATTGCAGCCTCGCCTGCGCCAACGCAGGCGTTCCATTATTGCAGCAGCGGCGCGCGTGCGGCGCACGCGCGCCCTGCGCCAGCTCAGCTGTTCTCCGAGCCTGCTTTCGGCTTGGCCGGGCGGCGTCCGCGCGCGGCGGGCTTGCGTGCCGGCGCCTTGTGGGCCGAGCGGGCGGTCTTCTTGCGCGCCGGCTTGCCTGCTTCGCCTTCGCCCTCTTCCGAACCGGCCACGGCCGGCTCCGCCGCCGGTTCGGCCGGCGCAGCTTCGGGCGCCGGCTGCCCGGCGACGGGTTCGGCCATGGAGGCTGCGGCAGCGGCAGCAGCAGCCTCCGCCGCCTTCTGGGCTGCGGTCTTGCGCGGGGCGCGGCGGCGCTCCTTGGCCGGCGCCGGCGCCGGCTCGGCGGCCGGCACTTCCACCGGCGCCGCCTCGGGAACGGCTTCGGCGGCAGTTTCCACAGCAGGCTCAGGCGCCAACGGCGGCACGGCGGTATCGGCATCCGGGAAGCTCAGTTCCGGCACCGGCGCCGCCTGCTCGCCGCGTCCGCCCTGCTTGCGGCCGCCACGCCCACGGCGGCGCGGCTCGCGCATCGGCTCTTCCTGCGCCGCTTCGGCTGCGGCGCTCTCGGCCTGCGGTTCGCCTGCCTCGAACTGGGCCGGCTCGGCGGCCTGGAATTCCGCCGCAGCTTCGCCAACCGCCGCCAGCACCGGCGCATGCGCGCTGCGGTACACATAGGTGCCGGATTTCTCGTCGCGGCCAAACTCGAACAGGCCGCGCGTCTGCGCTTCCTCCAGCAGGTTGCCGAAGGTACGGAAGCCGTAATAGGTCTCGTTGAAGTCCGGACGGCGGCGCTTGAGCGTGTCCTTCAGCAGCGAGGCCCAGATCTTGCCGGTGTCGCCGCGCTCGGAAACCAAGGCGTCGAAGGTCTCGACCACCATTTCCAGCGCCTGTACCTTGCGTGTTTCCAGCTCTTCCTTGCGGCGGTCGTCGCTCGGGCGCTTGTTCTGCGGCTGCCCCTTGCGCGCGTCCTGCTCTTCCTTGCGCTTGGCGGCGGTGCGGCGCTGCTCGCGCACCAGGTCGTCATAGAAGATGAATTCGTCGCAGTTGGCCACCAGGAGGTCCGAGGTCGACTGCTTGACGCCCACGCCGATCACCTGCTTGGCATTCTCGCGCAGCTTGGAGACCAGCGGGGAAAAGTCCGAGTCGCCGCTGATGATGACGAAGGTATTGACGTGCGACTTGGTGTAGCACAGGTCGAGCGCATCGACCACCAGGCGGATGTCCGCCGAATTCTTGCCCGACTGGCGCACGTGCGGGATCTCGATCAGCTCGAAGTTCGCTTCGTGCATGGTCGACTTGAAGCCCTTGTAGCGGTCCCAGTCGCAGTAGGCTTTCTTGACGACGATGCTGCCCTTGAGCAGGAGACGCTCCAGCACCGGCTTGATGTCGAATTTTTCGTAGTTGGCGTCGCGGACGCCCAGCGCGACGTTCTCGAAGTCGCAGAACACCGCCATGCTGATATTGTCGGAAGATGAAGCCATGAATTGTTGTTTTCTGGAAAATATTGGGGATACCAAAAGCGATTATACGCAACAAGGTCTTCCGGGCATGGCACAAGCTGCAAACCGCCGCATCTGGCACAATGCCGGGGCTGACGAACCTAACGGCTACCATGCAAAAACCGACCCTTACTTATCTGCACCTTCGCCCCAACGAGGAACTGCCGCCGGCCGGCCTGCTTCCGTCCGCCCCTTTTCTTGCCGTGCTCGTGATCGACGAGGTCTGCGAAGAAATGTGGCGTTGGGAAGCGAGCCGCTGGCTGGCCGGCTCCCACTGCCGCTACGTGCTGGCCTGGGGCCAGTATTGCGAAGACTGGGCCGAATCGGTGGACGACGCCAACCTCGAAGCCTACGACTACGACGACATCCCGGAAGACAAGCTGGTCATGACCACCTCGCACGAGGAAGAAGAGCTGGACGACGTGTTCTGGTTCGCCAGGCACCGCGCCCGGCATCCGACCCTGGTGCTGCCGCATACGGTGATCGTCCACATCGCCGAGCGCGGCCGCAAGGAGCTGCTCGAGAAGCAGTACGCGCAGGCATAAGGCTCTTCCACTGGCCGTGAAACCGTATCGCTCACAAGCGCGCCAGCGTATTGCGGTCCGGCGCCCCGTCGAAATACTTGTCGATGCAAGCCTGGAACACGGCCACGTCCGGCGCCACGTCGGCGAACAAGGTCATCGAGGAATGGAATTTCAGGTCGTCCGGCGGCGGAAACACATCCTCGATGGCGTCGGCGTCGAGCGCCGCCACGATCCCCGCGCACTCGTTCAGGCGATGGCCCAGCAGCGAATGGGCCAGGTAGGCGGCCGCTTCGTCCGAGGAACGGATCGCATAGCGCTGCGACATCTCGCTCTGCCCGAGCCCGGCAATCTGCGGAAAAATGAACCACATCCAGTGGCTGCGCTTGCGTCCCGCGCGCAGTTCGGCCACCGCCGTGTCGTAGACCGGCGCCTGCGCATCGACGAAGCGCTGCAAGTCGAATTCGTCGCTCATGGCTGCTCCTCTCCTGTTCTGATGTCGGTTAGATGCTACAGCCTCGCCGTTGTTTGCTAAAGTGGCGCACGATGAATTCCGAACACCTCACCCTGCTCCTGGTCCGGGAGATGCCCTACGGCAAATACAAGGGACGCAAGATCGCCGACCTGCCCGGCCATTACCTGGGCTGGTTCGCGCGCGAAGGATTTCCGAAAGGCGAGCTGGGCCAGCTGCTGGCCCTGATGTACGAACTCGACCACAACGACCTGCGCTCCCTGCTCCACCCGCTGCGCGCGCGCCCCGTGGGCGCACGGGGCGGAAGCGGGTCATCCTGACCCTCGCCTATACCGAAGCGGCGACCGTCAATACATACTCCGCTATATAATCTGGGCAACTTCTACTGAGTGAACAGATGCCGAACGATAAAGCCTCCACGCCGCAGGTGCTGGTGGTCGAAGACGACGACCACATCGCCCAGGTCCTGCGCTTCATGCTCGAACGCCAGGGCTACCGTGTCACCCAGCTTCCCGACGGCCGCGCCGCCAGCGAGCACATCGCCACGGCCACGGCCGCGCCGGACCTGATCCTGCTCGACGTGATGCTGCCCTACATCGACGGCTTCGAGATCGTGCGCCTGGTGCGCGAGCGCGCCGACTGGGCCGCCGTGCCGGTCCTGATGCTGACCGCCAAGAACACCGAACGCGACACCGTGCGCGCGCTGGACGCCGGCGCCAACGACTTCGTCATCAAGCCTTTCCAGCCGAACGAACTGCTGGCGCGCGTGCGCCGCTTCCTGAGGCCCGCCGCATGACGGCGGCGTGCTCCCCGGCTTCCCTCCGAGGCGGCATTGGCGATCGTCCAGTCGTCTGACCCTTTCGTCACCGTCGCGGTCTGGACGGGGCTCGTCGCGCTCGGCCTCACGCTCCTGCTGAGCCTCCAGATCATCCAGCTGCGCGTGTCGCTGCGCAAGCGGGAGCGGCACGAGGCGCGGGTGCTGGCGCGCTGGCGCCCGCTGCTGAACCAGGCCATCGTCGGCGAACGCCCAAGCCTGCCCGCCCTGGCCCCGAACGAGCGCCTGGCCTTCCTGCGCCTGTGGGTGCACCTGCAAGCTTCGCTGCGCGGCGAAGCCACCGAGGCCCTCAACACCATGGCGCGCGAGCTGGGCGCCGACCGCCTGGCGCGCGCCATGCTCTCCCGCGGCGCGCGCGAGGAACGCCTGCTGGCGGTGCTGGTGCTGGGCCACTTGCGCGACCGCGAGGCCTGGCCCCAGCTGCTGCCGCTGGCGGAACTGAGCGACAGCGCGGCCTCGCTGACCGCCCTGTGGGCGCTGGTGCGGGTCGACCCCGACGCCGCCACCGGCTACCTGACACCCCTGTTCATCGAGCGCGAGGACTGGGCGCTGTCGCACGTGGCCGGCATCCTGCAGCAGGCCGCCCTGCCCACGGCCGCCGTGCTGGGACGCGTGCTGCCCACCCTGCCGCAGGATCGCCTGCCGCGCGCGCTGCGCATCGCCGAAGCGCTGCGCGTGCCGCTGCCGGCCGCCGTGCTGGCCGGGGCGCTGCGCAGCGAGGCCGTGGCAATCGTGATCGCCGGCCTGCGCAGCGTGATCACGCCTGAAACGATCGAGGACGTGCGCGCCCTGCTCGCCCACGAAGACTGGCAGGTGCGGGTGCAGGCGGCGCGCGCACTGGGCCGCATCGGCACCCGCGACGACGCCGAACGCCTCAGCGCCCTGCTGGCGGACCCGCAATGGTGGGTGCGCTACCGCGCGGCACAGGCGCTGCGCGAACTGCCGGCGCTCTCGCGCGCCGACCTGGAGCAGCTGCGCGCCTCGCTCACCGACCGCTTCGCGGCCGACATGCTGCAGCAGGTGCTGGCCGAAGAGGAGGCCGCATGAGCTTCAGCCCCTTCCTGGTCGAGTTCATCACCTGGTTCGTGTTCTGCTATTTCATCGCGCTGAACGTGGGTTACCTGACGCTCAACGCCTTCTCGCTGCGCGCGCTGCGCCGCAAGGGGCAGGAACTGTTCATGGCCGACCTGCCGCGCGCCTACTCGGGCCTGGAGCCGCCGATCAGCATCCTGGTCCCGGCCTACAACGAGGAAGCGACCATCGCGGCCTCGATCCGCTCGATGCTCCAGCTCAGCTACGCCGAGTTCGAGATCGTCATCATCAATGACGGCTCGAAGGACAGCACGCTCGATGTGCTCAAGCGCGAGTTCGCGCTGCTGCCCTTCCCCGAGGCCTACCGGCGCCAGATCCCGACCCAGGAAGTGCGCCAGGTCTACCGCTCCACGCGCTACCCGAACGTGCGCGTAATCGACAAGCTCAACGGCGGGAAGGCCGACTCGCTCAACGCCGGCATCAATATCTCGCGCTACCCGCTGTTCTGCGGCGTGGACGCCGACTCGATCCTGCAGCGCGACAGCCTGGCCAAGGTCACCGAGCCCTTCCTGCGCGACCCCACCGTGGTGGCGGCCGGCGGCACGGTGCGCGTGGCCAACGGCTGCGAGGTCAGTGGCGGCTTCCTGACCAAGGTGGGGCTGCCGAAGAACATCTGGGCGCTGTTCCAGGTGGTCGAGTACCTGCGCGCCTTCCTGTTCGGGCGCCTGGGCTGGTCCTCGATGAACGGCATGCTGATCATCTCGGGCGCCTTCGGCGTATTCCGCAAGGACGCCGTGGTGCTGGCCGGCGGCTACCGCCGCGACACCATCGGCGAGGACATGGAGCTGGTGGTGCGCATGCACCGCCTGCTGCGCGAACGCCGCCAGCCCTACCGCATCGAATTCGTGCCCGACCCCGTGTGCTGGACCGAGGCGCCGGAGGACTACAAGACGCTCAAGAACCAGCGCATCCGCTGGCAGCGCGGCCTGGCCGAGAGCCTGAACGCCAACTGGGGCCTGCCCCTGTCGCGCAACGGCGGCGTGCCGGGCTGGCTGGCCTTTCCCTTCATGCTGCTGTTCGAGTGGCTGGGCCCCCTGGTGGAACTGGGCGGCTATGTGTTCATGGCGCTGGCCTTCTTCACCGGGCTGATCTCGTGGCAGGCCTTCGGCGCCTTCCTGTTCGTGGCGGTCGGCCTGGGCATCCTGCTGTCGGCCTCGGGCCTGCTGCTGGAAGAGATGTCCTTCCATATCTACCCGCGCGGCAAGCAGCTGATGATGCTCGGCCTGGTGGTCATCCTCGAGAATTTCGGCTACCGCCAGCTCAATTCGGTCTGGCGCCTGATCGGGCTGTGGCGCTGGGCGATGCAGAAGGAGTCGACCTGGGGCACGATGAAGCGCAAGGGCACCTGGCAAAGCGGCGCCCCGAAATAGGCGACGCGCTAGACTGCCGAACATGTCCCGCCACCTCCTTGCCCTGCTCTTCATGACCGCGCCGCTGCATGCCGCTTCGCTGAGCGTCTGTCCCGCCACCGGCAGCACGCCGGCGCGCGCCCTCATCGGCGATGCGTCCGGCTGCCGCAAGATCGAACTGGGGATCGACGCCGCGCGCATCGAAGCGGTGTATCCGTTGCCGGCAGACGCGCGCCCGGAACAGACGATCCTTCTGCAGGGCGACGACAGCAAGGGTGCGCTGGCGGTCAGCGAACATACCTTGCTGCCTTCGAAGCCGCTGCCCGATCCGCCGGCGCCGATGCCTTTCGGCGACAACCTGCTGGCGGCGATGCAGGTGCGCACTTTCGGCGTCGAGGAGCGCGTGCAGGCGCGCCTGCAGGACGGCCGCCTGCGCATCGAGTGCAAGGCGGGTACGAAGCCGGCCGGCGTGCTCCTGCGCGGTCCCTGGTACCTGCCGCGCGCCGCGGCAAGCCTGCAGGCGAGGTTTTCCGGGAAAGGGGAATTCCTGTGGCAGGCAGCGGATGCTGCGCGTGCGGCGCGCGAAGATGCGCTCGACATGGGCAGCCTGTCCGCCACCGGACGCCTGTCCCTGCCCGCCGGCCTGGAGCGCCACGCGTGGGAGCAGTTCACCGTCCTGTGCCCGCCGCAGGCATCCAGCCTGTCGCTCGATGCGCTGAGCCTGGAGCCGGCGGCAGCCACGCGTGCGCCCCGGTCGACCTGGATCTGGAACCAGGCCGAATGGCGCGAGCGCGGCCAGGCGCTGGTCGATTGGGCCGCGCAGGAGAAGATCGGCGAGCTGTTCGTCACGGTGCCGCTGCGGGAAGGACGCGTGACCGAGCCGGAAGCGCTGGCGGCCTTCATCAAGGCGTCCGGGGCGCGCGGGATCGCGGTCACGGCGGTGGATGGCGATCCCCACATGGTGCTGCCGGGCGAGCAGGCGCCGACGGCGGCGCGCGCCCGCGCCTATGCCGTTTATAACGCACAGGCCGAACCGGCTGCGCGCCTGAAGGGCATGCAATTCGACGTCGAGCCCTATCTCCTGTCCGCGCACGTGCTGCCGCCGGCGGAGCGCGACCGGCGTTACCTGGAACTGGTGGCACGGCTGCGCGAAGCGGCGGGCCCGGTGCGGCTGGAGTTTGTCGTGCCGTTCTGGTGGGACAGCAAGCCGGAACTGCTGCGCGGGCTGGCCAGGTCGGCCGACGCGCTGTCGGTGATGGATTACCGCACCGATCCGGAGCAGATCTACCGCTTTGCCGTGCCCTTCCTGGACTGGGCCGAGGTGCACGGCAAGCAGGTGCGGATCGCGCTGGAGGCGGGGCCGATCGGGGCCGAGACGCAGCGGCGCTACCAGCGCGCGGCCAAGGGCGCGGCGGGCGACATGCTGCTGTTCGAACTGGAGGGCCAGCAGGTGCTCGTGCTGCTCAGGCAACCGACGGCGCATGCGAAGGCGCAGCCGTTCACGCTGGAAGGCAGCAGGAGGATCGATGGGTCGGCGACGACCTTCCACGCGGATAAGGCGGTGCTGACACGCCTGCTGCCGAGGCTGGAAGCGGTGTTCGGAGCATGGAAGGGATTCGGAGGGATCGCGCTCCACGAATGGCGCTAAGCAGCGTCCCGCCTCACGGACGTCGTTCCCGCACAGGCGGGAAGCC
>CAMPHU010000116.1 GCA_946886065.1 uncultured Massilia sp. | reverse complement strand
CGGCCACGTCAGTGCGGAAGAGCTGGCCGCCGTATCGCTCGGCACCTCGGTCTGGTCCATCGTGCTCGTCACCGTGATGGGGACCATGATGGCGATCAATACGGTGGTCGCCCACGAGATCGGCGCGGCGCGCTACGACCAGGTGCCGCACTCGGTGCGCCAGTCGATGTGGAAAGGCCTGCTGGTCGGCATCGTCGCCTGCCTGTTCGCCAACCTGTGCACCCTGCTGTTCGACCATGTCGGCCTGGATGCGGCCGTGGCCGACCGTGCATCCCTGTTCCTGCACGTCATCAGCCTGGGCATGCCGGCCTTCGCCTGCTACCGCGCGCTGTACGGCTACACCACCAGCATCAACCAGACCATGCCGATCATGTGGATCGCCATCTTCGGCCTGGTCTACAACGTAGTCATGAACTGGCTGCTTGTGTTCGGCAACCTGGGCTTCCCCAAGCTCGGCGCGGTCGGCTGCGCGGTCTCGACCGCGAGCGGCATGTGGCTGATGCTGGGCTTGATGGTGTGGTGGGTCAAGACCTCTCCCGCCTACCGGATGACCTATCCCTTCGACCGCTGGGAAGGTCCGGAAGGCAAGACTATCGGTTCGATGCTGCGCCTCGGCCTGCCGATCGGCGTCACCTATTTCGCCGAGGTCAGCGCCTTCGGCCTGATCAGCCTGCTAGTCGCGCGCTTCGGCGTGGTGCAGGTGTCCTCGCACCAGGTGGCGCTCAACTTCGCTTCGCTGGTGTTCATGGTGCCGCTGAGCTTTGCGATCGGCATGCTGACCCGCGTGGGCCAGGCCATGGGCGAAGGCAATCCGCAGCGCGCCCGCTTCGTCGGCTGGGTCGGCGTGGGCATGTCGGTGGCCTTCGGCGCGGCCTCGGCCCTGTGCATCGCCATCTTCCGCTGGGAAATCGCGGCCGCCTACACCTCGGACCCGGCGGTCCAGGCCGCCACTGCCCACCTGCTCCTGTTCGCCGCCCTGTTCCAGCTGTCGGACGCGACCCAGGTGGCCACCGCCTCGGCCATCCGCGGCTACCACGTGACGCGCCCGCCGATGATCATCCAGCTGCTGGCCTTCTGGGGCGTGTCGCTGCCGGTCGGCTGCATCCTGGGCCTGGCGCCGCAATGGTTCCCATGGGCGCCGGCCGCGCCGATGGAATCGACCGGCTTCTGGATCGGCCTGGTGATGGGCCTGACGGTGGCGGCGGTGCTGCTCACCTGGTCGTTCGAGAAGCTGGCGCGCCAGCGTATCCGCGAGGGACGCGCATAGGTATTTACAGCGTTCCAAGCCTGACTCTGGTATCGTTCCGCCGTTGCAGTAAATTAACTAAATTCCAGAGACATCCATGCGCCCTCTCCTCCTTCTCCTGGCCGCCCTCGCGGCCGCTCCCGCTTCGGCCGAACGCCTGACGCTGGACCGCATCTACGGCGAACCGGCCCTGGCCGGCCCCGGCGTGCGCACCCTGCGCGTGTCGCCCGACGGCGAACGCGTGACCTTCCTGCGCGGCCGCAGCGACAACCAGTACCAGCTGGACCTGTGGGAGTACAACACCAAGAGCAAGAAGACCCAGTTGCTGGTCGATTCCAAGCGCCTGGTGCCGAACGAAGAGCTGTCGCTGGAAGAAAAGGCGCGCCGCGAGCGCGCCCGTACCGCCGGCCTGTCGGGCATCCTGAACTATTTCTGGTCGCCGGACGGCCGCCAGCTGCTGGTGCCGATCGGCGGCGACCTCTACCTGGTCGACGCCGCCAAGCCTGAGGCCGCGCGCAAGGTCGCCTCGGGCAACGTGATCGATCCGAAGATCTCGCCGAAGGGCCGCTATGTCTCCTTCGTGCGCAACCAGAACCTGGTCGTGATCGAGCTGGCCACCGGCGCCGAGCGCCAGCTCACCACGGACGGCAAGGGCACCGTGCACAACGGCGAAGCCGAGTTCGTGGCGCAGGAAGAGATGGACCAGCACACCGGCTACTACTGGGCGCCGGACGATTCGTACATCGCCTACCGCCGCTACGACGAAGCACCGGTGCCGGTGGCGCGCCGCTTCGAGATCTTCGCCGACCGCACCGAAGTCATCGACCAGCACTACCCGGCCGCGGGCGATCCGAACGTCCTGATCGACCTGATGATCGTCAACCCGGTCAACGGCCAGCAGCGCAAGATCGACCTGGGCCTTGATAAGGATATCTACCTGGTGCGCGCCGACTTCAGCGCCGACGCCAGGACCCTGGTCTACCAGCGCCAGACGCGCGACCAGAAGCGCCTCGACCTGGTGGCCGTGGACGTCGCCACCCTGGCGCAGCGCCCGCTGTTCTCCGAGACCTCGACCACCTGGGTCAGCATCCACAACGACCTGCGCTTCCTGAAGAAGAACAACGCTTTCATCTGGGCGTCGGAGCGCAGCGGCCGCAACCACCTCTACCTGTACGGCCTGGACGGCAAGCTGCTGCACCCGATCTCGTCCGGCGAATGGGGCGTGGACAGCGTGCTGGCGGTCGACGAGAACGCCGGCAAGGTCTACGTGGCATCGAACCGCGACGCCGTGATCGACAAGCAGACCTACGCCCTCAAGCTGGACGGCAGCACCGCCGCCAAGCCGGCGCGCATCACCACCGGCGACGGCTGGCATGACGCTTCCTTCGCAGGCAATGGCAAGATCTTCGTCGACACCTACTCGAACCCGCGCACCCCGCCGCAAGTGTCTATCCGCCGCGCCGACGGTTCGATGGTCGAATGGCTGGAAAAGAACGAGCTGAACGCGAACCACCCGTACGCCAAGTACCTGCCGGACCACCTGCCGACCGAGTACGGCACCATCAAGGCCAAGGATGGCCAGACCCTGCACTACTCGATGATCAAGCCGGCCAACTTCGATGCGGGCAAGCGCTACCCGGTGTTCCTGTTCACCTACGGCGGCCCGCACTCGCAGCGCGTGACCCGCGCCTGGGGCAATTACTTCGACCAGTACATGGCACAGCAGGGCTTCGTGGTATTCCGCCTGGATAACCGCGGCTCGAGCCGCCGCGAGCGCCAGTTCACCGACGTCATCTACAACAACCTGGGCAAGCACGAAGTCGAAGACCAGCTGACCGGCATCGAGTGGCTGGGCCAGCAGAGCTTTGTCGATCCGAAGCGCGTGGGCGTGTTCGGCTGGAGCTACGGCGGCTTCATGACCCTGCGCCTGCTGGCCGCGGCATCGGACAAGATCGCGATGGGCGTGTCGGTGGCGCCGGTGACGGACTGGGCGCTGTACGACACCCACTACACCGAGCAGTTCGTGGGCGGCACGCCGAAGGGCGATCCGGAAGCCTACCAGCGCAGCGGCGTGTTCGCGCACCTGGACGGGCTGAAGTCGCCGCTGCTGCTGGTGCACGGCATGGCCGATGACAATGTGTTGTTCACCAATACCACACGCCTGATCGACGAGCTGGTGAAACGCAATGTGCAGTTCGACCTGATGACGTATCCGGGGGCCAAGCATGGCATTTCGGGGAAGGTCAACCAGCGCCATGTGTATGGGCTGATCGAGGCGTTCTTCAAGAAGAACCTGGGCGGGACGCAGGCGAAGTAAGCGGCGTTTCGTTCACGGACGGCCGCGCTTGCGCGGCCGTTTTTCATTGTGCGGAGCTTGCGAACGTGGGTTCCCGCCTTCGCGGGGATGACGTATTAAAGCAGCATCTGGAATCAAACGCGGCCATCTGCTCTCGCACGTCATCCCCGCGAAGGCGGGGACCCACGTTCCTCAGCACACCCCAAAACGACAACAGCCGCCTCCCGGCGGCTGTTCCCCAATCCCCAAGCCAACAACTCAGCGACGCCGCGTCGCCTCATCCAGCGCTTCGCGTGCATCGCCCAGCTTCTCCTGGGTCTTGCCCTCGACCTGGTTCTTCAGGCCTTTCACCTGCTGCTCCGGGCTGTCCACCAGCTTGCCCGCTTCTTCCTGAATCTTGCCGCCGATGTCCTGCAGCTTGCCTTCGACTTGGTCCTTGTTCATGGCGTTCTCCTTTCATTCACACGGTGATGACAGAATAACAAGCACTGGCCTGCTCTTCCGTGCGTGTCCGCACACAGCCGCGTCACCTCATCCGCGCGACATTTAAGCAATGCAAATGCTAATGTTTTGGCAACGCGGCGCCGCCGCTTACCGAGGTATTGGCCATGCACGACGACCACCCGACCGCATCGCATCCTCCGCCCGAGCCGCCGCAGGCGCAGCGCCGGCTGGCGCGCAGGGCCACGCTCATCAATGGCATCGCGGTGCTGTTCCTGTTCGGCGCCGCCGCCATCGTCATGGCCGCCGACGCCCTGCTGCTGACCTTCGCCTGCATCCTGTGCGCGGTGCTGCTTTACAAGCTGAGCGATATCCTGCATCGCCGCTTCAAACTCAAGCGCAAGCTGGCCCTCACCGCGATCGTGCTGCTCCTGCTCGCCCTCATCGGCCTGGGCGGCTGGGCCATGGCGCCGCAGATCTCGGAACAGTCGAACAAGCTGGCAAAGGAAATTCCGGCCGCGGTGGAACGCCTGCAAAGCGAAGTCGCCCAGCATCCGCTACTCAAGCGCATTGCTTCCGAACTGCCGCCGCCGGGAACGATCGTCAAGCAGCTCAGCAACCTGGTACCGAACGCGGGCCTCTTCTTCACCGGCGTGCTGGGCGCCGCCGGCAACGTGGTCATCATCCTGTTCGTCGGCATCTACTTTGCGGCGACGCCCCAGCTCTACACCAGCGGCGTGGTGCGCCTGATCCCGCAAACGCGGCGCGACCGCGCCCGCCAGGTGCTGCAGGAACTCGGCCATACCCTGGCCAGCTGGCTGCTCGGCAAGGCGGCGTCGATGCTGATCGTCGGCATCGCAACCTCGGTCGGCCTGAGCATGCTGGGCGTGCCGCTGGCGCTAATCCTCGGCATCATTGCCGGCTTCCTCGACTTCATTCCCTACCTCGGCCCGATCATGGCCGGTGTGCCGGCCGTGCTGCTGGCGCTGTCGATCAGCCCGGAACTGGCGCTGTACACGGTGTTGCTGTTCGTGGGGGTCCAGCTGGTCGAAGGCTATCTGCTGCAGCCACTGATCGAGGCGCGCGCGGTCGACCTGCCGCCGGCCCTGGTGATCGTGATGCAGCTGATCTTCGGCACCCTGTTCGGCTTTGCCGGGGTGGCGCTGGCGACGCCGCTGGCGGCGGGCCTGGCGGTGCTGGTGAGAATGCTCTACATCGAAGACGTGCTGGGCGACCGGACGCCGGCCCGCAACGGCTCCGGATGAACAATAAAAAAGCCGCGCACTGCGCGGCTTGTTTTTTGTGGAATCGCGGGAATCAGCGGTTGCCCTTGACGATGTCTTTCACGTCGCCCACTTTTTCCTGGACCTTGCCTTCGGCCTGGTTCGACAGGCCCTCGCGCTGCTGCTGGCGGCTGCCGACGGCTTCGCCGACTTTCTGCTGGATCTTGCCGCCAATGTTTTTGGCCTGGCCTTTGATTTGGTCGTCGTTCATGGTGGTCACCTCATGCTGGTATGAATCGAAGTTTCACCTTAGGCGTGATTGCCGAGCCATTCTGTACGTCAGTTAACATTCAAGGCTTGCGCCAGACGCTGGCCAGCCAGGGTTGCTGTTCGCGCGGCAATCCTGCTGGCCGGTAATAGTGGTGCAGCGGCGTAAAGCCGGCGGCAGTGAGGTAACGCTCCCAGGTAGCGTAGTCGTAATAGCTGCCGTAGCGCGGGCCATTCCAGCCTTCTTCATTGTGGCCGCGCGGGTTGGAGCTGAACAGCACGCCGCCGGGCTTGAGGGCGCCGAACAAGTGTTCCAGCACTTCCGGGAGATTGGCGCTGGGCACGTGAAACAGGGCGGCATTGGCGAAGATGCCGTCGAACATGCCTGGCGGCAGGTCGAGGTGCAGGAAATCCTGGCGCCAGACTTCGCAGCCGCTGTAGGCGCGGGCCATCTCGGCGAATTTCTCGCTGCCGTCCAGGCCGATGGCCTGGTGGCCGAGGGCGGTGAAGGTCTTCAGGTCGCGGCCCGGGCCGCAGCCGAGGTCCAGGATCGTGTACGGGGCCGGGGCGGTGATGGCGGACAGCAGCGCGTCGATGTTCTGGCTGACGTCGTGGTCGATCGTGCCGGCGAAGAAGGCCTCGGCGCTGCGGTTGTAGTGGTCGAGGGTGCGGCGGGTGATGTCGTCGGGGGTCATGGGGTGCATCGTAGCGCGTTGCCAGCCATGTGGCGAGCGCTCGTGCAGTCACTGCTCGTCGGAATTGGGTCCCCGCCTCCGCGGGGATGTCGGATTTGCGGATACGGATCAGAGGACACGTCACCTTGGATCGTGCTTGTAAACGTCATCCCCGCGAAGGCGGGGATCCAAGTTTGCACGCACACCACTAGCTCACGATGTGCCCGCAAGCACTTACCAAACCCGCACCCGCTCCTGCGGCGCCAGGTACAGCTTCTGCCCCGGCTTCACCCCAAACGCGTCATACCAGGCATCCAGGTTACGCACGGTATAGGTGCGGTACTGCGCCGGCGCATGCCCATCGGTCAGCACCGTGCGGCGCAGGCTGGCCTCGCGCATCTTGGTGCGCCACGCGCGGCCGTAGCCGGTGAAGAACTCGCGGTCGGCCTCCTGCGTCGCCGCCTTCTCGCCGCCCTTCAGCTTGTACGCATCGTAGGCCGCCGCCAGGCCCGCCAGGTCGGACAGGTTCTCGCTCAGGGTCAGCTGGCCGTTCACCGGCAGGTCCTCGAAAGGCTTGTAGGCCGAGTACTGCTCCACCAGCTTCTGCGAGGCGGCCTTGAAGTGCGCCAGGTCTTCCTTGGTCCACCAGTCGCGCAGGCGGCCCTGGGCGTCGAACTGGGCGCCCAGGTCGTCGAAGCTGTGGCTGATCTCGTGGCCGATCACCGAGCCGATCGCACCGTAGTTCGCCGCATCCGAGGCCTGCGGGTCGAAGAACGGCGGCTGCAGGATCGCGGCGGGGAAGTTCAGCGCGTTCTGCATCGGCAGGTTGACCGCATTGACCAGCTGCGGCGGCATGCACCATTCGGTGCGCTCCGGCTTGCGGTTCAGCTTGGCCAGCTGCTGCTGGTAGTGGAACTGCTGGGCCCGGATCACGTTGCCGAAGGCGTCAAGCGGCGACACCTGCAGGCCTGCATAGGACTTGAACTTGTCCGGGTAGCCGATGCCCACGTACATGGTGCGCACCTTTTCCTTGGCCTGGGCGCGGGTGGCCGGCGCCATCCAGTCGAGCTTGTCGATGCGGCGCGCGAAGGCGTCCTTGATGTTGACCACCATCTGCTGGATACGGACCTTGTTCTCCGCCGGGAAGTACTTCTCCACGTACAGCTTGCCGACCGCGTCATCCATGGCGCCATTGGTGGCCGACAGCGCGCGCTTCCAGCGCAGCGACTGCTGCGGGGTGCCGGCCAGGGCCTTGCCGTAGAAGGCGAAGCGCTGGTCCGCGAAGGCCTTCGGCAAGGTGCTGGCGTACTTGTTCGCCAGATGGAAGGCCAGGTAGTCCTTCCAGGTGTCCAGGTCGGTCGCCATCACCTGGCGCGCCGCACCCTGCACCGCGCCCGGATGGTAGACCTGGAAGCGGTCCTGCTTGCCGAGGCCGGCGGCCGCCATGAAGGTCTTCCAGTCCATCCCCGGCGCCTTGCTGGCGAAGTCCTTGGCGGTCCAGACGTTGTTGGCCTTCTGGATGTCGGCGGATTCCTCGCGCGAGGCGTGGCTCTGCGCCAGCTCCGATTCGAGGGCGAAGATCTTCAGGGCGCGCTCCTCGGCCTTGTCGAAACCGGCCAGGGTCAGCATGGCGGCGATGTGCTGCTGGTACTTGGTGCGCAGCTCGGCCATCTTGGGATTGTTGTCGAGGTAGTAGGCGCGGTCCGGCATGCCCAGGCCGCCCTGCAGCAGCCAGGGAATGTTGCGGCCCGGTTCGTTCAGGCCCTGGTTGATCCACACGCCGAACAGGTTCTCGGTCTCGAAGTTGGTGGCGTTCAGCGGATCGACGTCGGCGCGCAGCGAGGCGCCCAGCACGCGCGCCAGGTCGGTGCGCGACTTGATCGCCTCGATCCTGGCCAGGTGCGGCTTGAGCGGCGCGGTGCCGGCGGCTTCGATCGCCGCCTCGTTCATGTAGGCGTTGTAGAAGTCGGCGACCTTGCGCGCCTCGGCGCCCGCGGCCTTGTCGGCGCCGGCGGCCTCGATCAGCTTGACGATGCGCTGGTTGGTCTCGTCGGCCAGGGCGTGCATCGAGCTCCAGGCGCCGCGGTCCGCCGGGATCTCGGTGCTGGCCAGCCACTCGCTGTTGGCCCAGGCGAAGAAGTCGTCGCCCGGCAGCATGGTGGCGGCGGCCGGCTTGCTCTGCGTGACCGCTGCGCCCTGCTCTGCGGCAAAGCCTGGCGCCATGGAGAAGCTCGCCCCGCACAGGGCCAGGGCAATAGCGGTCTTAATCGGTGTCCAACTCGGTGTCCAACGGGTCTTCATGGCTTTCCTTGTCTCCTGGTGAATGTTATTTGTTGTCATTTCAAGGCTGCGCGCACTTGCGGCAGCAGGCGGGCTTTCTGCGCGGCGCGGATGCGCACGCCGTTGCCGACGCGTTCGGCTTCGACCACGGCGTCCGGGCCGAAGTGCTTGCGCATATAGGCTTCCATCATGTCGGCATGGCGCGGATCGGCCGAGGAACCGACGATGCCGGCGAACATGGCGTAGCGCCCCAGGGCTTCCATGTTCTTCAGCAGCGCATCGCGGTTGGCGGTGGCGAAGGCCCAGGTCTGGTCGAGGTGCTCGCCGGCCACGCCGAACATCATGTAGGGCAGCAGGTCCGGCGGCGAATCGGGCGACACCAGGGCCTTCATGGTGCGCGCGGCCAGGGCCGGGTCCTGGGCGCTGGCCAGCGCCTTGCCGAAACGGTTGCGTTCCTCGCTGTTGGGTGCAGCCGCGGCGCGCGCGGCCAGCGCGTCGTAGGTAGCGGCGTCGGCGTAGCGGCCGGCGGTGCTGGTGACGAAATCGATCATCGCCGGCGACACCGAGGACGGATCCTGCAGGTAGCGGGCAAAGCGCGCCTTGCCTTCGGCGATGGCCTGCGGATCGCCGGCGCGCGCCAGCGCGGTGGCCAGCAGCGCGCGCAATTCGGCGTCCTCCACCGGCTCGCCCGGTTTCTCTTCCCAGCCCAGCTTCTCGAACCTGGGCCGCGCGAAGCCGATCAGGAAGCGCCGGATCAGCGCCTGTTCCGGTTCGCCGCGCGCCAGGGTGTCCAGGGTGCGCAGGTTGGACAGGATCGAATCCCACACGGCCAGGCGCGGCTCGGCGCGGTAGCTCTCGACCAGCTTCAGGTAGCCGTCCAGCTGCATGCGGCCGCCGGAGACCATGCTCCAGGTATCGGTCAGCAGCTTGAGGCGGGTGGAGTCGCGCAGCTGCGGCGCCTGGGCCGCCAGGGCCTGGAAGCTGGCCGGGTCGTAATGGACGCGGAAATAGCCGACGCTGTAGGGGTCGACCACCAGCGCGCCTTCGCAGCTGGCCTGGGTGAAGCTTTGGCTCGGACTGGACAGCAGCATGGTCCAGGCCTTGCCGTTGACGGTGCCGACCTGCACCGGGATGTTCCACACGCGCTTTTCCACGGCCGGCTCGTCGAGGCGGTACTGCTCCTGCGACAGGGTGACCTTGCGCTTGCCGTCCTCGCACACCTGCTCCACCTTCACCAGCGGGAAGCCCGGCTGCAGGGTCCAGTCCGAGGCGAGTTTCTCGACCGGCTTGCCGGTGGCCTTTTCCAGCGCCTGCCACAGGTCGGCCGAGGTGGTGTTCGAGTACTGGTGCCTGGCCATGTAGGCGCGGATGCCCTTGCGGAAGTGCTCCTCGCCCAGGTAGGCCTCGAGCATGCGCAGGAAGGCCTGGCCCTTGTGGTAGGTGATGGCGTCGAAGGCGGCGGCGGCCTGCTCTTCGTTCTCGACCCTGGTCTGGATCGGGTGGGTGGTCTTGCGCGCGTCCAGGTTGAGCACGTACTCGCGCTCGGCGATGCCGCTCAGGTAGGGGCGCCATTCGGGGTGGAAGTGCTGGGTCGCCTTGGCCGCCATCCAGGAAGCGAAGCCTTCGTTGAGCCACAGGTTGTCCCACCAGGCCATGGTGACCAGGTTGCCGAACCACTGGTGGGCCAGCTCGTGCGCGTTGATGTTGAAGGACAGCTTCTTGACCCGCTCCGGGCTGCGCTTCGGGTCATACAGCAGGGTCGGCTCGTTGTAGACGACCGCGCCCCAGTTTTCCATAGCGCCGTTGAAGCCGCCCGGAATGGCGATCTGGTCCAGCTTGGGCAGCGGGTACGGCACGCCGAAGTAGTCATTGAAGTAATGCAGCAGGTCGCGCGAGGCCGCCAGCGGGAACGTCGCCGAGCCCAGCTTGCCCTCGGTCGTGACGATGCCGATGTCGACGCCGTCCTGCTTGCCGGCCAGGCGCTCCATCTCGCCCGCCACCAGCACCACCAGGTAGCTCGGCATCTTCGGCGTGTTGCCGAAGGAAATGCGCTGCATGCCGCCGCCGAGGGGCTCCTGCTTCTCGATGGGGGTGGTGGAATAGGCCTTGAAGTTGCCCGGCACATCGACGGTCAGCTTGAAGCGGGCGCGGAAGGCCGGCTCGTCCCAGGTCGGCAGCACGCGGCGCGCATCGGTGGGCGCCATGGTGGTGGCGATCAGCTTCTTGTCCGCCCCGCCCACCTTGTAGTTCACGTAGAACATGCCGCGCGCCTCGCGCGTGATCGCGCCGCGGAACTGCAGCGCCAGCTGGTATTTACCCGGGGCCAGCGGCTGCGCCAGTTCGAAGCGCAGGGTCTGCTGTTTGCGGTCCAGGACCGGCGTCAGCTTCAGCGGCGCCATGCCCTTGCCCGACAGGCTGGCGCTGTCGATCTCCATGTTGTCGGCGTTCAGCATGATGGCCGAGGTGGCTTTCAGGACCTCGATCTCGACCGTCTGGCTGCCGCGGAAGGTGTTGCCGGCGACGTCGGCCACCAGGTGGGCATCGTACTGGATCGGCACCACGTCCTTGGGCAGCTTGCCCGGGGTGGCGGCAAACGAATATGGCGCTTCTGCCTGGGCAGTGGCCGCCGTAAAAGCTAGTGCAAGGGCGGCCGCGCCGCGCATGACCGGCAAATGTTTCATGGGTGTCTCTCTCGTTTTGTTCAGGCGTCCGGACTCCTGCCGGACTGCGCAACTACTCAGGCTGCACTCTAAGCAAGCGGCCGGACGGCTGCCTCGCGAATGCGACAGACTGCAAAAATCGGGGCCAAACTGCCAAATACGCGGAATAGCGCGTATTGCCGGGCACGCCGACTGTAACAGACCGGTGCGCTTGACCATGCACGAATGGCAACTACTCTTCCCTTTAAAAAATTTTTCAAAATTTTTTAAAAAAACCCTAAAGTTCCCAAAAGTGCTTCCGATAACGGTGTAGACAACCGGCAATCCGGCCGGAGTTTTCAGACCTGGTGCTCTCATGACCGCGAACGAAGTCCTCTCGATGTACGAAAACCTGGCCACCGTGACCGGTCAGATGGCGAGCGCGGCCCAGGCTGGAGACTGGAAGCATTTCGACCAGCTCGGCAGCGAAGCCAAGGTGGAAGCCCGTGCCGCCGCCACCGGCGTACCTGCCCTTGACGGCGCCAAGCGCCTGCGCAAGATCGACCTGCTCAAGCAGCTGATGGCCAACGACCGCGCGATTCGCGACGTGACCGATCCGTGGATGGGCCAGCTGGACCGTGCGATGCAGGCCCACTGATCAGAAAATTGCAAGAATGACAAAGGCGCCTCGGGCGCCTTTTTTGTTTCCTTCCCTTCAGCAAGCTTATAAGTCCGGAAATGAAAAAAGCGCCCTCAGGCGCTTTTGGTGCCACCAAGCCATTGGCTCAGCCGCGGAATATGGAGAGCGAGCACCAGGTATCTCCTGGCGTCGCCTCTTGCCGGTTGCTTCCGGCGTCCACCGCCGCTGCAGGCTAGTGGACTGCTTCCGGACACAGGCGTTTCTTCAACGTTCGTCTGCTTGTCGCGCCACGCTATCGGTGGTGGCTGCGCCAGACCCTGCGCCGTCTGTGATCTCGTCGACCACGGAATGAGTATAACGCAAATTTTACGCTTGTGTAGACGTGTCGTGCGCATCCTCTTCCAGTACCGGCTCGGTCGCTTTCTTCTGAGCGTTCTTGCGAGCAAAACGCTGGCGCAGGCGGGCCAGCAGCGGCACTGTCGGCGCGGCGGCGGCACGCGGCCTGGCCGTCTTCTTGCGCCGCCTCGCCACGACGATCCCGCCCAACAGCGCCAGCACGCCGGCGATCCCGCCGGCGATCCAGCCCCAGGGCGTCTCGTCCACCGGCTCCGGCGCCGGCTTCTTGCGCGGCTTGTGCGGCTTCGCCTTCGCAGGCTTGGGCGCGGCGACCGCCGCCGGGCTCGCGCCCATCGCCACTTGCAGCACTTTCACCTTCTCTTCCAGGTGGCCGATCTGCTCGCGCAGCTGGGCATTCTTGTAGTCGAGCGCCGCGCACACCTTGGGTGGCGCGCTCTGCGGCGCCGGTGCGCATGTGTCGGGCGCCGGGACGGGCGGCGGCAGCGCAATCGCCGGCGCGGCTTTCTCCACCTTCGGCGCCGGCTTGACCGGCGGCTTCGGCGCAGGCTTGGCCGCGGCTACAGGGGCAGGTTCGGGGGCTTTCGCCGGTGCTGAAACGGGCTCAGGTGCGGGCTTGGGTGCGGGCTTGGGTGCGGGCTTGGGTGCTGAAACAGGCGCCGCAACAGGCGGCGGCACGGGCACCGGCGCCGGGGCGGCCACCGGCGCCGGCAGCGGCGCCGGATTCGGATCCGGCGTCAGCCACAGGGTCGCCAGGCGCACGCTGCGCTGGCCGCCGTCGGTCAGTTCGACGTACAAATGCAGATGGCTTGATTCAACCGGAGCGCGCGAGGTGACGTGCAGGAACTGGCGGCCATCGCGCTGCATCACAGACATGTTCAGCGTCGACAGCACATGCGGCATGCCGATATTGGCGCCGCGGTAGACGTTCGGATGGGCGAGGCGCACCTCGACCCTGGCGGCCGGGTGCTCGATCAGCGTCAGTTCGATATCGGCCACCAGCGGCTGGCCCATGTAGGAACCGACACGCTGGTCGCCCAGTTCGGCAGCGCCGGCTGCGCTCGCCAAGAGCGCGCAGGAGAATAACAGTGGAAGGCGACTGGCCATAGGGAAGACGAAAAGAGGTACCTGAACGTAAATAACGGACATTGCGCTAAACTCTTTAATCCCAGCGGTGCATTAAAGAAGTTGACCAGGACTCATAGAACAGGACTTCATATGGAAAACAGGATTGAGAAGGACAGTTTCGGCCCGATCGAGGTGCCGGCGGACCATCTGTGGGGCGCCCAGACCCAGCGCTCGCTCCACCACTTCCATATCTCCACCGAGCGCATGTCCCCGGAGCTGGTGGCGGCGCTGGCCCAGGTCAAGCGCGCCGCGGCGGCGGTCAACCGCTCGCTCGGCAAGCTGCCGGCCGACAAGGCCAACGCCATCATCCAGGCCGCCGACGAAGTCCTGGAAGGACGCCATCCGGACGAATTCCCGCTCGCGGTCTGGCAGACCGGTTCCGGCACCCAGAGCAACATGAACATGAACGAGGTGCTGGCCAACCGCGGCTCCGAACTGATGGGCGGCGAGCGCGGCGAGGCGCGCCTGCTGCACCCGAACGACCATGTCAACATGGGCCAGTCCTCGAACGACATCTTCCCGACCGCGATGCACGTGGCGGCCGCGATCGCGGTCGCCAAGGACGTGCTCCCGGCGCTGGCCAGGCTGCGCCAGACCCTGGAGATCAAGTCGCGCGACTTCGCCGACATCGTCAAGATCGGCCGCACCCACCTGCAGGACGCCACCCCGCTGACCCTGGGCCAGGAATTCTCGGGCTACGTCGCCCAGCTCGAGTATTCGGAACAGGCGATCAAGGCGTCCCTGCCCGGCCTGCTGCTGCTGGCCGCCGGCGGCACCGCCGTGGGCACGGGACTGAACGCCCACCCGGATTTCGCGCCGCGCATCGCCGCCGAACTGGGCTCGCGCACCGGCCTCGCGTTCAAGAGCGCGCCGAACAAGTTCATGGCCCTGGCCGGCCACGACGCCATGGTCGCCGCCCACGGCGCCTTCAAGACCCTGGCCACCGCCCTGATGAAGATCGCCAACGACGTG
>CAMPHU010000115.1 GCA_946886065.1 uncultured Massilia sp. | reverse complement strand
TTGTGCCGTCATTGTGCCGTCATGTTGCGCCGCTTGCGCCGGACCAGGGCGTCGCCCGGCCGCCGCTAGTTGGCGATCATGTCGCGCAGGCCGCTGGTGCGGTGGGTGCGCCGCCCGATCGCATCCAGCAGCACCTCGCCGGCCGGCGTCACCAGCGTGAAGACCTCGCTGGCGCGGGTGATGCCGGTGTAGACCAGCTCGCGCGTCAGGATCGCGCTGCGCTCGCGCGGCAGGGCCAGTACCGTGTGGCGGAACTCCGAGCCCTGCGATTTATGCACGGTCATCGCGAAGGCCGTTTCGACGTTGCGCAGGCGGGTGGCCAGCACGCTGCGCACCGTGTCGCCTTCCAGGAAGTACACGCGCAGCGAACCCGGACGTTCCGGATCGGCCAGGGTCAGGCCGATGTCGCCGTTGAAGACCTTGGTGCCGTAGTCGTTGCGGGTCACCATGACCGGACGCCCGACATACCATTCGCCGCCCCGGCGCAGCAGGCGCGCGCTTTCCAGGCGCTGGGCGATGGCGTCGTTCAGGCCGGACACGCCCCATTCGCCGTCGCGCACCGCGCACAGGATGCGGAAGGATTCGAAGCGCAGCAGCACCTGGCGCACCCAGTCCTCGTGCTTCCCTTGCGGCCCGGCCAGCAGCAGTTCCAGGCAGGGGCCGTAGCCCGACTGCGCCAGCTGCAGCAGGTTATGCGGCTGGGCATGGTCGATCCAGCGAACGCCGCCCTCGCCTGCCCTCAGCACCTCCTCGGCGCGCGCGCCGTCGCCGGCGTTCACCGCCAGCGCCAGCTGGCCGATCGGGCCGCCGAAGCGGCGGCTGTGGCGCAGCATCACGGTCTGCTGGGCCAGCGGTCCGCCGCTGCCCAGGTAGTCGTCCGGCACCTCCTCGCCGCTGGCCTCGCGCACATAGGCCTGCGTGTCGCTCGAATAGGCCCCGGCCTGGGCGTTGTGGCACAGGTCGCCCAGCACCGCGCCCGCCTCCACCGAGGCCAGCTGGTCCTTGTCGCCCAGCAGGATCAGGGTCGCGGACGGCGGCAGCGCATCCAGCAGGCTGGCCATCATCTCCAGGTGCACCATCGAGGCTTCGTCGACGATCAGCACGTCCACGTCGAGCGGATTGCCGCGGTGGTGGGCGAAGGCCCGGCTGTCCGGGCGCGCGCCCAGCAGGCTGTGCAAGGTGCGCGCGGCGCCCATGCGCGCGGTCAGCTCGCGCAGCGGCAGGGCGCTGCCGACGCGCTCCGCCAGTTCGTTCAGGGCCTTGTCGATCGACTGCTTCAGGCGCGCGGCCGCCTTGCCGGTCGGCGCGGCCAGGGCAATGCGCTGGCTGCCCGCTTCGGGGGCGGTGGCGAACAGCAGCGCCAGCAGGCGCGCCACCGTGTACGTCTTGCCGGTGCCGGGGCCGCCGGTGATGATGCCCACCGCGCCGCGCAGGGCGATGGCGCAGGCGAGTTTCTGCCAGTCCGGCTTTTCCGCCGCGCGCTGCGAGGCGAACAGGGTGTCGAGCCAGCCGCGCACGGCCTCGCCGTCGACCGGACGCAGGGACCTGGCGCGCTCGCGCACCGATTGCGCCACCAGCAGCTCGTCGCGCCAGTAGCGGCGCAGGTAGAGGCGTTCGCCGTCCAGCACCAGCGGCTGGTCGTAATCGAATTCGTCCACCTGCCACACCTGCTCGCAGGCGGCCAGCTGGGCGGCCCAGGCCTTGGCGCTGCGCGGCAACGGGGCCGCGCTCGACGCAAGCGCCTTCCATTGCTCTTCGCTCCAGCCCAGCAGCCCCGCGGCGGCCTGGCCGTCGGCCAGGTCGGACAGTTGAAGGCAGCTGTGGCCATGGCCTTCGAGCTCGGACAGCACGGTGGCGGCCAGCACCAGCGGCGGCGCGGCGTTGCCGAGCGAAGCGACGAAGCGCGCGAACGCGCCCGACAGGCGCCGCAGTTCGCCCTCGTCGGTCAGGCGGCCGATCTCGGCCCACAAGGCCGTGATGCTCGCTTCAGTCTTCGCCATGGCCTTCCTTGTTCAGCAGTCGTTCCAGCCCATCCAGCAGTTCCAGGTCCGGCGCCAGGGTGCAGCAGCCGCGCGTGGCCGGGTTGGCGATCCCGCGCAGGAACAGGAACACGGCGCCGCCCAGCTGTTCGCGCGGGCGGTAGGACTGGCCCAGGCGCGCGCGCAGCAGGCGGTGCAGCGCCAGCATGTAGATCGTGCCCTGGATATCGTAGCGGTGTTCCATCATGCCGGCTTCCATCGCGGCCTGGGTGTAGGCGGCGTCGCCCGGTCCCAGCGCATTCGACTTGTAGTCCAGCACCCAGAAGCGGCCCTCGTGCTCGAACACGAGGTCGGCGAAGCCCTTGAGCATGCCGTGCAGCGTGCGCTCGGGCAGGACCGGCCGTTCGGCGCCGCCGAAGATGCGCTCGCGGCACAGGCGGTCCAGGCGCGGCAGATCCAGGCGCTCGCTCGGGAACCAGAATTCCATCTCCGGCAACGGGTCTTGCAAATCCCCCAAGGCCGCGCCCAGCGGCGGCAGTACGGTACCGACGATGGCTTTCAGCCAGGCCAGCGCGTCGTCCGTGCGTTTGGCCCAGCCGGCGCGCTCGATGCGCTGCACCAGGCGCAGCTCGCAGGCCGGGTCGTCCAGGCAGCCGAAGCCTTCGCCGGCCAGCCATTCGAGCTGCTCGTGCAGGAAGTTGCCCGGCACCGAGCCGCGCGGGAAGCGGTGCCAGGGCGCGTCCTCGATGCGCGGCGGGGTCGCCACCGAAGGCTCTTCCTCGAGCAGGGTCTGCTCCTGCGCGCGCATGGGCGGCGCCACGGCATGGCGCGTCAGCGACGTGAAGGAACCGATGGCCCAGTCGCGCTCGAAGCTGGCCGCATAGCGCGGCGCTTCCAGCAGGTCCGGCCGCTCGTCCTCGCGCGAGAAGGCGGTCGATGCCTGATCCTCTTCGAGGTCGAGCAGGCGGATGCAGTCAACGCCGCCGCACAGCTGCTGCAGGCGCTCGCGCAAGGCGGCGGGAGGAATCGCTTCGCCGCCGGCCAGCAGGTAACCGAATGCCGATTCGTGCAGCCGGTTCTTGCCCCGGTGCAGGACCACGGCGGTGCCCAGCCACACCGCGTGGCGCGCGCGGGTGAGGGCCACGTAGAACAGGCGCAGGTCTTCCTCCAGCCGGGCGCGGTCGACCGCCGCCTGGGCCTCCGCGCTCAGGCTCAGGTCCAGGCGCCGCTCGCCGTTCTGGTCGATGAATTCGAAGAAGGCCCGGCTACCCTTCTCCACCGGCCGCGCGGTGACCGCGAAAGGCAGGTAGACCAGCGGGTATTCGAGGCCTTTCGACTTGTGCACGGTGACGACCTTGACCAGCTCGGCGTCGCTTTCCAGGCGCAGCACGCGCTCGTCGCCGCCCTCGCCCAGGCCTTCGATCTGCTCGGCGAACCAGCGGATCAGGGCTTGCTCGCCTTCCAGCTGGGTGCTGGCTTCCTGCAGCAGTTCGGCCAGGTGCAGCAGATTGGTCAGGCGGCGCTCGCCGCCCGGCTCGCGCAGCAGGCGCGCCGGCAGGCCAAGTTCGTGGACGAAGCGGCGCAGCATGGCCAGCACCCCCTGGCGCTGCCAGCTGCCGTGGAGGGCCTTGAGCTGTTCCACCCGCACTTCCCAGGCTTCCTCATTGCTGGACAGCCTGGCCAGCTCGACCAGCGGCAGGCCGGCCGTGCGGGTGGCGAAGGCCGCGCGCGCCAGCGCCCCGTCGAGCGGATTGGCCACTGCGTACAGCCAGCGCAGCATGTCGGCCGCCTCCTCGCTTTCGATCACCGAATCCTTGTCCGACAGGTAGACGCTGGCCACCATGCGCCGCACCAGGGCGCGCCGCACGGCAGCGGCTTCGCGCCGGTCGCGGACCAGGATCGCGATATCGGCCGGCATCAGGCGGCGGAAGCGCTCGCCGTCCGAGAAGCCGACCCGCTCGTCGTTCAGCAGGCGCACGATGTCTTCGGCGCAGTGCTGGGCGAAGAACTCGCGGTACTCCTCGCCTTTCAGGTCTTCGCGGTGGCAGCAGGCCACGGTCATCGCCGGCAAGGTGCCGCCGGCGCCGACCAGGCGTTCGCGGTGCCCCTTGGCGGCCACCGCCTCGAAGGGCAGCGGATTGTCGCCGCCGCGGCGGAAGCGGAAGGCGCCCTGCGGATAGCCGCCCTCGCCGTGTTCGCCTTCGGCCACGGCGAACACGCGGTTCACGGCCGACACCAGCGGCGCGGTCGAGCGGTAGTTGGTGCCCAGCTTGTAGTGGCGCCCTTCGGTGGCGCGCCGCGCCGACAGGTAGCTGTGGATGTCGGCGCCGCGGAAGCCGTAGATCGACTGCTTGGGGTCGCCGATCAGGAACAGGCCCTGTCCGGGTGCATTGTCCGCGACGCGGTACAACAGGTCGAAGATGCGGTACTGGTCGGGCGAGGTATCCTGGAATTCGTCCACCATCGCCACCGGGAACTGGCTCACGATGCGGCCGCGCAGCGCGTCGCCGTTCTCGCCTTCCAGCGCGTCCTTGAGGCGTTCGAGCATGTCGGCGAAACCGAACTGGCGGTTGCGGCGCTTCAGTTCGCGCATGCGCTGGGCGATGTGGCCCGCGGCATGGCGCAGCAGCGCATGCGCGATCGGATCGATCGCATCGAGGCCGGCCTTCAGCTCGGCGGTGCAGCCGAAGCAGTCCGGCACCTCGGCATGGAAATCCTTGCTGAAAGCGTCCACGATGCCGTCTTCGGTCAGGCGCTTCCAGGCGGTGTCGGGCAGCGCGGGCTGGTGCAGGGCCGGGTCGAGGGCCCAGGCGCGCAGCGCCTCGAACCATTTCACCAGCGAGTCGGCGCGCATCTTGTTGCCGTTGAAGCACTTGGGATTGCGTTCGCGATGCGCGGCGATCCAGCGCTCCATCGCGCTCGCGCGCTCATGCCAGCCTTCCTTCAGCTGCGCCAGCTGGGCGCGCTGGGCGGCGGCCAGGCGGCCGAGCACCGCGCCCAAGGGCTCTTCCGGCAGTTCGCCGAGCAGCGCGGTGCGGTAGACCAGTTCGCGCACGCTCTCCTTGAGCGCCTCGACGCTGCTCCAGGACCCGAGCACCGTGTCGAGCGCCTCGGCGCCGAGCGGGTAGACGTGCTGGCGCCAGTAGTCGTGGGCCGCGTCCTCGAACAATGCGCGCTCGTCGGTGAGCAGCTCTTCGTCGAACAGGCTGCCGCTATCGAAGGCGTGCTCGCGCAGCATGCGCTGGCACCAGGCGTCGATGGTGAAGATCGCCGCTTCGTCCATGGTCTCGGCGGCCAGCATCAGGCGGTGCGCGGCCACGCTGCGCGCATTGCCCTCCGGGTAGGCCTCGGCCAGGTCGCGCAGGTAGGGGTCGATCAGGTCCAGTTCGCCCCGGAAGAAGGCGGCGGCCTGCACCAGGCGCTCGCGCACGCGGTTGGACAGCTCGCGCGTGGCGGCGCGGGTGAAGGTCATCACCAGGATCTCGGACGGCAGGAGCGGACGCGCAAAGGCGTCGGGCCCGCCATGCCCCAGCACCAGGCGCAGGTAGAGCGCGGCGATGGTCCAGGTCTTGCCGGTGCCGGCCGAGGCCTCGATCAGGCGCGAGCCGTGCAGCGGGAAGGACAGCGGAGCGAGTTCGATGCTCATGTCTGGTCCCCCGCGATCGGCGACACTGCTACCTGCTCGTCCAGCCAGCGCGCCAGCGGGCCGTACAGCTGCACCGCCACCTGCGGCCAGTCGCCGGCCGCCGTCAAGGCGTCGAAGTCCGGCCACAGGCGCGCCAGGCAGGGCTCCGTCACCTCGCCGGAAATCTCGAAGGCGCCGTCATAGGTGGTGCGGGCATCGCCCTCGGCCAGGTAGGCCAGCGCGGTCTTGCAGGCCACCGCCAGCGGCTGGTCCAGGTTGCTGCGCCAGAGCAGCGCCAGCTCGCGCAATGCCTTGCGCGCGGCCTCCTGTTCCAGCGGCGCCATCTCCAGCACCGCGTCGCGCGCCACCAGGTAGCCGGCCACCGGATGGCCGCAGGCGGCGCTGGCCAGCTGGCGCAGCCAGGGGCCGATCAGCTTGTCGCCGCGCGGCTGCCCCTGCTTGTCCAGCACCTTGGACGAAATCTGCACCAGCCAGGCGCTGCGCTCGCCGTCGCTGCGCAGGCGGTCGATCCAGTCTTCCAGCGCCAGGCCGTCGTCGAACACCAGGCTCACGGCCAGCTTGGGCGCCGGCTGCGGGAAACGCGCGCCCAGGCGCAGCCAGCTGCTGCGCACCGGCACCAGGCCCTCGACCAGCTGTTCCTGCCACTGGCGGCCCAGCAGGCCGATCGGCAGCACGCCCTCGCGCGCCAGGCGCTCGGCGCGGCCCTTGAGGGTGGCGCGTACTTCGTGCAGGCCTTCGGCCGGGCCGCTGTCGTCCAGCAGGTGGTCTTCGATGAAGAAGCGTTCCAGGGCGTCGAGGGCGAAGGGTTCCTCGTCCTCGCCCACCACGGCGGCGTCGGCGAAGCTCACGCCCAGGCGGCGGCGGAAGAAGTAGCGCGCCGGCTGGCGCAGGAAGCTGCCCAGCTCGCCCAGGCGCAGCACGAAGCCCGGCTCGAGTTCGTACGGCGGCAGGTCGTCGCCGGCCTCCCCTTCTTCCGCGCCGTGGGCCGAACGCCATTCGCCCGCATAGGTCAGCAGGCCGCCGCGCTCGAAGTAGCGGCGGCTGAAGGGCTGCAGCGCGTGCTCCACGGTGCGTTCGGACAGGTCGAGGTCCCAGCCGTTCACGAGATAGTCGCGCAGCTGGGCCACCAGCACCGAGGCCGGCTGCTCGCTGTTGTCGCGCACGTTGCGGCCGACCCAGCTCACGTAGAACTTGTCGCGCGCCGCCAGCATCGCTTCCAGCATCAGGTAGCGGTCGTCGTCGCGGCGCGAGCGGTCGCCGGGACGGGCCAGGCCGGGCAAGGCCAGCAGGTCGAAGTCGGCCTGCTGGGCGCGGCGCGGGAAGTCGCCATCGTTCATGCCGAGCAGGCAGACCACGCGGAAAGGCACGGCGCGCATCGGCATCAGGGTGCAGAAGGTCACGCCACCCGACACGAACTGGTGGTTCAGGGTCGGCTGGTCGAGCTGCGACAGCCAGGCTTCGCGCAGCACGGCCAGCGAGACCGGCTCGTCGAAGCCGGCCGCGTCCACGGTCTCCAGCCAGCACTGCAGCCCTTCGTTCAGCTGGGCCAGGGTCAGGCGGTCGGCTTCGTCCTGGGGCGAGAAGAAGGCGGCCAGCAGGCCGCGCGCCGCCTCGCCCCATTCCGCGGGGCCGCGCGGCGCGGCCAGCACGGCGCGCCACGCAAGCAGCGCTTCGACCAGCTGGGCCAGCGAGCCGGCCAGGGCCGCATCCAGGCCGCCCACTTCGCCATAGGGTTCGATCTCGCCGAAGCTGCGGCCCACGCCGCTGGCGTAGCCGAGCAGCATGCGGCGCACGCCGAAGATCCAGGCGTTCTGCTCGCCCGCCGAGCCCAGGCCCAGGCCGTCGCGGTGCTCGCGGTCCAGGCCCCAGCGCACGCCGGCGCCCTCGATCCAGCGTCCCAGGATCGCCAGGTCTTCGTCGTGCAGGCCGAAGCGGCGCGCCACCGCCGGCACGTCGAGCAGGTCGCGCACTTCGCTTTGCCGGCAGCGCTGCTGGGGCAGGCGCAGCAGCCATTCGAGGGCGGCCAGCAAGGGATTCACGCTGCGGTCGCGCACGTCGCCGATTTCAAAGGGGATGTGGCGCGGGTCGCTGCGGCGGTGCTGGTCGAACACGGCGTGGATCGCGGCCGAGAAGGCGTCGATGTCCGGCACCATCACCACGATGTCGCGCGGGCGCAGGCTGGGGTCCTGGGCGAACCAGGACAGCAGCTGGTCGTGCAGCACCTCGACTTCGCGCTGCACGCTGTGGGTGATGTGGAATTCGATCGAGCGGTCCTCGCGCGCGGGCGGCACGTGCGGGTGCTCGGACAGCGGCAGCAGGTCGCGCACGGCGGCCTGGGCCTGGGCCAGCAGGGTCTCGCCCTCGTCCTCGGCGAACAGGTCGACGCGCAGGTTGCCCTGGCGGGCACCCTCGCCACTGTCGAACTCATCCAGCATGCGCACGAAGTCGCGCCCCTGGCGGCCCCAGCTCGCCAGCAGCGGATGGCTGTGCGCGTGCAGTTCCTCGATCGGCACGCTGGACAGGTCGGCGCCCTCGCGCAGCGGCTGGCGGCGGCGCGCGGCGCGCAGCAGCTCGCGCCCTTCGATGATGTCGCCCCAGTAGAATCGGCAGGGATTCGGCACCGCCACCAGCACCTGGGTGTGCAGCGAGAGCGCGGCGAATCCCTGCAGGGTCTGGTAAGGCAGGGTCGACATGCCGAACAGGATCACGCGGCGCGGCAGGCGCGACACCGGCTGCCGGTTCTCCAGGTTGGCGGCCAGAAACTGCTGGTGGATGGTGGCGCGGCCGGAAAAGCGCTGCTCCGGCGGCACGCTGGCGTGGACGGCGCGCCACAGGCAGGCTTGCCAGCGCTGGTCCGGCGCCAGCGGCGCCGGGTCGCCGACGGCGCGGCGCAGCTGGTCGCGGCCGGCGGCCCAGTCGATCAGCCAGTCGGCGCGGTAGACCTGGTACTGGTCGTAGAGATCGGCCAGGCGCTCGGCCAGCTGCAGGCGGCGCTCGGCGTCGCCGTCGGCCAGGAAGCGCGCCAGCGGCTCGTAGCCCGGCTCCTGCAGCAGCTCGGGCAGCAGGCGCATCAGGCGCCAGGTGAGCGGGTCCTTGTCGAACGGCGAACGGGTGGGCACGCGCTCGCGCCCCAGCATGCCGCGGTAGGCTTCCCACATGAAGCGCGCCGGCAGCGCCACGCGGGTGGCGGCGCACACGCCCAGCTCCTCGGCCAGCGCGATCTTGAGCCATTCGGCCACGCCGTTCGATTGCACCAGGATGATTTCTTCTTCCAGGGGGCCGAGCGGGTGGCTGCGCATCCAGTCGAACACGGCGCTGCGCAGCAACTCGAGATGGTTGCCGTGCAAGATTAACAAGCCGGGAGAGATCGGGGATGACATGGTTTACATTCGGACAGCTCAGGGGCCAAAGTCTACCTGTTTTGGACGCTCGGCGGTAGTGCGGAGGCGCCTCGCCGCCACGGCTTACAACTGGTCGCCGGCCCGGTCGCCGAGCTGGGCGGTGACCTCGCGCTCGAGCCGCGCCAGCATCGCGCGCAGGCGCGCCACCAGGGCCCGCGCCTGGGCCGTGCTGGTGGGTCCGCTCCTGCCCTGCTGGCGGCCCGGCTGGGCTTCCAGGTCTTCGCACACGGCGCCGAAATCGCGCGCGCCCACGGCCCGCGCCGAGGACTTGATGCGGTGCCCGACCCGCCCCGCTCCCTCCAGGTCGCCCACGGCCAGCGCGGCGTCGATCTCGGGCAGGGCTTCGCGCGCCGCCTCCAGGAACATGAAGGCGTACTTGCGCATCTTGGCGCGGTCGCCGCTGGCGGTGATGCCCAGCTGGCCCATGTCGAGCAGGCCGCCCACCGCTGCCGGATGCGCGGGGTCGCCCGCGGCGGAAGAGCTCATCGTGGCGACATCCGGCACCGGGGCCGAAGTGCGCCCCAGGCAGCGCGCGATGGTGGCGGCCAGCAGCTCCGGCACCACCGGCTTGGTCAGGAATTCGTTCATGCCGGCTTCCAGGCAGCGGGTGCGGTCGTCCACGCCGGCGTTGGCCGTCATGGCCACCACCAGGGTACCGGCCAGGTCCGGGTTGGCGCGGATGCGGCGCGTGGCTTCCAGGCCGTCCATCACCGGCATCTGGATGTCCATCAGCACGCAGTCGAAGCGCTGGCCGGCCATCGCCGCCAGCGCCTCCTCGCCCTGGTTGGCCACCACCACGGCGGCGCCGGCCTGCTCCAGCAGCTCGCGCGCGACCTGCTGGTTGAAGGGGTTGTCCTCGACCAGCAGCACCGCGCAGCCGTCCAGGCGCGCGCTCTGCGGCGCCGGGGCCGCACCCAGGCCGGCCGCCGCCGCGCCCGCGCTCTCCTCCAGCGCCAGGCGCGCCGTGAACCAGAAGGTGCTGCCCAGGCCGGGCGTGCTCTCGACGCCCACCGTGCCACCCATCAGCTCGGCCAGCTGGCGGCTGATCGCCAGGCCCAGGCCGGTGCCGCCGTGGCGCCGGGTGGCCGAGCCGTCGGCCTGCTGGAAGGGCGTGAACAGGTTGCCCAGGGCCTGGGGCTCGATGCCGATGCCCTGGTCGCGCACCTCGAAGCGCAGCAGCACCTCGGGGCCGAAGGCGCGTTCCAGGCGCACCCGCAGGCGGATCCGGCCGCGGTAGGAGAACTTGACGGCGTTGCCGGCGAAATTCAGCAACACCTGGCCCAGGCGCAGCGGGTCGCCGCGCAGGGGGCGCATCAGCTCGGGCGCGATGTCGACGTCGAAGCCCAGGCCTTTCGCGGCGGCGGCCTGGCCCAGCTGGTTCTCGACATTGCGCATCAGGCTGTCGAGCATGAAGCCGACCTGGTCGAGCCTGAGCATGCCGGCCTCGATCTTGGAAAAGTCGAGGATGTCGTTGATGATGCCCAGCAGGTGCTGGCCCGAATGGTGGATCTTTTCCAGGTAATCGCGCTGCCGCGGGTCGGGCGCGCCCTGCAGGGCCAGGTGGGTCATGCCGATGATGCTGTTCATCGGCGTGCGGATCTCGTGGCTCATGTTCGACAGGAAGTCGCTCTTGGCCTTGCTGGCGGCGTCGGCTTGCGCCTTGAGCTGGTGCAGCTCGGTGATGTCGGTCGACACGCACAGCACCGCCGGGCCGGCCCGGTCCACCTGCACCGGCACCCGCACGCTCCACAGCTGGCGCGGCGTGCCGTCCGCGGCCGTCTGCTCCACCTGGCCGGCGCTGCGCTGCCCGCCTTCGAGCACGGCGCGGTCGCGCTCCCAGGCCGCATCGGCGCCGGCGGCCGGCATCAGCTCGTGGTCGCGGCGGCCGACCACCAGGGCGGCCGGCTCGCCAAGCGCTTCGGCGCCCCTGGCGTTGACATAGCGGAAGCGCCGCCCGCCGTCCTTCAGGTAGACCTCGGCGTCCAGGTTGTCGAGCACGGAATCGAGGAGCAGGCGCTGGCGCACCGCCTCGCGCCGCGCGCGGTACTGGGCCAGGAACAGGCCGTACACCAGCAGGGTGCCGGCGAAGCCGAGGACCAGCGCGGCGCCGGGCAGGTAGCGGTCCGCGCCCACCATCATGCCGCTGCGCGGCGCGGAGAAATGCACCTTCCACTGGCTGCCGGCGTAATCGACCCCGAGCAGCGAGACGAAGCGGTCCGCCTCCTCACCTTTCGGCGCCGCGCCGCCGGGCGCATCCGCGCGCATGCCTTCGCGGACATCGGGCCCGAACAGCAGGCGGTCGCCCGCCGCCGGCGCCAGCCTGCCGCTGCCGGTCGCCAGGCTGCTGCCGTACAGGCTCACACGCACCGGCTGGTCTTCCAGGAAGCCGAGCGCCCCCTTGACCAGCTCCTGGACCGAAAAGGCGATGCCGACCGAGCCCAGATAGGCGGCGCGGCGCCCCTCCAGCGCCAGCGGCATCGCGCCGCCCCGGTACAGGGGCAGGCGCATGCCGAGCACGTTGTGCGGTACCGGATGGCGGATCAGGACCGGATTGCCGGAAGCGCTCAGCCCGCCGTTGTCGCGCGCGCGCGCCAGCGACTTCGCCACCAGCGGATGGGCGGCGATATCGACCCCGACCCGGCCGCTGGGCAGGCTGGACGGATACTGGTAGGCGATCACCTCGTAGCTCGGGCGGGGGCCGTCGGAGCGGATCGCGAAGTCGGGATAGCCGTTGGGATCGACGCTGCGGTCCCGGCGCATGGCGGCCTCGAAGGCTTCGCGCTCGGCTTCCCGTACATACGCGGCGAAGGTGACGGCCTCGATCGCCGGGTAATTGTGCGCCAGGTCGAGCGCGCCCACGTAGCGGTCGAAGGCGCGCCGCGACAGCGTGCCGTCCGGCGTCTCGCCGGCCGCATGCAGGGCCGTCATCCCGCGCAGGGCGCGGCCATATGAGGCGATGGCGGCGTTCAGGCGGTCCTGGGCGCCGCGCGCCAGGTTGTCGAAGCGGCGCCGCGCGTCCTCCTCGACCGCATGCGCCGTCACGTAATGCAGCGCGGCGCCCACCGCCAGCGCCAGGGCGATGCCGCCGCCGGAGAGCAGGGCCAGGCGCGAGGGGCGGTGCGGACGGCCGCGCGCGGCCGGGGACATGTCCGTCCCGGCGCCCGCGCTGCCCTGTTTCGATCGCATCATGCTGTCCGTCGCGGGCGGTCCCGGTCCTTGAAAATTGCTAGTATAAGTGCCGCAGGTGACAAAGGCATAACGAGAGAGGCCGTAATGCAACAGTTCGTTGAAGAAAAATCTGATGAAGCCAGGGGGCCGCACGATCCCTACGATCCCTACCTGTGGCTGGAAGACATCGACGGCGAACAGGCCCAGGCCTGGGTGGCCGAACGCAATGCCGTCTCCGAGCGCGAACTCGAGTGCCGGCCCGGTTTCGCCCCGCTGCGCGAGCGCCTGAAGGCGATCCTCGACTCCAGTGAAAAAATTCCCTACGTCGGCGTGCACGGCGGCCGCTGCTACAACTTCTGGCGCGACGCCGGCCACGTGCGCGGCATCTGGCGCCGCACCACCCTGGACCAGTACCGCCTGCCGGAGCCGCAATGGGAAACCGTGCTCGACCTGGACGAACTGGCAAGGCGTGAAAACGAGAACTGGGTCTGGGCCGGCGCGGCCTGGCTCGAACCGCACGGCGACCGGGTGCTGGTCTCGCTCTCGCGCGGCGGCGGCGACGCCCACGAGATGCGCGAGTTCGACCTGGGCACCCTCGGCTTCGTCGAAGGCGGCTTTTTCCTTCCCGAAGCCAAGAGCGACGTCGCATGGATCGACCGAGACACTCTGTTCGTCGGCACCGATTTCGGCCCCGGCAGCCTGACCGGATCCGGCTACCCGCGCATCGTCAAGGAATGGAGGCGCGGCACGCCCCTGGAGAGCGCCCTCACCGTCTACGAAGCCAGGGAGGACGACCTGGCCGCGTCCGGCCGGAAGGACAGCACGCCCGGCTTCGAACGCGAGTTCGTGCAGCGCCAGATCGGCTTCTACACCAGCGAGCTGTTCCTGCGCCGCGGCGGCCGGCTGGTCCCGGTGCCCAAGCCGCTGGACGCCAATGCCTTCACGGTACGCGACCAGCTGGTGATCGAGCTGCGCTCGGACTGGCAGCCGGGCGCCCTGCTCTACCCGCAAGGTTCGCTGCTGGCCACGGATTTTGAGCACTTCATGGGGGGCGGCCTGGACTTCCAGCTGCTGTTCACGCCGACGCCTGAAACCTCGCTCGACGGCGTCGCCGTGACCCGCGGCGCCCTGCTCCTGACCATCCTCGATAACGTGAAGAACCGCGTGGTCGAGCTGCGCCACAGCGGGGAAGGCTGGCAGCGGCGCGAGGTCGCGGTGCCGGGCATGGGCGCGGTCGGGGTGGCGGCGCTCGACCCGGACGAATCCGACGAGTTCTTCCTGACCGTGACCGATTTCCTGCACCCGACCACGCTCTACCTGATGCGCGTGGGCGAGGACGGGCGCGAGCCGCTCAAGGCCATGCCCGCCTTCTTCGAGGCCCATCCCTATACGGTCGGCCAGCACGCGGCCCGCTCGCAGGACGGCACCCTGGTCCCGTATTTCGTGGTGATGAACCGCGATACCCCGCTGGACGGCGCCAACCCTACTTTGCTCTACGGCTACGGCGGCTTCGAAGTGGCGCTCAAGCCCTTCTACAGCGGCATGACCGGCGCGGCCTGGCTGGACGCGGGCGGCATCTACGTGCTGGCGAATATCCGCGGCGGCGGCGAGTTCGGCCCGCGCTGGCACCAGGCCGCGCTCAAGCAGCACCGCCAGCGCGCCTTCGACGACTTCATCGCCGTGGCCGAGGACCTGGTGGCGCGCGGCCTGACCAGTCCGCGCCACCTGGGCATCATGGGCGGCAGCAACGGCGGCCTGCTGGTGGGCGCCGCCCTCACCCAGCGGCCCGACCTGTTCGGCGCCGTGGTTTGCCAGGTGCCGCTGCTGGACATGCGGCGCTACCACGAACTGCTGGCCGGGGCCTCCTGGATGGGCGAGTACGGCGACCCGGACGACCCTGCCGAGTGGTCCTACCTGGCGCGCTACTCGCCCTATCACAATGTGTCGGCCGCGCGGCAGTATCCGCGCGTGCTGTTCACCACCTCGACCCGCGACGACCGCGTCCACCCGGGCCACGCGCGCAAGATG
>CAMPHU010000114.1 GCA_946886065.1 uncultured Massilia sp. | reverse complement strand
GAGGTACCGCTGGTGCCCGAGGTACCGCTGGTGCCGCCGGTGCCGGTCCCCATCGAACCGCTGCTGGAGCCGCTGGTGCCCATCGAACCGCTCGAGCCGCTGGTCGTGCCGGTCGAGCCGCTGGAACCGCTGGTGCCCATCGAACCGCTGGAACGGGTTTCCGGCTCGCTGCTATTGCCGGTGGCGGTGCGGCCCGCCTCGACGCCCGAGCTGCTGCCGCTCATGCCGCTGGCGCCGCTCGAGCCGCTGGTGCCGGTGGCTCCGCTCGTGTTGCTCATGTCGCTGGCGCCGCTGGTGGTGCCGCTTTCCATCATCTGGCTGTTGCTGGTGTTGGAACCGCTGGTGGTGGCGCCCGACATGGACGAACCGCTGGTGTCATGGTGGCCGCTGTGGGCCCCGCTCTTCCTGTGCTTCTTGTCCTTCTTGTCTTTCTTGTCCTGGTGCTGGGAGCTGCCGGTCGCGCTCGCGGACGAGCTGCCGCTGCTCTGGTCGTTCATGCTGCCGCTCTGGGTCGTGGTCTGGGACCCGGTGGCCGTGGTCTGGCCGGTGGTGGCGGTCGATTGCGCATGGACAGCAGTGGCGCCAAGCATGGCGGCGGCGGCGGATGCACCCAGCAGGGCTTTCAGAAGCTTATTCATTTTCATATCGCTCTCCTAATATTTTCGGGGCTCAAAAATCTCAGCAATATCAAAGAGATATCGCAGTGGGGCCGAGTTTAGTGAGGCCGACTCAAACGGAGCGCACGGTAGCCGAATAGCAACGACTTTCTGTTATCACAAAGCTGGCGACGCGGCGGCCTGCGCCGCCAGCGTGCCGAGCTCGGTGTACAGGGGCAGCACGTTGCTCTTGTCGTCCGGATAGACGCGGTTCGACAGGAAGACGTAGAAGGTGGAGGACTGAGGATCGACCCACAGGATGCAGCCGGTGAAGCCGGTGTGGCCGTAGCTGCCGACCGGAAATACCGTGCCGCGCGGCCGCTTGGCATAGGGCGAATCGATGTCCATGCCCAGGCCGCGCAGGGCGTCGATACCGGGCGGCGTCTGGACCGTGGTCAGCAGGCGCACGCTGTCCTTGCCGAGCACGCGCACGCCGTCCAGCTCGCCGCCGTTCAGCAGCATGCGCGCGAAACGCGCGATGTCGCGCGCGCTCGAGAACACGCCGGCCGAACCGGCCACGCCGCCCATGCGGCGCACGGTCGGGTCGTGCACCACGCCCTGCAGCAGCCGTCCCGGCGCCAGGTCGCCGTGCAAGCCGTCCGGGCCACCCTTCTGGGTCGGCGCGATTGCCGCCGCCGGCATCCGCGCCAGGGGCAGGTAGCCGGTGTCGCGCATGCGCAGGGGCGCGAAGATGCGGCGCTGCGCGAACACGTCGAGCGGCATGCCGGAGATGCGCCGCACCAGCTGGCCCAGCAGCACGTAATTGATGTCCGAGTAGCGGAAGAAAGTGCCGGGCGGATGGGTCGTCTGCTGGGCGCAGGCCAGCGCATGCGCGTGCTCGTCGCCGCGCCAGTCGGGCTTCGCGGGCAGCCCGGCGGGCAGGCCCGATGTATGGCTGAGCAGGTGGCGCACGGTGACGGCGTCCTTGCCGCCGCCGGCGCATTCCGGGAAATAGCGCACCAGCGGCGCGTCGAGGTCGAGGCGTCCTTCCTCGGCCAGCATCAGCACCGAGGGCGCGGTGGCGATCACCTTGGTCAGCGAGGCGGCGTCGAAGATGGTGTCCGGGCTGACCGGCACGGCGTCGGCCTCGTAGCTGGTCTTGCCATAGCCGCGCTCGTAGACGGCGCCCTCGCGTTCCAGCCGGAACACCGCCCCGGGAAGCTTGCGCGCCGCCACCGCCTGGTTCACGGCGCGGTCGATGGCCGCCAGGCGCGCCCGGTCGAAACGCTGCTCAGCCAGCATGGCGGAAGCATCCTGGCCGGGCAGTTGGGCGCAGCCTGCCACGAGCGCGGCGGCGAGGACGGCGGCTAGAAGGGATGGGCGCGGAAATGGGAACATGGCGGGCTCGCGGGCAGGTCCAGGGCGGGCTGGGATTGCCCGCTGTCATTACCCAAGCATCATAAGGATGGGCCTGGCCAGGGTCAATCTTTACACCATGACCATCCATTCCGGCAAAACAGGACCGGCGCGCACGCGATTTTTTGCATCGGCGTATCATCGTCCCATGATTCCTTTCTCGATCCTCGACCTCTCGCCCATCGCCGAAGGCAGCGATGCGGCCACCTCCTTCCACCGTTCCCTCGACCTCGCCCAACACGGCGAACGCTGGGGCTACCAGCGCTTCTGGCTGGCCGAACACCACGGCATGCCCGGCATCGCCAGCGCCGCCACCGCGGTGCTGATCGGCCATGTGGCGGCCGGCACCGAGCGCATCCGGGTCGGCGCGGGCGGCATCATGCTGCCCAACCATTCGCCGCTGGTGATCGCCGAGCAGTTCGGCACGCTCGAAGCGCTGTTCCCGGGACGCATCGACCTGGGCCTGGGCCGCGCGCCCGGCTCCGACCATGTGACCGCGCGCGCCCTGCGCCGCAACCTGGCCTCGGATGCCGACGAATTCCCGCAGGACGTGGTGGAACTGATGGATTATTTCGCCGGTTCGACCCGCCGCCCCGTGCGCGCGGTGCCGGGCGAAGGCCTGGACGTGCCGCTGTGGATCCTGGGCTCGAGCCTGTTCGGCGCCCAGCTTGCCGCCCAGCTCGGCTTGCCCTATGCCTTCGCCTCGCATTTTGCGCCGCAAATGATGATGCAGGCGATCGAGCTGTACCGGGCCAGTTTCCGTCCCTCGGCCAAGCTGGCCCAGCCCTATGTGATGCTCGGCTTTAACGTGTTCGCCGCCGACGGCGACGAAGAAGCCCAGCTGCTGGCGACCTCGATGCAGCAGGCCTTCGTGAACCTGCGCAGCGGCCGTCCGGGCCGGCTCAAGCCGCCGAAGCCCGGTTACTACGAGAGCCTGGACCTGCCGGAACGCATGATGCTCGACAGCGTGCTGTCCTGCTCGGCCATCGGCTCGCCGGCCTCGGTAAAGGAACAGCTGCAGGCCTTCATCGCGCGCACCCGTCCGGACGAGCTGATGATCACTTCGCAGATCTACGACCACGCGGCGCGCCTGCGCTCTTACGAGATCACCGCGGACATCCAGCGCGCCGGCTGAGCTCAGGCGGCGCCCGTTCCGGCTTGCCACATATCGATCAGGGTGCGCGTCGAGCGCACCCTTCCCATGCGCGGGAAGATCGTACGGCAGGCAAAGGCATGGGCCTCGGCCTCGAAGCTGCTCATCGCATCCTCCGCGAACACCAGCGCATAGCCGCGATCGAAGGCCGCGCGCGCCGTCGATTCCACGCCGAAATTGGTAGCGATGCCACCCAGCACCAGGGTGTTGATGCCGCGTCGCCGCAGCAGCTGGTCGAGCTCGGTGCCGTAGAAGGCGCCCCACTGGCGCTTGGTGATCACGGTGTCCTGGGCCTCGATCCCGGCCGTGGGCGCCAGGCGCGAGGCTTCCAGCGGCGCCGCGGGCGTGCCCGGCGGGCGCATCGGCATGTCGGCGAGCGGCGCCGGCAGTTCGTTGACCAGCACGTGCACGTAGATCACCATCGCGCCGCGCCCGCGCATTTCCTGGGCCAGCAGGACGCAGTTGCCGACCGTCTGCTCGGCGCTGTAGGGCGCCAGCTGGCGGCTGACGTTGCTGTTTTGCAGGTCGATCAGGACCAGGGCAGTGCGCGCCGGGTCCAGTAGCTGTTCGTCCATGGCATTCCTCCTGCCGGCAGTATTCCCGAATCCGGCTGCCTCCGGCGCACGCGCCGGCTTCGCGCCGCCCGGCCTACAATGCGGTTTTGCCTACCGACCTGGAGCCATGATGCGATTCCGCCTGCTTGCCTCCCTGCTGCTGGCTGCCATGCTGGGCCTGCTGTCCGGCTGCACCCTGCTCGCCACCGCCACCACCGGCCCGCTGATCGACCAGCACCTGCCTGCCAACTACAGCGGCGTGGCCGCCGTGCGCAAGGATGCCGCCTCGCCCCTGGTCGTCCGCGCCCGCGGCCTGGCCCTGCGCGAGGAGTCGCAAGCGAACACGAAAGAGACGCGCTTCATGATCGGCTCGACCACCAAGTGGATCACCGCCGTCACCGTGCTGCGCCTGGCCGACATGGGCAAGCTCGACCTGGACGCGCCGATCGCGCGCCACCTGCCGGAGCTGCCGGCGCCGAACGGCGCGGTCAGCTTGCGCCAGCTGCTGTCGCACCGCAGCGGCATCCCGAACGGCCTGTCCGAGGCGATGCGCAAGGACAGCAAGGTCGAGGGCCTGGAGATCGGCCCGGTGGAAGCCGCGCTGCGCTTCGGCACCGGGGCGCCGGGCTTCGCGCCGGGCGAGCGCTTCGAGTATTCCGGCACCAATTACCTGCTGGCGGCGGCGGTGGTCGAGCGCGCCATGAAGAAGCCGTTCACGGAAGTCGTGGAAGAACAGGTGTTCGCCCCCGCCGGCGTGCGCGACACCAGCTTCGCCGCGACAGGCTACGAGGACAGCGTCGGCATGGCGGTCGGCTACGGCGCCGACGGCAAGCGCAAGTCGCCCCCCGCCGCGCCCATGCTCGCCGCCAACGGCACCGTCTACAGCACCGCGCGCGACCTGGTCGAGCTGATGGATGCCGTCTACCGCAACAAGCTGCTGTCGGACGCCAGCCTGCGCGCGCTGTCGACCGTGCACGACGCGGCGGAACACTACGCCCTGGGCGGACGGGTGAAGCCGCTCACCACGAACAAAGGCGCCCGTTCCCTGGCCTGGGAAACGGGCGCCTTCGGCGGCTACAAGAGCCTGGTGGCCTACGACCCGGCGGATGGCCGGGCCGTGGTCTTGCTGAACAACGCGGACATGGCGCAGGACGACATGGCCGCCGTGGCTACCGCCCTGTTCCAGTCGCTGGACCGGTAGGGCGGCTGCCGTTTACTGGACGGGATTGCCGTCCGGATCGATCTTGCGCACTTCGCCCAGGTTCAGGGCGCGGATGCCGGACTCGACCTTGCTCATGTCGCCGACCACCACCCACACCAGGCGCTCCGGCGTGAAGCTGCGCGCGGCCAGGGCGTTGGCCTGGGCCGGGGTGAGCGACAGCGCCTTCTCGGTGTAGGTGTTGTAGTAGTCCTCCGGCAACCCGTACTGCAGGATGGTCGAGTAGGCGCCGGCCAGCTGGCCCGCGGTCTCGAAGCGGCCCGGCAGGCCCAGGGTGTTGTTGTCCAGCGCGCTCTTCAGCTCTTCACCCCCGATCGGCTTGCCGCCGGCGATATCGCGGTACTCGCGCACCAGTTCCTTCAGCGCGTCCTGGGTCTTGTCGGTCTGCACCGGCGAGACGCTCACGAAGGGACGCTGGCCGATGGCCGGATACAGCGAGCTGCGCACGCCGTAGGACCAGTGCTTGTCCTCGCGCAGGTTCATGTTGATGCGCGAGCTGAAGGTACCGCCGAACACGTCGTTGACCATCTCCAGCGGGATTGCCTCGGGGCTGTTGCGCGGCGGGGCCAGCTGGGCGCCGACGATCACGCTCTGCAGCGCGCCCGGACGGTCGACCAGGTAGACCAGGCTTTTCGCCGGCGCCTGGACCGGCGCGATCGCCTTCTTCGGCACCTCGCCCGGTTTCCAGCCCGCGAACGCCTTCTCGAGCAGCGGCTGGATCTCGGCCAGGGTGGTGTCGCCCACCACCAGCAGGGTCGCGTTGTTCGGCTTGAACCAGGTGGCGTGGTACCTGGCCAGGTCGGCGCGGGTCATGCGCTTGACCGCTTCCTCGGTGCCGCTGCCGGTGAACGGATGGGCGTAGACGTGGTCCTTGCCGTACAACAGGCCGGGCAGCACCCGCAGCGCGGTCAGCTGGGGCACCGCTTTCTCGCGTGCGATCGCGGCCAGGCGGTCCTGCTGCAGGCGCGCGAACTCGTTCTGCGGGAAGGCCGGGTGCAGGATCAGGTCGGCGTACAGGTCCAGCGCGCGCGGCATGGTGGCCTTGAGCGTGTTCATGCTGACCGTGGCGCCGTCCAGGTTGGTGCCGGTGTTGAAGCTCGCGCCCAGGCTTTCCAGCTCCTCGCTGATCTTCAGCGACTGGCGGGTGGGCGTGCCTTCCTCCAGCATGCGCAGGGCCAGGCTGGCCACGCCGGGCATGTCCTTGGCGTCCGAGGCGTAGCCGCTGTCGACCAGCAGCTGCAGGTTCACCACCGGCGCCTCATGGCGCTCGGCCAGCACCACCTTCAGGCCATTCGACAAGGTGGCCTTCTGCATCGGCGGCAGCTTGAGCGACATCGGCTTGCCCAGCGCCGGCTCCTTGCTGCGGTCCAGGGTCGAGGGCGTGGCCGCGAGGGTGGTCGGGTAGGGATCGATCTGCAGGACGAAGTCGCCGTCGCTCAGCCAGTCGTTCATGGCCTTCTTCACCGAGGCCGGGGTGGCGTCCTTGATGCGCTGCAGGTAGACCTTGTAGCAATCCGGATTGCCGGTATAGGTCTGGCACGAGGCCAGCAGGTCGCTCTTGCCGCCGAAGCCGCCGACGCGCTCGATCATGCGCGTGTAGTTGGCCAGGATCGCGGTCTTGGCCAGGCGCAGCTCGGCTTCCGTCGGGCCGTTCTTCAGCATCGCGCGCAGCTCTTCGTCGGCCGCCAGCTCCATCTTCTTCACGTCCGCCCCCGGCTTGGCCGTGAGCGTCATGTCGAACTGGCCGCCGATCTCGGACGAGGAATCGCTGGCGTAGGCGCTGGTGGCCAGCTGGTCCTTGTAGACCAGGCGCTTGTACAGGCGCGAGGTCTTGCCGCCACCCAGGATGTGGGCGGCCAGGTCGAGCTGCACTTCTTCCGGCGTGTGCGCGCCCGGCACGTTCCAGGTGCGGTAGATGCGCGACTGCGGCACGCGGTCCTGGGCCACGGTGCGGTGGGTGCCGCTGCGCTTGGCGATCCAGGCGTCATGCCTGGCCAGCGGCGGGCCCGGCGGGATGGCGCCATAGTACTGCTCGACCTTGCGGCGCGCTTCCTCGGGCGTGATGTCGCCGGACAGCACCAGCACCGTGTTGTTGGGGCCGTAGTTGGTCTTGAACCAGTCGCGCACGTCGGTCATCGAGGCCGCGTCCAGGTCTTCCATCTTGCCGATCACGGTCCAGGAATACGGATGGCCGACCGGATAGGTGTTCGTCACCAGCAGTTCGTAGGCGATGCCGTAGGGCTGGTTCTCGCGCTGGCGCTTCTCGTTCTGCACCACGCCGCGCTGCAGGTCGAGCTTCTTCTGGTCCACGGTGCCCAGCAGATGGCCCATGCGGTCGCTCTCGGCGAACAGCGCATAGTCGAGCATCGAGGTCGGCACGTTCTGGAAGTAGTTGGTGCGGTCGGTGTTCGTGGTGCCGTTCAGGTCGGTCGCACCGATGCCTTCCATCGCGTTCAGGTAGGTCTTCTTGAAATTGTCGCTGCCGCTGAACATCAGGTGCTCGAACAGGTGCGCGAAGCCGGTCTTGCCGGGCTTCTCGTTCTTCGAACCCACGTGATACCAGGTATTGATCGCCACCACCGGGGTCTTGTGGTCTTCGTGCACCAGCACCGTCAAGCCGTTCTTGAGGGTGAACTTGGTGTAGGGGATGTTCGGGATCGGAATGTCCGGAGCGGCTGCCGGTTTTGCCGGTGCGGCCTGCAACGAGGTGCCGCCCAGGGCCAGCGCGAGCGCTGCGGCCAGGCGGATACTGCGACGAACGGTGACAGCCATACTGCTCCTCCAAAGGGGGAAGGACGGAAAAGGAAAGGCCGGCGCATTCAAGCGCGGCTCCGGCATTCTAGGCAGTTTTCAGTCTGACAACAAAGAAAAAAGCGCATGGAGGAAACTCCATGCGCTTCGCATTCAGCCAGGCGGTGACCGCGGGGGCTCATTGCGGGACGATGCGCAGCAGCTTGCCCTTGCTCTCGTCGGTCAGCGCATACAGGTAGCCGTCCGGCCCCTGGCGCACGTCGCGCACGCGCTTGCCGATCTCGAGCTTTTCCTGCCCGGTGACCTTGCCCTGGGCGTCGAGCGCCACGCGGCGGATGTCTTCGCCCGCCAGGCTGCCGCTGAACAGGCTGCCCTGCCATTGCGGGAAGGCCTTGCCGGTGTAGACCACCAGGCCCGAGGGCGCGGGCGACGGCACCCACACCACCACCGGCTGCACCATGCCCGGCACCACCTTCATGCCGACCGGCTCGCGGGTCTTGTAGTCCAGGCCATAGCTCTGCAGCGGCCAGCCGTAGTTCTTGCCGCCTTCGACCAGGTTGATTTCGTCGCCGCCGCGCGGGCCGTGCTCGCTGGCCCAGACCCGGCCCGAAGCCGGATCGACCGCCAGGCCCTGGATGTTGCGGTGGCCGTAGCTCCAGATCTCCGGCAGCGCGCCCTGCCGGCCGGCGAGGGGATTGCCGGGCGCCGGCTTGCCCTCGGCCGTGAGGCGCAGGATGGCGCCGTGGTGGCTGCCCAGGTTCTGGGCCTGCTCGCGCGCCAGCATGCTGCCCACGCGCTGGGGCGGATTGCCGCCGTCGCCGATGCTCATCAACAAGCTGCCGTCCCTCATCCACGCCAGGCGCGAACCGAAGTGCTGGCCGCCGCTCTTGGCGGGCGTCACGCTGAACAGGGTCTTCACGCCGTGCACCCGCTTGCCGTCGAAGACGCCCTGCACCAGCACGGTCCGGTTCTCGCCGTCGGTGCCGCTGGCCAGGGTCATGTAAACACGCGGATTGGTCTTGTCGCCCGGATGCAGCGCGATGTCGAGCAGGCCGCCCTGCCCGCCCGTGAACAGCTGCGGCAGGCCTTCGATCGGAATCGCCGTGCGCTGCTTGCCGCTCAGCAGATGCAGCGTGCCTTGCTTGCCGGTGACCAGGATGCGGCCGTCGGGCAGCCAGGCCATGCCCCATGGCTGCGGCAAATCGTCGGCCACGGTCTCCATTTTCCAGCCCTTGGCGGCAGGCGGCTGGTCGACCGCTTCCACCTGGGCGTGGGCGGCTTGCGCAGCGCCCGCCAGTGCGGCGGCGGCCAGTACTGCCCGCCATGTTGAGAATCGTTCAATACTCGGCATGCGGATCTCCCGGAAAATTGGTCAAAGCGTTAACATCGTAGCCTATTTGCCGCATTTTGCTTCATTTTGTCTGCACGTTCAGCACAAGCAGCGTATGATGGACTCCTTCAGCGAACCACCACAAGGATCCTACTCCGATGATGCAACGCCGAGCCTTCCTCAAAAGTTCCCTCCTCCTCGCAGCCCCCACCCTCAGCATCCCAGCACTTGCCAAAACAGCACAAGCCGCCCCCGGCGAACGTACTTTGCGCCTGTATAACACGCACACTGGCGAGTCGGTGCGCACCGTGTTCTGGGCCGAGGGCCAGTTCATTCCGGAAGGGCTGAAGGACCTCAACAAGGTCCTGCGCGATCACCGCAACAACAAGATCGCCGAGATGGATCCGCAATTGCTGCTGCTGCTCGACGAGGTGAATGGCAAGCTCGGCAACGGCAAGGAGCTGCATATCATCTCGGGCTACCGTTCGCCGGAATCGAACGCCAAGCTGCACGCCAACAGCAATGGCGTGGCGAAGCGCAGCATGCACATGGACGGCAAGGCGATCGATATCCGCCTGCCCGGCAAGGATCTCAAGACCCTGCACAAGGCCGCGATGTCCCTGAAGGGCGGCGGTGTCGGCTACTACCCCGACTCCCAGTTCGTCCACATGGACACTGGCCGGGTCCGTTACTGGTAATCGCCATGGCGCGGAAACTGCTCCGCGTCGCTCTCCTGGGACTGGCTGTCCTGGCCGGTCCCATCGGCTTTCCTGCGCTTGCCATGGCAGCCGGACCTTCCGGCGAGGCGGGCCAAAGCCCCAGCACCGTCACTGTCAGGTCGACCCGCGACCCGGTCGACAAATCCTACAGAAAAATGATTCGCGGCATGGAGCGCTTCGAGCGCGAGCACGCGCTGGCGCCCCAGGCCAGCCTGCGCTTCCAGTTGCTCCCGCGCTCGCGCACGGTTGACATGCGCGGCATCACCTTGCGTATCGCGGGCGACAGCGTCAGCGTGCCGGTGACGGTCAGCGAGGACAACACCTTCGTGCTGCCGCGTAATGAAACCGCGCTGCGCGAGGATGCGGCCGTGCTCGCCAACCGCAAGACCACCAGCATGACCTGGCGCGCCCTGATCCAGTCGCCCGGCGTGCCTGCGGGCAAGCGCCGCCTGGGCGACCTGCGCCTGGAATGCCTGGTCGGCAAGGAAGCGGGCCTGGTTTCCAACAGTTCGCCCCTGTTCGGCTGGATCTCGAACGTCCTCGACACACCCGAAGGGGTGTGCAACAGCCCGGACGGCAATTACCTGTTCTTCAGCGAGCGGCCCGTGTTCTCCGTGACCCTGCGCGCCGGCGAGCGCGTGGAAACCCTGCCCTTCCGCATGCTCTATGCCGGCGGCGAGCAGACACCCGCCGAGCTCGAATACTGCGACTGCCAGGTGATGCTCGACCGCACTTACTATGTGCCGATCTGGGACCGTTCCTGGCCTGACGATACGCTGGTCGAGTTCGAATACATGACCGCTCCGCCACAGGAGACGCCATGAAGATCCGCCTGCCGCTGTGTGCGCTGGTATTGGCCGGCTGCGCCAGCCAGCCGGTGCCGCCCGGCACCCAGGCGCCGCTCGAACGCCTGAGCCAGACCGTTTTGCCTGGCCGCACGACCAAAGCGGAACTGATCGCCGCCTTCGGCGCCACCAGGAGCGTGCGCTTCGACAGCGGCTACGAGGCCTGGGTCTACCAGTCGCCGGCCGGCGGCGGGCGCTTCGCTGAATTCGTGATCCTGCTCGACCCGTCCGGTGTGGTGAGCAAGACCCGCACCCGCGCGCCTGCCTTGCCCTAGCGCCAGCGTCACTTGTTCGTAGTAAAGTTGCGTATTCTCATCCTCGTCCGGGAAGCGATATGCAACGCAAGCCTGTATTGACGCTGGCACTGGCGGCGGCCGTCCTCGCCCTGCCGGTCCGCGCCGCGGAACTGAACCCCACCGAACACCGCATCGTCGCCGAGGTGCGCGCCTGGTCTGGAGAAGCCCTTGGGCTGCTCGAGCGCAGCGCGCGCATCAACAGCGGCACCATGAATGTGGCCGGCGTGCGCGCGGTAGGCGAAGTGTTCGCCAAGGAATTCGAGCAGATCGGCATGCGCACCGCCTGGCTCGATATGCCGGCAGACATGCGGCGCGCGGGCCACCTGGTGGCGCTGAGCGAAGGCAAGCAGGGCAAGCGCCTGCTGCTGCTCGGCCATCTGGACACCGTGTTCGAGCCGGATGCGCCCGGCCCGCTGTGGGAACGCGAGGGAGAGTATGCGCGCGGCCAGGGTGTCGGCGACATGAAAGGCGGCAACGTCGTCGTCGTCGCGGCCCTGCGCGCCCTGCACCGCGTGGGCGCGCTCGGCAATACGCGGATCACCGTGATGTTTACCGGCGACGAGGAAGACGCGGGCGAACCGCGCTCGGTATCGCGCCGCGACATGGTCGAGCTGGCCAAGCGCAGCGACATCGCCCTCGGTTTCGAGGGCACCGTCACCGACCAGGGCCAGGCCACCGCCACCGTCGGCCGCCGCGCCACCGCCTCCTTCGACCTGGAGGTCAAGGCGCGCCAGGGTCACTCGCAAGGCGTGTTCGGTCCCGGCGGCTTTGGCGCCGTGTACGAAGCGGCGCGTATCCTGGACGGCTTCAGGCGGCAAGTCGTGGAGCCGGGCCTGACCTTCAACCCGGGCGTGATCCTGGGCGGCACCGATGTGGCCTACGACGAGGCCAAGGCCGGCGGCACCGCGGCCGGCAAGACCAACGTCATCGCCAACACCGTCACCATCAAGAGCGACCTGCGCTACCTCGACTACGCCCAGCGCGACCGCGCGCAGGCGAAGATGCGCGAGATCGTTGGGCAAAGCCTGCCCGGCGCGAGCGCCACCATCAGCTTCCGCGATTCGTATCCGCCGATGGCCGTCACGCCCGGCAATCTCAAGCTGCTGGACCTGTATTCCCAAGCCAGCAGCGATGCCGGACTGGGTTCGATCGCGGCCCTGCCGGCCACTGCGCGCGGCGCGGGCGACATCCAGTTCGTCGCGCCCTATGTCGACAGCCTGGACGGCCTGGGCGCCAGCGGCGCCGGCGCGCACTCGCCGGCCGAGCGGGTGGAGCTGGCGTCGATCGAGCGCGCCGCGATCCGCACCGCCCTCCTGATCTATCGCCTGACCCGCTGAGCGCAGGCGGAGCGTGGCGAACGACCACGCCGCTGGTATCGAGTGCCCGCTTCCGGCTCGACGTGCGTCAAACGGCCCGCCACGCAAGGCCCGCTACACTTTCCGCACGCTTCGCCGCGTGCAAGGCGCGGCGCTGCCCATTCACTGGCACAATGATGTCAGCGAATTCTTCGGCAACGGAGGCGGACATGCTGCTCGAACACCTGCGGAAGTGGATGCTGCTGTCGTGGATGCCCTTGCTGTTCCTGTGCCTGGCGGCGCTGAGCGCCTGCGGCGGAGGCGGCGGCAGTGCGGGCACGCCAGGGCCAGGGACGCCGCCGGGCGCCACCACGGGCGCGCTGACGGTGACCGCCACCGGGCTGCCGTCCGGCGTCAATGCCGCGATGCGCGTCACCGGCCCTAATAATTTCCTGCAAGACCTGACCCAGACCCAAACCCTGACCGGACTCGCGCCAGGCAGCTACAACCTGGCCGCGACGGCGGTCACCAGCGGCAACACCACCTACACGCCCGCGCCCGCATCGCAAAGCGTTGTCGTCAACGCAGGCGCCACCGCCAGCGCCGCCGTGGCCTACGGCAGCAGCACGCTCACGCTCGCCCTGTCCACCGTCGCCGTCAATCTCGACAGCCCCACCTGGCTGGGCGCCCCGCCGGGCGACACGCGCCTGTTCGTCACCGAGCGCGCGGGACGGGTGCGCATCATCCAGAACGGCGCGGTGCTGAGCACGCCCTTCCTCGACCTCAGCGCACGCGTGTTCACGGAGGGCGAAGGCGGCCTGCTGTCGCTGGCCTTCGACCCGCAGTATGCGCGCAACGGCTATGTCTACCTGTACTACACCGACCTGCAACGCAATATCGTCGTCGAACGCTTCACGGCCGGCCTCAACCCCAACATCGCGGACGCCACCTCCGGCCTGCAGATCCTGAGCATTCCGCATCCCAACTTCACCAACCATTTCGGCGGCATGGCGGCCTTCGGCCCGGATGGCTACCTGTATGTGGCGCCGGGCGACGGCGGCGGCGCTGGCGACCCGCAGGGCAATGCCCAGAACCTGAACTCGCTGCTGGGCAAGCTGCTGCGCATCGATGTTTCGTCTTCCGTCCCGGCCGAAAGCTATGCGATCCCGGGCAACAATCCCTTCGTGAACATGGCCGGCCGGCGTCCCGAGATCTGGGCCTACGGCCTGCGCAATCCGTGGCGCTTCGCCTTCGACGGCAACCAGCTCTACGTGGCCGACGTGGGCCAGGCGCGGCGCGAGGAAGTCAATATCGTCGACGCCCGCCAGGGCGGACAGAACTATGGCTGGAACGTGATGGAAGGCACCCAATGCTACAACGCGAGCACCTGCAGCCAGGCCGGCCTCACCCTGCCTTCCTTCGAATATGATCACGGCAGCAACGCCGTCAACGGCTGCTCGATCACCGGCGGCTACGTCTACCGCGGGCGCGCCCTGCCAGAGCTGGCCGGGCGCTATTTCTATTCGGATTTCTGCGCGGGCTTCCTGAAGAGCTTTTTCGCGACAGGCGCCGGCATCGTCGAGCAGCGCGACTGGAACATTCCCGACATCGGACGAGTCATCTCCTTCGGGCAGGACGCGGAAGGCGAGCTCTACCTGCTGGCGGATACCGGGACGATCTATAAAATCGGGCGGAATGCCCCGCCGTAGAGTTAGAATTAAGAAATGGCACGCTTACAACTCAACTTCCCCGAAGACCAGTTCTATTATTCGACGCCGCTGACCGTGAGGGTCACCGACATCAACGCCGCCAACCACCTCGGCAACGACTCGATGATCTCGATGATTTCCGAGGCGCGGGCGCGCTTCCTGTTCGAATTCGGCGTACCCGAAACCGAGCGCGACGGCACCGGCATCATCGTCACCGACCTCGCCACCACCTACCGCGCCGAAGCCCACGCCCGTGACGAACTCCTGTTCGAAGTCGGCGTCATGGACTTCAATAAATACGGCGGCGACATCACCTTCCGCATCACCCGCCCGCGCGACCGCAAGCTGATCGC
>CAMPHU010000113.1 GCA_946886065.1 uncultured Massilia sp. | reverse complement strand
TCAAGCCAGCTCCAGCACCACCGGCTGATGATCCGACGCCGCCGTCTCCGACAGCACATCCAGCACCTTCACCCGCTCCGCCAGATCCTCGGTCAGGAAGAAATAGTCATAGCACTCGGGCCGCTCCGGCCACGGATACCCGTGCAGCCCGGTGGTCGGCGCGCGCGGCGCGTCGCCGTGGACGATGCGCCAGGCGTCGCGCAGCGCCAGCTCGCCCTGCGCGGGCGCGGCCAGCATCGCCTCGTAATCGCCTGAACCCGGCGCGAAGTTGAAGTCGCCGCACAGGATCGCCGGCCCGGGCCGGAAGCCCAGCTGGAAAGGCGCATCCAGGTTCGGATCGGGCTGGAAGATGCGCGCGCGGGCGCAGGCTTCATGGTGCAGCTCGCGGATGCGCGCGACCTGCGCCATGCGCTGGCGCGCCGAATAGTATTCCAGGTGGGTGGTCATCAGGCGCAGCTTGCCGCCGGGCGCGTCGATCACGGTTTCCAGCAGGCCGCGCGGCATGCCGGCCGGGCTGTCGGGATCGGCAGGCCAGGGCAGCAGGTGGCGGTGCACCTGCGAGATGCGGTATTTCGAGAGGATCAGGTTGCCGAACAGGCGAGGGACGTTGTTCTTGTAGATTTCGCTGGGAGCATGCTCCATCAGGTGGTAGCCGCCGAAGGCGCCGCCCAGCTGCTTGAACTGGTTCGCGGTCGCGCTGCCTTCCAGTTCCGGGTGGTTCGCCGCCACCTCCTGCAGGCAGACCACATCCGGATTGAGGCGGCGCAGCACGTCGATGATCGCATGAATGCGGATCCTTCCGTCCTTGCCGCAGCCCCAATGAATATTCCAGCTCACCACGCGCATCACTCACCTCCGTAAAACTTGACCGTCGGATATTGCCACCGTTTGGCGGTCGAGGGTCACACCGTAGGATCGATGTCAAGCTTGCAAGTTCAGCCGAAACCCCAGGTTTTATGCGGCTTCCAGCTCATCGAGCGGCCAGCGCGGACGCACGTTGAAGGCGTAGTCGCGCTGCGCCAGCTCCGGGTTGCGCTCCAGGCGCATGGCGCCCGCGAAGGCGATCATGGCGCCGTTATCGGTGCAGAACTCCAGTTCCGGATAATAGACCTTGAACTTGCGTTTTACCGCAGCCGCGTCCAGCGAGGCGCGCAGCTGGCGGTTGGCGCCCACGCCGCCGGCGATCACCAGGCGCTTCAGGCCAGTGTGGCGCAGGGCGTTCACGCACTTCGCGGTGAGGACGTCGACGATGGCGTCGACGAAGCCGCGCGCGATGTTCGCCTTGTCCTGCTCGCAGATGTTGGCCACCACTTTTTCCTCGTGATTCTTCACCACGGTGAGCACGGCGGTCTTCAGGCCCGAGAAGCTGAAGTTGAAGTCCTTCGAGTGCAGCATCGGGCGCGGCAGGGTGTAGGCGGCGGGATCGCCGAATTCCGCCAGGCGCGAGATCGCCGGGCCGCCGGGGTAGCCCAGGCCGAGCAGCTTGGCCGACTTGTCGAAGGCTTCGCCGGCCGCGTCGTCCAGGGTTTCGCCCAGCAGGGTGTAGCGGCCGACGCCGTCCACGCGCATGAGCTGGGTGTGGCCGCCCGAGACCAGCAGGGCGATGAAAGGAAATTCCGGGCGCTCGGTCGCCAGCAGGGGCGAGAGCAGGTGGCCTTCGAGGTGGTGCACGCCCAGCACCGGCTTGTCGAGCGCCAGCGCCAGCGAGCACGCCACCGAGGAGCCGACCAGCAGCGCGCCGGCCAGGCCCGGGCCCTGGGTGTAGGCGACGGCGTCGATGGCCGACATCGGAATAGCGGCGCGCTTGAGCGTTTCCTCCAGCAGCGGCAGGGCGCGGCGGATGTGGTCGCGCGAGGCCAGTTCCGGCACCACGCCGCCATACTCCTCGTGCATGGCGACCTGCGAGTGCAGGGCATGGGACAGCAGCCCGCGTTCTGTGTCATACAGAGCCAGGCCGGTTTCATCGCAGGAGGATTCGACGCCGAGTACGATCATGGGAAAAAGCCGGTGAGAAAGAAGCAGAAGGCGGGATTTTACCGTAGGGTCGCCTGTTCCGCTGTCCATGGGGGACCGTTCGCGGCGGAATCGCCGCGAACGTGGGTGTTTGACATCGTTTTCGGGCGAAAACGATGGAAGGGCAGGGTTTACGCCTGCTGAGGGCGCTGCAGCAGCTCGGCATGCGCGCTGCGCAGCATCGCTTCCGTCTCTTCCCAGCCGATGCAGCCGTCGGTCACCGAGCAGCCGTACTTCAGCTGCGACAGGTCTTCCGGAATCGGCTGGCTGCCGGACACGATGTTCGACTCGATCATCACGCCCACCAGCGACTGGTTGCCATGGCGGATCTGCTGGATCACGTCCGACATCACCAGCGGCTGCAGCTCCGGCTTCTTGTAGCTGTTCGCATGCGAGCAGTCCACCACCAGGTTGGCCGGCAGGCCGGCCTTCTTGAGCGCCTGTTCGGCGATCGCCACCGACACCGAATCGTAGTTCGGACGGCCGCCGCCGCCGCGCAGCACCACGTGGCCGTAGGCGTTGCCGCTGGTGCGCACGATCGACACCGTGCCCTGGTCGTTGATGCCCAGGAAGGCGTGCGGATTGGCCGAGGACAGCACGGCGTTGACCGCGATGCTGACGTCGCCGTCGGTGCCGTTCTTGAAGCCGACCGGGGTCGACAGGCCCGAGGACATCTCGCGGTGGGTCTGGGATTCGGTGGTGCGCGCGCCGATCGCGGTCCAGGCGATCAGGTCGCCCAGGTACTGCGGCGAGATCGGGTCCAGCGCCTCGGTCGCGGTCGGCAGGCCGAGCTCGCACACGTCCAGCAGGAAGCGGCGCGCGCGCTCCATGCCCTCGTCGACGCGGAAGGAGTCGTCCATGAACGGATCGTTGATATAGCCCTTCCAGCCGGTGGTCGTGCGCGGCTTCTCGAAATACACCCGCATCACCAGCACCATGGTGTCCGCGACCTCGGCCTGCAGCGCCTTCAGGCGGCGCGCATAGTCCAGGCCGGCTTCCGGATCGTGGATCGAGCAGGGGCCGACCACGACGAACAGGCGGTGGTCCTTGCGGTCGAGGATGTTGCGCAGCGTCTCGCGGCCCTGCATCACGGTGGTGAAGGCGCGGTCGGTCAGCGGCAGCTTGGCGTGCAGCTCGACCGGGGTGGGCATCCGCGCGAAGGAGCTGACGTTGGTATTTTCGATATCGGGCGTGATGATCATGGTGCTAATCAATGTTTTCTTTAGGGGGTTGACCAGTGTAGACGCAAATTGCTGCACTTGCACACCCGCGCGCGAAATTCGCCGGCGGCCCGGGGGGAGGGCGCCTGCAGCCGGGCCGCATTCCCGTGTATCCTTTTGCCATGAACACGGACATCGAGAGCTTTGCCGCCGCCCCCTTCATCAAGGAGATCGGCCGCGGCGTGAAGGGTGCGCGCAGCATGTCGCGCGAGGATGCTGGCCGCCTCTATGGCGCCATGCTGGACGGCCGGGTCTCGGACCTGGAACTGGGCGCGATCCTGCTGGCCATGCGCATCAAGGGCGAGTCGGTGGAGGAGCTGGCCGGCTTCATGGACGCCGCCGAAGCGGCGTTCGCGCCCTTGCCGGCGCCGGCCGGGCCCTTCGCCCCGGTCCTGATTCCCAGCTATAACGGCGCGCGCAAGCTGGCCAACCTGACGCCGCTGCTGGCCCTGCTGCTGGCGCGCGAAGGTGTGCCGGTGCTGGTGCACGGCGTGCGCCTCGACCCCGGCCGGGTGACCACGGCCGACATCCTCGCCGAGCTCGGCCTGGCGGAAGCCGGCTCGACGGCCGACATGCTGGACGCCTTCGCGGCGGGGCGGCCGGCCTTCCTGCCGATCGAGCGCCTGGCGCCGAAACTGGCGCACATGCTCTCGCTGCGCCGCATCCTCGGCGTGCGCAACTCCACCCACACCCTGGTCAAGATCCTGCAGCCCTTCGAGGGGCCGGCGCTGCGCCTGGTGTCCTACACCCACCCCGAATACCTGGAGACGCTGGGCGAATACTTCACCGGCGCCGCGCCGGCCGAGCGCGGCGACGCCTTCCTGATGCGCGGCACCGAGGGCGAGACGGTGGCCAATCCGCACCGGGCCCAGCAGATCGACTGGTTCCATGGGGGCAGCCGCACCGTGCTGGTCGAGCGCGACGCGCCCGCCGACGAGCTGGCCGAGGTGCCGGAGACCCGCGACGCGGCCGCTACCGCTGCCTGGATCGCGCGCGCCATGGCGGGCGAGGTGCCGGTGCCGCGTCCCATCCTGGCCCAGGTGGCCCGCTGCGTGGAGGTGGCGCGCGCGCTGCGGACCTGACGCAGGGCCGGCGGCCCGCCGGATGTATGCGTCTTCCGCCAGCCCGGGCGGGAGGACAGCCTGTTGCGCTTGTTTAGCGTTGGCTCTAAACAACGGAGCGGCTGGAGGGAATTAGAGCCTTCCATCTACAACCCGGGCCGCGTTTCTGCCGGTAGGGCAAGACAAATCACGCATGAATTTCGGTTATGTCCTGTTAAGTTTATGTAATTGATGAACAAATGTTGTATGCGCAAGTAATTAATTAACAATTAATTTTCATAAAGGCAATAATTTGCTAGTAAGTTTATTGTAAGGAAAGTGATTTTCCTCAAGAAAGCGGCTATTATTTTTGCGCAACATAGCAAAACGATACTGGACAGCAATATCGGTTGTTGTTGAGAAGATATTGCAAATCAGCATCGTTAGAAAAATATGTCCGGCTTACGCCGGTTCGCCAATTTCTGAAGGATGACCAGAATGACCAAGCAACTCCGCTTCACCTCGAACCGTTTCGCTGTCGCCGCGCTGGCACTGGCCGCCGCCGCTGCCGCCGGCAGCGTGCACGCCGCCGTCGCTACCGCCAGCTCGACCAGCATCGTGATCGCGCCGATCCAGATCGCCAAGATCACCGACCTGTCCTTCGGCAGCTTCGCGCCGGGCGCGACCCCGGGCACGGTCACCTTGAGCCCGAACAGCACGCGCAGCTTCAGCGGCGGCGTGGTGGCCGCGGGCGGCAGCAGCGCCGCGGCGCAATTCAACGTGACCGGTGAATCCGGCCTGGGCTATTCGATTACCCTGGGCGGCTCGGCGACCCTGACCTCGGGCGCGGACACCATGGCCTTCACCGCCATCAGCGACCTGAGCGCCAGCGCGAGCACCTCGGGCAACGTGACCAGCGGCACCCTGACCGGCGGCGCCCAGTCGATCTACGTCGGCGGCGTGCTGACCGTGGCCGCCAGCCAGCCGGCCGGCACCTATACCGGCAGCGTGTCCGCCACCGTCGAGTACAACTAAGCCGCGCGCGGCGTCGGGGCCCGGCCGTGTCTTCACGCCGCCTGCTTTCCGTGTGGCGCGCCGGCGCCCTGCTGCCGGCGCTGCCGCTTTTGCTGTCGCTCGCGGCATCCGGAGCGGGCGCCCAGCAGGTCATGATCACGAACACGCGCAGCCTCGACTTCGGGCGCTTCGTGGCCGGCAGCGGCGGCGCCGTGGTGATCAGCCCGACCGGAGTCCGTTCCCGCACCGGCGCCGTCGTCCTGCTCAATTCTCCCGCCGCCAGCCAGGCGAACTTCAGCGTCGCCAGGAGCAGCAACGGCGGCGGCAACAAGGCCGTGATCATTTCGCTTCCCGGCAATGGAGAAATCAGGCTCAGCAACGGCAGCAGCAGCATGGCCGTGAACGGCTTCGTCAGCTCGCCCAGCAGGACCATGTTCTCGGTGCCGGCCGGCGGCGCGCCGCTGGCCGTCGGCGCCACCCTGACGGTGGCGCCGAACCAGGCGCCGGGCGCCTACAGCGGTTCGTTCCCGGTGATCGTCAACTTCCAGTAAGACCCATCCAGTAGGACCCTATGATGTTTCGCCCGCCGTTCCCTGTTTTCCTCCCGCGCCTGATCGGCGCCTTGTCCTTGCTGGCCCTGTGCGCGCCCGCGCGGGCCGAGCTGATGCTGCACCCGACCCGCATCGTGTTCGAGCAGAACCAGCGCGCCGCCCAGATCGAGCTGATCAACAACGGAACCAGGCCGGCCAGCTACCGGATCGCGCTGGTCAACCGCCGCATGACCGATGCCGGCCAGTTCGAGCCGGCCGACAGCCCGGGGCCGGGGGAGCGCTTCGCGGACAGCATGCTGCGCTATTCGCCGCGCCAGATCACCCTGCAGCCGGGCACCGCCCAGACCGTGCGCGTCATGCTGCGCAAGCCGGCCGAGCTGGCCGAGGGCGAATACCGCTCGCACCTGCTGTTCGACAAGCTGCCGGACGCGGAAGGCGAGAACAGCATCGAACAGCGCGGCCAGAACAGCGGCATCGGCGTGGTGGTGAACGCCCTGGTCGGTGCATCGGTGCCGGTGATCGTCCGCCATGGGAAGGTGGACGCCAGCGTCAAGCTGTCCGGCCTCGCCGTGCAGTACGACGCCACCCGCCGCCCGCTGCTGGCCATGCGCTTCGAGCGCGAGGGCGGCAGCTCGGTCTATGGCGACGTGAGCGTCAGCTTCACGCCGCGCGGCGGCAAGACCCACACGGTGGGCCAGGTGGGCGGGATCGCCGTCTACACGCCGAACCGGGTGCGCCAGGCCGCGCTGCCGCTGCAGCTGCCGGCCGGCGTGAGCCTGGCCGCCGGCAGCCTCGAGGTCGTGTTCCGCGAGCGTCCGGAAGCGGGCGGCAGGCAGCTGGCCCAGGCCAGCATCGCGCTGCCTTGATCCGCCCGGCGACCCTCACCACGCAGGCCTGAGTCCATGCAGGTAGTCCGGAGGGCCGGTCTGCTCGCGGCCATGGCGCTGCTGCCCGCCATGCTGTGCGCCCATGCGCCGCCGGCCGCGGCCGCGCCGCTGCGGGCGGCGGAGGCCAACCTGGTGCTGCTGGAGGTCCGGCTCGGCAATCAGCTGCTGTCCGACGCCGTGACCGGCTACGAGATCGGGCGCGACGTGTACTTGCCGCTGGGCGAGATGGCGCGCCTGCTGACCCTGGCCATCCGCGTGAGCCCGGGAGAAGGCCGCGCCAGCGGCTACATCCTCACCGAGGACCGGCCCTTCAGCCTCGACGTGCCGGGGCGCGTGGCCGACATCGCCGGCCGCCACGAAGAGCTCGACCGCGCGCAGTTCAAGCTGCTGTCCGACGATATCTACGTGGCCAGCAGGCTGATGGCGCGCTGGCTGCCGGTCGACCTCGACCTGGACATGTCCAGCCTGGCGCTCAAGGTGAAGCCGCGCGAGCAGCTGCCGATGCAGGCGCGCCTGGCGCGGCGCGAGCGCGGCAGCCTGCCGGGCATGCCCGGCGGTTATGCCGACCCGGGCTATCCGCGCCTGTCCACGCCTTACCGGATGGTCGATACGCCCTTCATCGACCAGACCATCGGGCTGTCGACGGCCAGCGTGGGCGGCCGGCGCCAGACCGAGGCCGCCTACACGGCCTACCTGACCACCGACCTGGCGGGCATGGAAGCGGCCCTGTACGCCAGCCGCAACCGCCACGATCCCGACGCCGGCCTGCGCCTGACCCTGGGGCGCCACGATCCGGACGCCGGCCTGCTCGGCCCCTTGCGGGCGCGCACCGCCTTGTTCGGCAGCGTGCCGGTGCCGGGCGTGGCGAATGTTTCCGCCAGCAGTCCGACCGGCGACGGCGCCGTGCTCAGCAACCGTCCGCTCAACCAGCCCACCAGCTTCGACCGCCACACCTTGCAGGGCGCGCTGCCGCCGGGCTGGGACGTCGAGCTGTACTACAACGATGCGCTGGTCGGCTTCCAGCAGTCGCGCGGCGACGGCAAGTACAGCTTCGAGGACCAGCCGCTGGCCTATGGCCCCAACGAGTTCCGCCTGGTGTTCCATGGCCCGCTGGGGCAGCTGCGCGTGGAGCGCCAGCACTTCCTGCTGGAGCAGTCCGCCGTGCCGCGCGGTGCGCTGTACTACGACCTGGCCGCCCACCGCGACCGCTTCGGCCACCGGCGCGCGCTGGCGCAGTTCGAATGGGGCGCCAGCGACTGGCTGAACGCCACCGGCGGCTGGCAGCGCCTGGCCTTGCCGGACGGCGTGCAGCGCAGCTACGCCAACCTGGGCCTGCGCAGCTACTGGAAGGGCATGATCGCCACCGCCGACGTGGTCCACGGCGACGATGGCGGCAAGCTGGCCCAGCTCGGCCTCAAGACGCGCCTGGGCCAGGTGGCGCTGTCGGCCAGCAGGGCGGTGCTGGACCGCTTCAGCAGCGAATTCTTTTCGCCCGGCGCCGACCCGGTGAAGACCAGGGACGAGCTGCGCGCCGAAGGCGTGATCGCGCCCGGCGGCGCCAGCTTCTACCCCTTGGCGCTGCAGCTGCGCCACGACCGGCTGGCCTCGGGCACCCGCAACATCGACCTGCAGGGGCGGATCGCGGCTTACCGCGACGGCACCGCGCTCAGCAACACCTTGCGCTGGCAGTCGCTGGGCGGCCGCGGCCTGGCGGACGGCCTGTTCCAGGCCAGCCGCCGGGTGGCCGGCGTCGGCCTGACGGGGCAGCTGCAATACCTGATCGCGCCGGAGGCCGGGCTGGGGAGCGCGGCGCTCAGCGCCGACTACTACCTGAACAACGGCTACCTGCTGAACCTGGGCCTGACGCATGCATTCCACGAGCGCGAGACGCGCCTGGCCGGCGCGCTGAACAAGAGCCTGGGCAGCTACGGGCTGGGCGTGAACGCCTTCTATACGAACCGGGGAGATTACGGGCTGGGCGTGCAGTTCTTCATGGCCATGGGCTGGGAACCGCGCGCCATGCGCATGACCTTGGACGCGCAGCCGATGGCGAACATGGGCGCGGCCTCGGTGCGCGTCTTCCTCGACAAGAACCTGGATGGCCGGATGGACGAGGCGGACGAGCCGATCAGCGGCGCGGGCCTCACCATCAATGGCGCCAATTTCCTGGCGCGCACCGACGCCTCCGGCCTGGCCACCCTGGCGCGCCTGCCGGCGCACCAGCACACCGATATCGCGGTGGACCCAAACTCGCTGGACGACCCGCAATGGCAGCCGCGCACGCCCGGCGTGCGCATCGTGCCGCGGCCGGGCAAGGTCAGCAGCATCGACTTCCCGGTGGGCGTGACCGGCGAGGTGGACGGCACCACCTACCTCTACGCCAGGGGCGCGCGGCGCGCGATCGGGGACTTGCGCCTGGAGGTGGTCGACTACCAGCGCAAGGTGGTGGCCAGCGCGGTCAGCGCGTCGGACGGGTATTACGTGATCACCGGGATTTTCCCGGGCGAGTACTTCCTGCGGGTGGCGCCGGAGCAGCTCAAGCGGCTGGGGCTGACGGATACGGGGATGCACATGATTACCATTGGGAAGGACGGGACGGTGCTCAATGGGAGGGACCTGGATGTGCGGGCGGAGGATGAGGCGTGAGCCAGGTGGTTTGCGTGCGCACCGTTAGCGCATGCGTCTTCCGCGCCCCCACCTGAACCGTATACAATGGCCGGTTTGGCGATCCGCACCCACCTCCCAGCATGGCAAAACAATACGACGTAGCAGTAATCGGCGCAGGCGCCGCCGGCATGATGTGCGCGGCGGTCGCCGGCCAGCAGGGCAAGCGCGTGGTGCTGCTCGACCACGCCGGCAAGCTGGCCGAGAAGATCCGCATTTCCGGCGGCGGCCGCTGCAATTTCACCAACATCAATGCCGGCCCGGCAAATTTCCTGTCCCAGAACCCGCACTTCTGCCGCAGCGCGCTGTCGCGCTACACGGCGCAGGATTTCCTGGCCCTGGTGAAGAAGCACCGCATTCCCTACCACGAGAAGCACCGGGGCCAGCTGTTCTGCGACGACTCGTCCGAGCGCATCATCGCCATGCTGCGCGCCGAATGCGAAGCCGGCGGCGTGCACCTGCGCATGCCGTGCAAGATCGCCGGGGTGCAGAAGACCGGCGCCGGCTTCTCGGTCGATACCGATAGCGGCGCCCTGGAAGTGGACAGCGTGGTGGTCGCCACCGGCGGCCTGTCGATCCCCAAGATCGGCGCCACCGACTTCGGCTACCGCATCGCCACCCAGTTCGGCCTGAACGTGATCGAGACCCGCCCGGGCCTGGTGCCGCTGACTTTCGACGGCCCCAGCTGGGAACCCTTCGCGCCCCTGGCCGGCATCGCCCTCGAAGTGGATGTCAGCACCGGCAGCGGCAAAGGGAAGGGCGCCCTGCGCGGCCAGTTCCGCGAAGACCTCCTGTTCACCCACCGTGGCCTGTCGGGACCGGCCATCCTGCAAATCTCCAGCTATTGGCAACCCGGTACGCCGATCGTGCTCGACCTGCTGCCGGAGATGGACGTGGCCGAGACCCTGATCGGCGCCAAGAAGCTCGAGAAGAAGCAACTGGGCAACGTGCTGGCGCAATGGCTGCCGGCGCGCCTGGCCGACGGCCTGCTGGCCGGGAATGGCTTCGACCCCAGCGCGCGCCTGGCCGACATGCCGGACGCAAGATTGCGCAAGCTGGGCGACGCCATCAACCGCTGGGCCATCGTGCCGACCGGCTCGGAAGGGTATAAAAAGGCCGAGGTCACCCTGGGCGGCGTCGACACGCGCGAGCTGTCCCAGCAGACCATGATGGCGAGCAAGGTGCCGGGCCTGTACTTCATCGGCGAGGCGATGGACGTGACCGGCTGGCTGGGCGGCTACAACTTCCAATGGGCCTGGGCATCGGGCGTCGCGGCCGGCCTGGCGCTGGGCGCAAACTGACGTGGTAATTCAGGCACAAGTTGATAAAAGCTTTTACTGACTCGGAAAAGCTGCTAGAATTTCGTTCTTCCCTAAATCCAACGGTTTGATTTTTACATGACCACTATCCGCCTTAAAGAAAACGAGCCGTTCGAAGTCGCTATGCGTCGCTTCAAGCGCACTATCGAAAAGACCGGTCTGTTGACGGAACTGCGCGCTCGCGAGTTCTACGAAAAGCCGACTGCAGAGCGCAAGCGCAAGCTGGCAGCTGCCGTGAAGCGCCACTACAAGCGCATCCGCAGCCAGCAACTGCCGAAGAAACTGTACTAAGACAGTCCAGTGGCCTGGACCCGGTGACGGCAAGACCTGTCCCGGCGAGTCGCTGACGTCCGCAAGCCCGCTCCGGTTGTCACCGCGGCGGGTTTTGTCGTTTATACCAATCGAACACGGAGAACCCATGAGCCTGAAAGAACAACTGACCGACGACATGAAAGCAGCCATGCGCGCCAAGGAAAGCGCCCGCCTGGCCACCGTTCGCCTGATCATCGCCGAGGTCAAGCGCAAGGAAGTCGACGAGCAGACCGAGCTGAATGACGAGCAGGTCGTGGCCGTGATCGAGAAGATGGTCAAGCAGCGCAAGGACTCCATCTCGCAGTTCGAAGCGGGCGGCCGTGCCGACCTGGCCGAGATCGAGAAGGGCGAGCTGGCCATCCTGTCGGCCTACATGCCGGCCGGCCTGTCGGACGAGGAAGTCGCCGCCGAAGTCGCCGCTGCCGTGGCCGCCACCGGCGCCGCCGGTCCGCAGGACATGGGCAAGGTGATGGGCGTGCTCAAGCCGAAACTGGCTGGCCGCGCGGACATGACCGTGGTGTCGGGGCTGGTCAAGAAGGCGCTGACTGGCGCTTAAGGCTTGCCGAGCGTACTGTTAGCAAGTTAGCTTATGCCGTCGTACGCGTCACTGGCGCCTACGACGGTAAATGCTGACTGCTCCGGCATCGCGCCCGGTGTGCTTCGAGCAGGCATCCACCGGCCTGCATCTTGTTGCATGTCAACTTGCAGCGAGCGCTGCGGTATAGTCTGAGGCTAGACAAACACTGAGTAACTAAGTGATTCCGCAATCTTTCATTACCGATTTGCTCAACCGTGTCGACATCGTCGACGTGGTCGGCCGCTACGTCCAGCTCAAGAAGGGCGGGGCCAACTACATGGGCCTGTGCCCATTCCATAACGAAAAGTCCCCCAGCTTCACCGTCAGCCCGACCAAGCAGTTCTATCACTGCTTCGGCTGCGGCGCCCACGGCACCGCGATCGGCTTCCTGATCGAATACTCCGGCCTGGGCTTCGTCGACGCGGTCAAGGACCTGGCCCAGAACGTGGGCATGATCGTCCCGGACGCCGACGACAAGATCCCGCCGGCCCAGCGCGCCGCCCAGCAGGCCCAGTCGCTGGCCATGACCGACGCGCTGAACCAGGCCTGCAGCTACTACCGCACCCAACTGCGCGAAGCCCCGCACGCCATCGCCTATTTAAAAAGCCGCGGCCTGACCGGGGAGATCGCCGCCCGCTTCGGCATGGGCTACGCGCCCGGCGGCTGGGACAACCTGCGCTCCGTCTTCCCCGACTACGACGCCCAGGCCCTGGTCGAATCCGGCCTGGTGATCGACAAGGTGGACGAAGAGGGCAACCGGCACAAGCGCTACGACCGTTTCCGCGAGCGCGTGATGTTCCCGATCCGCAATACAAAAGGCCAGGTGATCGGCTTCGGCGGCCGCGTACTCGACGGCGGCGAACCGAAATACCTGAACTCGCCGGAAACTCCGCTGTTCCAGAAAGGCCTGGAGCTGTACGGCCTGTTCGAGGCGCGCCAGGCGATCCGCGACGCCGGCTACGTGCTGGTGACCGAAGGCTACATGGATGTGGTGGCGCTGGCCCAGCTCGGTTTCCCGCAGGCCGTGGCCACGCTCGGCACCGCCTGCACCAGCACCCACGTGCAAAAGCTGCTGCGCCAGACCGACAACGTGATCTTCAGTTTCGACGGCGACAAGGCCGGCCGCCGCGCCGCCCGCCGCGCGCTCGACGCCTGCCTGCCGCAGGTGTCGGACGACAAGACCATCAAGTTCCTGTTCCTGCCGCAAGAGCACGACCCGGACAGCTTCGTGCGCGAGCGCGGCGCCGAGGCCTTCGAGCAGGAAATCCACGACGCCATGCCGCTGTCGCAATTCCTGCTGCGCGAAGTGACCCAGGAGCATGACCTCGACACGCCGGAAGGCCGGGCCCACGCCCAGTTCGAGGCCAAGCCGCTGTTGCAGGCGATGAGCCCGTCGGCCCTGCGCCTGCAGATTGTGCGCGGCCTGGCCAGCATGACCCAGTCGACCCCGGCGGAGATCGAAAGCCTGTTCGAGCTGTCCAAGCCAGTGTCGGTCGCGCGCCGCGCGCCGCCGCGCCAGGGCCGCCCGGTGCCGGTCGGGCTGGAGCGCCAGATATTGCGCATCCTGGTGTCCCATCCGCACCTGGCCCTGCTGCTGGACGAAGCGGCCCTGGCTTGCTTCGATCATTTCGGGGAGGAATCGGCCGACCGCATGCGCCACCTGGTGCTCACGGCCCAGGCACTGGGCGAGGGCGGCACCTTTGCGGCGCTGTCCCAGCTGTTGACGGAGGAAACCACCGAGTACGACCAGATGATCGCCGAGATCGGCGCGGAACCGGAATCGGAAGTCGATGCGGACCGCATATGGCTGCTCAGCGCTGTGCGCCAAATCAAGATGGATGCGTTAAAACAGGAACTTAACCAGTTGTTTTCTTCTGGCTTGACCCCAGATCAGGTAAGTACTCGCTATCGCGAGATCACAGCTCAGCAGGACGTCCTGGCCCGCGAAGCGGCCGCTGACATGACCCCTCGATGAGCCTGGGCAAGCCCCAGTGTTCGCAACTGGAAAAAAGAGGGGTGCGTGCTATAATAAAACGCTAACTATTGCAACTGTTGAAACCATTTTTGGTTCAATCGCGGCGTGGTGTTTCAGTTAGCGAGGCAACGGAAGATTGCCTGCAGGGTGATGTAAGGTAACAAAACTTTATCTTTAACCATCGTAAAGTTAGTGTCGTTGTGACATCGAAAGCGCCTGTGCCAACCAAGAAACCCGAGACCAAAGTGGCTGCGAAAACCACGAAAGCGTCCGCCGCCAAGGTGGACAAATCGCAAGACAAGGCTGAGGTTCGTACGGCGAACCCGGCCCCTGTCAGTCAGACGACCGATGCGGCCGCCCTGGCCGCGATCGATACGTCCGGCTACGTCCTGCCGTCCGTCAAGGTGCCGGGACGCCGTGGCCGCAAGCCAAAAGAATTCACGCCCGAAAACGACGAGATCGCCGCGCTGAACGCGGTCGAGCGCGCCGAACTGAAGGCCGCGGACAAGGCCAAGGCCAAGGACCGCAAGGCCAAGGAAAAAGCGCTGCTCAAGGACGCCTTCTCGTCCGACACCGAAGCCAGCGAGGAAGAACTCGAACTGCGCCGCAACAAGCTCAAGGCCCTGATCAAGTCGGGCAAGGAGCGCGGCTTCCTCACGTACTCCGAGATCAACGACCACCTGCCGGACAACATCGTCGATCCGGAAGCGATCGAAGGCATCATCGGCACCTTCAACGACATGGGCATTGCCGTCTACGAGCACGCCCCTGACGC
>CAMPHU010000112.1 GCA_946886065.1 uncultured Massilia sp. | reverse complement strand
CCGACCCGGGCTTTTCCCAGGCGGTGATCGGCTGGCAGCGCGCGCACGGCCGCCAGACCCTGCCCTGGCAGAACACGCGCGACGCCTACCGCATCTGGCTGTCCGAGATCATGCTGCAGCAGACGCAGGTGGCCGCAGTGCTGGGCTACTACGGCCGCTTCCTGGAGCGCTTCCCCACGGTGCAGGCGCTGGCCGCAGCGCCTTCGGAGGACGTGATGGCGCACTGGAGCGGCCTGGGGTACTACACCCGGGCGCGCAACCTGCATGCCTGCGCCAAGCGGGTCGTGCTCGACTACGGCGGCGTGTTCCCGAGCGACCCGGCCCTGCTGGCCGAACTGCCCGGCATCGGGCGCTCGACGGCGGCGGCGATCGCCGCGTTTTCCAGCGGCGTGCGCGCCGCGATCCTGGACGGGAACGTCAAGCGCGTGTTCGCGCGCGTGTTCGGCATCGACGCCTATCCGGGCGCCAAGCCGGTCGAGGATGCGCTGTGGCGGCGTGCGGATGCGCTGCTGCCCGAGGGCGACGGCATGGAAGCGTACACGCAGGGCCTGATGGACCTGGGCGCCACCTTGTGCACGCGCTCGAAACCCGATTGCGGACGCTGCCCGCTGCAGGCGCGCTGCGTGGCCTATGCCACCGGGCGCACGGCGGAGCTGCCGGTGCGCAAGCCGAAGAAGGCGACGCCGGAGAAGCGCACGGCGATGCTGGTCGTCGTCGATCGCGGGCAGGTGCTGCTGGAGCAAAGGCCGGGGACCGGGATCTGGGGTGGCTTGCTGTCTCTGCCGGAAGTCCGCGGGCACGTGGCGGTGGAGGATGAGGCCGACCAGGTCGATACGGCGGAGGTGGCGCGCGAAGCGGCGCAGTTCGGGGCCGTCGAGGAAGTGCAGGCGCTGGGGCATCTGGTGCATGTGTTCACGCACTACCGGCTGCATATCGCGCCCTTCATGGTGCGGCTGGATGCGCGTGGTGGGGCGACGGGGAGGCATCTGTGGTGGAACCTGGATGCGATCGCTGACGCGCCCTTGCCGGCGCCGGTCAAGAAATTATTGGTGGAGTTGGGGCAGCCAAGTTTGTTTGTGTGAGTGGCTGCTCATGCAAACTTGGGGCCCGATCAGAACTGATCGAGCGAGAAGATACGCTTATGCTCCCGGATCGCATACCGATCCGTCATCCCCGCAATGTAATCCGCAATCTTCCTCGCCTGCTTGATCACGTCGCCCTGCACCTGGTAGTCGGTCGGCAGCAGCACCGGGTCCGTCATGAAGGCATCGAACAGCTCCCGCACCACCCGGCTGGCCTTGACGCGCATGCGATTCACCTGGAAGTGGCGGTACAGATTCGCATGCAGGAAGCGCTTGAGCGCCGTCGTCTCCGCGCGCATCCGGTCCGAGAAGCGAATCAGGGGCGGCGCCGCCCGCACGTCGTCGATGTCCTGCGGCGCGGCGTCCTGGATGCGCGCCGCCGAGGTCTCCACCAGGTCCGCCGTCATCGCCGTGATCATCAGGCGGATCGTCTCGTACAGCGCACGCCGCCCCGGCAAGCCCGGATACTGCGCCTCCACCGCATGCCGGTGGCGCGCGAACAGTTCCACTTCGTCCATCTGCGCCATCGTGAGCAGCCCGGAGCGCAGCCCGTCGTCGATGTCGTGGTTGTTGTACGCGATCTCGTCCGCCAGGTTGGTCAGCTGGGCTTCCAGGCTGGGCTGGGTCTTGTCGATGAAGCGCTGCCCCAGCTCGCCCAGCTGGCGCGCGTTGTTCAGGGAGCAGTGCTTGAGGATGCCCTCGCGCGTCTCGAAGCTCAGGTTCAGTCCGTCGAAGGCGCCGTAGTGCTCTTCCAGGTGGTCCACCACGCGCAGGCTTTGCAGGTTGTGCTCGAAGCCGCCGTAGTCCTTCATGCATTCGTTGAGCACATCCTGGCCCACGTGGCCAAAGGGCGTGTGGCCCAGGTCGTGCGCCAGCGCGGTGGCCTCGACCAGGTCCTCGTTCAGGCGCAGGCTGCGCGCCAGGGTGCGGCCGATCTGCGCCACCTCGATGCTGTGCGTCAGCCGGGTGCGGAACAGGTCGCCCTCGTGGTTCAGGAAGACCTGGGTCTTGTACTCGAGCCGGCGGAAGGCCGTCGAGTGGATGATGCGGTCGCGGTCGCGCTGGAACTCGCTGCGCGAGCCAGGGGCCGGTTCCGGGTAGCGACGCCCGCGCGACTTCGACGAGTGCGCCGCATAGACTGCGAGGTGGGCGTCGAAATCCATCATGAGGTGCAGGCCTCCAGGGTGGCGCGCAGGGTTTCGACCGGCACCGTGGTGATCGACGGGCTGCCCAGGGGCTTCAGCAGGATGAAGCGGATCGCCCCGCCCTCGTTCTTCTTGTCCACCGCCATCAGCTCGATCCAGCGCTGCTCGCCCAGGTCCGGCGCCACGGTCGGCAGGCCGGCCGCGCGCACCAGGCTGCGCACGCGCTCGACGGTGGCCTCGTCGATCAGGCCGAGGCGCGCCGACAGGTCGGCCGCCATCACCATGCCGCAGCCCACGGCTTCGCCGTGCAGCCATTCGCCATAGCCCAGGCCGGATTCGATCGCGTGGCCGAAGGTGTGGCCGAAGTTCAGCACCGCACGCAGGCCGCCTTCGCGCTCGTCCTTGCGCACCACCTCCGCCTTGATCTCGCAGGAGCGGGCGATGGCATGCGCCAGCGCTTCCGGGTCGCGCGCCACCAGCTTGGCGATGTTCTGTTCGATCCACTCGAAGTAGGCGGCGTCCAGGATGGCGCCATGCTTGATCACCTCGCCCAGGCCGGCCGACAGCTCGCGCGCCGGCAGGGTGTCGAGGGTGGAGGTGTCGGCCAGCACCGCGCGCGGCTGGTAGAAGGCGCCGATCATGTTCTTGCCCAGCGGGTGGTTGATGCCGGTCTTTCCGCCCACCGAGGAATCGACCTGCGACAGCAGGGTCGTCGGGATCTGCACGAAGGGCACGCCGCGCATGTAGCTGGCGGCGGCATAACCGGTGAGGTCGCCGATCACGCCCCCGCCCAGGGCCACCAGGGTGGTCTTGCGGTCGCACTTGGCGGCCAGCAGCGCGTCGAACACCAGGTTCAGCGATTGCCAGTTCTTGTGCTCCTCGCCGTCCGGCAGCACGATCTCCACCACGTCCAGGCCGGCCGCGCGCAGGTGGCCGGCGACGCGCTCCAGGTAGAGCGGCGCGATGGTGGTGTTGGTGACGATGGCCGCCTTGCTGCCGGAGATATGGCGCGCCAGGAGCGCGCCGTCGTCCAGCAGGTGGGGGCCGATCACGATCGGATAGCTGCGGTCGCCGAGTTCGACGTTGAGGGTAATGGGTGCCTGTTCGTTCATCGATGTCTTCGCCAGCCGGCGCGCCCGTGCTGCCTGGAGCGCTTCGATCTGGTCCAATATGGTCTGTACCATCGATTGTACGTTAGGACGGCCGGTGTCGATGACCAGGTCGGCAATCTCGCGGTACAGGGGGTCGCGCTGGGCCAGCAATTCCTCCAGCTTCTTGCGCGGATCGGCCGTCTGCAGCAGGGGGCGGTTCTTGTCGTGCGCGGTGCGCTGCAGGATGCTGTTGATCGAGGCGCGCAGGTAGACCACGGTGCCGCGCTCGGCCAGCAAGGCCCGGCTGGCGGGGTTCAGCACCGCGCCGCCGCCGGTGGCCAGCACCAGGCCGTGCTGGGCGGTCAGGTCGCGGATCACGTCCGCTTCCCGGCGCCGGAAGCAGGCCTCGCCCTCGATTTCGAAGATCCAGGGAATCGAGGCCCCGGTGCGCGCCTCGATCTCGTGGTCCGAATCCACGAAGCGCTTGTCCAGCTTCCTTGCAAGCAGCCTGCCGATGGTGGTCTTCCCCGCTCCCATCAGGCCGACGAGGAAGATGTTGTTGTTCTTGGGATGAGGCACTACCAAACCCGCTCAGATGGTAAAACGGCCAGTATAGACTGGCCGTCCGGTTTTGCGGGTTTTTCGCTCGCGCCGCCCGGGGACTTACGGGCAGGTGAAGTCGAACTGCAGCGGGATGGTCGTCACCTTCCCCCTCGGCGACGTCACCTTGACGTTCAGGCTGGCCGTGGTCCTGACCGTGCAGTTGTTCGCGTTGGGGCTCTTGAGCGAGAAGGTGTGGGTCGAGCCTTGCGGGCCACTGACATTGCTGCCGGTCGGGTCGTCGGCGCTGCCCACGTGCGGCAGGATCTTCGGCACCTCGCTCGGCGCCACGTCGAGCAGGCTGGCGTTGTTCAAGCCGGTGACCTCGACTTTGGTGCCTGCAGGCAAGGGGTTATTGTTGATGTCGTTCAATTGCAGGCGAAACACCTTGGCCGAGCCCGAGGACACCGCCGCCAGCGCCGGAATCGGGTTCTTCAGGTCCAGCGGCGTGGTCGAACCGTTCAGGTAGATGTTCTCCGCGAAGCCTTCGCTGAAGAAGATCGCGCCTTTCTGGAACTGGGTGGCGACGCCGTCGGTCGTGCTGGCGCAGATGGTCGCCAGGCCCGGACGGGTGCTGTCGTTGCTGACGCGCGGATCGCTGCCGGTATTGCAGGGCGTGGCAGGCTGGTTGGGGATCGCCACGCGCGGGTTCTGGGTGCGGAAGTCGACCGAGCAGCCGCCGTTCGCGGTCAGGCAGCCGCCGCGGCTGGAGCTGCCGATGGCGCCCATGTTGGTCTGGAACACGACCGGGGTGCCGTCGGCGACCGGATTGCCGAACTGGTCCGCCAGCAGGATGTTGAATACGGTGGCCGGCTCGGTGGTGCCGCTGTCATAGGTCCAGCCTTCCGGATTCGGATTGGTCACGCTCAGCGACATGGCGCGCTGGGTGGTCTGGCCGGTGGTCACCACGATCGAGTCGGAACTGGTCGAGATGTCCGGACGCCCGGCGCTGGCGGTGCCCGGCAGGGTCGCGGTCACGCGGAACGAGGTCGGCACGGTGCCGGAATTGACGGTCGTGATCACTTCGCCGTTCTGGTCGGTGCTGTCGGTCGACTTGTTCAGGGTCACCACGCCGGCCGGCGAGACGCTGAAGTTCACCTGCTTGCCCGCCAGCGGGCGGTCGAACACGTCGATCACCTTGAACTTGAGGGTCGCGGTTTCCGAGCGGTTGATGCCGCCCTGCCCCTGGATCACGATCGATTGCTCGCTCGGCACCGCCGACACGAACTTGACCGAGGCCGCCGCCGGCGCGGCGATCACCAGGGAGGTGCTGGCCGGGGCCTGGGCCGCGTCCGAGGACACGGTGATCACGTCGTTGTTGCCGCAGCCCATGTCGCGGTAGGTGACGCGGGCGGTGCCGTTGCTGGTGGGAACCGTGCCGGCCATGGTGGCCTTGCCGGCGGCCACGCAGGCCGAGCTGAAGTTCACGTTGACCTGCTGGCCGGTGTACTTGGCGCCGCCTGCCAGGAGGTCGACCGAGACCTCGGCGGTGCCGTAGGCCGAGATGCCGATCGGGTTCACCACCAGGTTGCCGAGGGTGAGCGCGGTGGCGCCTACGGAATAGTTGGCCGAGCTGCTCAGGGTGGCCTCGCCCACGCTGGCGGTGACGGTCACCTTGCCGGCGCCGCTGGCCGCCAGGCTGGCGGTGCGCATGGTCATGGTGGCCACGCCATTGGCGTCGGTCAGGGCCGTGCCGGCGCTGGCCGAGAACACGGCCAAATTGGGGTCGGTGGCGAAGGCCACCAGGGCGCCCGGCACCGCTGTGCCGGCCGCATCCTTGACGGTGGCGCGCACGGTCAGCGGGGTGGCGCCGCTCAGGGCGTTGCTGGACTGGCCCGCGGCGTTGACGAAGGCGACCGTGACGGCCGCGGTCGCCGGGGTGGACGGCGTGCCGACGCCGGTGCCGGGGCTGGCGCTGCTGCCGTCGCCGCCGACGCCGGGCGATCCGCCGCCGCCGCCGCAGGCGGCCAGGCTGGCCGCGGCCAGCGCAGCCAGGGTAAGACGGCTCAGGTGGCGGAGGGTTCCCTGTTCTGGAGTGTGTTGCATGACTTTCTTGTTCCTGTTGTTTATGTCGTTTGGGTAAATTCGTCTTGGTAAACGAAAACCGGCCGGGAGAACCCGGCCGGTGGAGTGATCAGCGCAGGTTGCTGCTGCGCTCGGTCACGATCTTCGGTGTGATGAACACCAGCAATTCGGTCTTGGTGTTCTCGCGGCCGGTGGTCTTGAACAGGTGGCCCAGCACCGGGACGTCGCCCAGCACCGGCACCTTGCTCTCGCTGTTGCGTTCGGCCTGCTGGTAGATACCGCCCAGCACCACGGTGCCGCCGTTCTCCACCATCACCTTGGTCTTCACGTGCTGGGTGTTGATGGCGAAGCCGGCGCGGGTTTCCTCGCCTTTCGAATCCTTGTTCACGTCCACTTCCAGCACCACGTTGCCGTCCGGGGTGATCTGCGGGGTCACTTCCAGGCGCAGGTTGGCCTTCTTGAAGGTGATCGAGGTCGCGCCGCTGCTGGTCGCCACCTGGTAGGGCAGCTCGATGCCCTGCTCGATCACGGCGATCTGCTTGTCTTCGGTGACCACGCGCGGGCTCGAGATGATCTTGCCCTTGCCGTCGGCTTCCAGCGCCGACAGCTCCAGGTTCAGGAAACGGTTGGCGGCCGAGGAGAACAGGCTGAAGGCCAGCGAGCTGGCCGGAATGCCGCCGATGGCGGCGGCCGGCAGGTTGACCATGGTGGTGTTGGTGAAGGCGTCGCCGTTGTCCGGGGTCTGGCCGGTGACCTGGCCCACGCCGGTGAGGTTGCCGCCGATGGCGATGCGCTCGTTGCCCTTGATCTGGTAGCCGGCGTCGCCGCCGCGCACGCCGCGCATGTCGCCGAAGCCCAGCTTGGCGCCCAGGTTGCGCGAGAAGCCGTCGTTGGCCTCGACCAGGCGTGCTTCGATCAGGACCTGCTTCGAGGCCACGTCGGTCTTCTGGATCAGCTTGCGGATGTCCTCGATCTTGGACGCGATGTCGGTCACGAACAGCTGGTTGGTGCGCGGGTCGATGATGGCGCTGCCGCGCTTGGACAGCACGCGGTTCTTGCCGTCGCCGCTGGCCGCGCCGCTGGCGTCCAGGCCGAACACGTTGCGGAAGGATTCCGCCTTCTGGTAGTTGAGCTGGAAGATCTCGGAACGCAGCGGTTCGAGGTCGGCGATCTGGGCGCGCTGCTCGAGCTCGAGCTTTTCCTTGGTCAGCAGTTCTTCCTTGGGCGCGATCCACAGCACGTTGCCGTTCTTGCGCATGTCCAGGCCCTTGGCCTGCAGCACCACGTCGAGCGCCTGGTCCCAGGGCACGTCGCGCAGGCGCAGGGTCAGGTTGCCGGTGACGGAATCGCTGGTGATGATGTTCAGTCCCGAGATGTCGGCGATCGCCTGCAGGGCGGCGCGCACTTCCACGCTCTGGAAGTTGAAGGACAGCTTCTCGCCGCGGTAGCCCTGGGGGCCCGGGCCGACGCGGTTCGGGTCTTCCTTGATCGGGCGCACGTCGACCACCAGCTGGGTGTCGCTCTGGTAGACCGACTGTTCCCAGTTGCCTTGCGCATCGATGGTCATGCGCACGTTCTCGCCCTGGGTAGTGGTGGTGACGCGCGACACCGGGGTGCCGAAGTCGGTCACGTCCAGGCGGCGGCGCAGGGTTTCCGGCAGGCCGCTGCGCAGGAAGTCGACATGGATCTGGTTGCCGGCCTGGCGCACGTCGACGGCCACCTGGCTGTGCGGCAGGTCGACCACGACGCGGCCTTCGCCGTTGGCGCCGCGGCGGAAGTCGAGGTTGCGCAGCATGGCGCGGCTGGCGGCCGCGGGAGCAGGCGCGGCGGCCGGCAGGCCGGCAGCGTTCACGGCCTGGGCCACGCCGCCCGAGCCTTCCACGGTGACGATCACCGACTTGCCGTCGACCGCGGTGGCGTAGTTCAGCGGGCGCGCCAGGTTCAGCACCAGGCGGGTGCGCTCGCCGGCCTGCACCACGTTCACGCCGCGCACGTCGCCCAGGTTGATCTCCTGGGCGCTCTTGCCGGTGGCGTTGGCGGTGGCGCCGAAATCGAGCGCGATGCGGGCCGGGTTGGTGATCGAGAAGCCGATCGGCGCCTTGGCCGGCGCGGCGCGCATCGCCACGTTGATGACGACATTCGACCCCTGCTGGTTGGCGGTGATCGATTCGATCGCATTGCCTTGCGCCAGGGCGCTGCCGGCGGCCAGGGCCAGCAGCATGGCGCCGGCGCCGCGCGCCAGCCACGCAGGGACTACGAAACGGATTGCTTGATGGGTCATTTCCCAGTCTCCTTACTGTCATGCAGTTCGATCGTCGCCATGCGCTCGACCCAGTCGCCGGTGGCGTCCTGCATCACTTCCCTGATATGGATGGCGCCGTCGGTCACGCGGGTGACGACGCCGTAGTTTTCGCCGATGCGCTGGCCGGCGCGGACCCGGTGCACGGCCCGGTCGATCTGCACCAGCGCATAGCTGACGCCGCCCTTTTGCAGGGTGCCGACCATGCGCATGGTGTCCAGCGGGTAGTTCTCCAGCAGTTCCTTGGGACGGCTGGTGTCCGGCTTGTTCTTGCTGCCCGAGGCTTCGGCCATGCGCGCCATTTCGGTCAGCAGCTTGTCCTGGCTGAAGGGCTCGATGGCCGCGCCCGGATTGTAGGCATACGGAACGAAGGGCTTCACCGCCGGCAGCGGCTTGACCGAAGGCCTGGTGTCCTTCTCGACCTTCTTCATCCAGGTCCGGACTTCGTTCACGCCGCCGTCGCCGCAACCGGCCAGCAGCAGGGCCGCCAGCAGCGGCGCGGTCTTGTGCAGGCGCGTCATGCGGCACCTCCCTTGGCTTTCTTGGGCTTCTTCTTGCCCTTCTGGTCCTTGCGCGCCTGGCGCTGGGCGCTCAGCTCGTCCTGGTCCAGGTAGCGGAAGGTCTTGGCCACGGCGTCCATCTGCAGGACGCCGTCCTTGCCGGTGATGACGGAGATGTTATTCAGGGTCACGATACGCGGCAGGTTGGCCATGTCGGCGGCAAAGGCGCCGATGTCGTTGTAGCGGCCGGTGACCTTGATCTCGATCGGCAGTTCGGCGTAGTAGTCGCGCACCACTTCCTGGCCCGGCTTGAACAGCTCGAACTGCAAGCCGCGGCCGACGCCGGCCTGGTTGATGTCCGACAGCAGGCGCGCCATTTCCGACTTGCTCGGCAGCTGCTTTTCCAGCAGCACGACCGACTTGTCGACCTCGATCTTCTGCTGCTTGAGGGCTTCCAGGTTGATCGCCTGGGCCATCTTGGCCTTGAATTCGTCGCGCAGCTTCTGTTCTTCGCGCGCGCCTTTTTCCTGCTGTTCGAACTGGCCGCTCCAGTAGAAGAAGTAGCCCAGGCCGGTGACCAGCGCCATCACGCCGGCCGCGCACAGCACGCGCGGCGCCAGCGGCCACTGGCCCGGATGGCGGCCCTGCAGGCCCTGGAACTGCTCCGCCAGGCGCGGGCCGATGTCTTTCAGATCGATGTTCATGACTTCACTCCAGCCGGCTTTTTCGCCGCGGCGCCGTCCTGGCCTTCTTCCTCGCCGTCGGTCGGGCGCTTGATCGCCACCGACAGCGTGAACTCGACCACCTTGCGCCCGGTCTTGCTCTGCGCCAGGGTGACGGCCTTCACCTCGACCAGCTCGGGACGCTCCAGCCAGGCCGAGTGGCCCGACAGGTTGCGCAGCAGTTCGGCCACCCGTTCCTGGGACTGGGCGTAGCCGGTCAGGACCACGCGCCGGCCTTCCTGCTTGAGCGTCTTCAGGTGCATGCCTTCCGGCGTCTGGCGCACCAGCTCGTCGAGCAGGTAGACCGGCTGGTTGCGGTCGCCCTGCACGTCCTGGACCGCCTGCTGGCGCGCCTTCAGCGCTTCGATCTCTTCCTTGAGGGTCTTGATCTCGGCGATCTGCTTGTCGAGTCCGGCGTTGGCCTGCTTGAGCACCAGGTTGCGTTCTTCCTGGACCGACAGCTTGCGCGCGTTGTAGGCGCCCACGGCCAGCACCACGGCGACGCCGGCGGCGGCGCCCAGGGCCAGCAGGGCATAGAACGCGGCCTGCTTCTGCTTGCGCTTGGCCTCGCGGTGAGGCAGGAGATTAATACGGATCATCAGCCGAACCTCCGCATCGCCAGGCCGCAGGCCACCAGGTAGGCGGCGCCTTCCTGGCGCAGCTGCTGCTCGCGCACCTGGGCGCCCATCAGCATGTGCTCGAAGGGGTTCACCAGCGCGCTCGGGATCCGGGTGCGGCCGCCGATGATGTCGAGCAGTCCCGGCACCAGCGCGCTGCCGCCGGCCAGGTAGAGCTGGTCGATGCGCGTGTAGGGCGTGGACGTGTAGAAGAACTGGATCGCGCGCGTGACTTCCAGCGCCGCGTTCTCGAGGAAGGGCGTGAGCAGGTCGGCGCGGTAGTTTTCCGGCAGGTCGCCGGACTTCTTGCGGGTCTCGGCTTCCTCGAAGGACAGGCCGTAGGCGCGCACGATGTCCTGGGTCAGCTGGTTGCCGCCGAAAGGCTGCTCGCGCTCGTAGACGGTTTCGCCGCCCAGCATCACCGCCACGTGGGTGGCTTGCGCGCCCATCTGGAACAGGGCGACGATCTGGTCGGGGCGGCTGCCGGCGGCGCGTTCCAGCGCACTGCGGGCGGCATAGGATTCGATGTCCATCACGGTCGCCGTCAGGCCGGCGGCCTCGGCGATCGCCACGCGGTCCTCGACCTTCTCGCGGCGCGCGGCGGCCAGCATGACTTCCATGTCCTCCGCCGAGTTCGGCGCCGGGCCGATCACGTCGAAGTCCAGGCTCACTTCGTCGAGCGCGAACGGGATGTACTGGCTGGCCTCGGATTCGACCTGCACTTCGAGCTGGTCTTCCGCCAGGCCGGCCGGGAGGATGATTTTCTTGGTGATGACGGAAGCCGGGGGCATGCCCAGGGCGACGTGCCTGGCCTTGGTGCCGCTCTTCTTCCAGACCCGGCGCACGGCTTCGGCGACCTGGTCGATATTTTCGATGTTGCCGTCCACCACCGCGCCGCGCGGCAGCGGCTCGGCGGCATAGCGCTCCAGGCGCAGTTCACCCTTGCCGGCATCGCCCAGCTCCACCAGGCGTACGCCCGAGGTGCTGATGTCGAGACCGGCGAGTGGCGGGCTCGACTTTCCAAACAAGGAACCTAGATTGATCACGAGCGCACTCCCTCAGCTGCCCTTCCTGCCCTGCCGGCACGCTTGACACGCCCGCTCGGGAAAATTTGTCTTATAAAACCGGTATTTAGTGCATATATATGAGGCACTGCGTTGAATCGTAGCAATAAGGTTGACCAGCGACAAGAAATTTCTGCACTGGAACATTACTATCCACCCCTCGACTGCGTCATGCGCGCCACATATGCGCCCAAGCTCTGATCACCCTTGCAATCACTGTGTTCTGGCATGCAACGGGTGTGTACTGGAAGACAATATTGCACTGTTCGGTTGCCCTAGATCTAGTATCAGACGCGATAGCGCTGCCTTATAATGAGGCGGATCAATAAAGCGAAAGCCAGCATGAAAGAGAACCAAGCAGCATCCAAGTCTTCTCCCTCGAAGTACAGTCCCAAGCGCCTGATCCTGATGGCCATCGGCGCCCTCGCCGGCCTGGCCGTGATCGGCGTGCTGGTGGTCGTGTTCGCGCTTGCGATGGCCTACCCCAACCTGCCGGCGCTGGACACCATCACCGACTACCGCCCCAAGATGCCACTGCGCATCTTTACTGCAGACAATGTGCTGATCGGCGAATTCGGCGAGGAACGCCGCACCCTCGTGCATTTCAAGGACATCCCGGACGTCATGAAGAAGGCCGTGCTCTCGATCGAGGACGACCGTTTCTACGAGCACAGCGGTATCGACTACTGGGGCATCCTGCGCGCGGCCTTCAAGAACGCCACCAGCAGCACGCGCCAGGGCGCCTCGACCATCACCCAGCAGGTGGCGCGCAACTTCTTCCTGTCCTCGGAGCAGACCTTCAAGCGCAAGGCCTACGAGGCGCTGCTGGCCTGGAAGATCGAGAAGAACCTGAGCAAGGACCAGATCCTCGAGCTGTACATGAACCAGATCTACCTGGGCCAGCGCGCCTTCGGCTTCCAGTCGGCGGCCCAGATCTATTTCGGCAAGGACCTGCGCGACATCACCGTGGCCGAAGCGGCCATGCTGGCCGGCCTGCCGAAGGCGCCGTCCGCCTACAATCCGGTCGTCAATCCGACCCGCGCGAAAACCCGCCAGCAGTACATCCTGCAGCGCATGCACGATCTCGGCTACATCACCGACGCCCAGTACAAGGAAGCGAAGGACGAGCCGCTCAAGATCAAGTCCGACAGCAACGCCTTCGGCGTGCACGCCGAGTACGTGGCCGAGATGGCGCGCCAGCTGGTCTACGAACAGTTCAAGGAAGACACCTATACCCGCGGCCTGAACGTGTTCACCACCATCACCAAGGCCGACCAGGACGCCGCCTATCTGGCGGTGCGCCGGGGGGTGATGGACTACGAGCGCCGCCACCCCTACCGCGGCCCGGAAGGCTATATCGAGATCCCGAGCAACAAGACCGAGGCGGACGAGGCGATCGAGGCCGAGCTGGCCGAGCATCCGGACAGCGACAACATCGTCGCCGCCATCGTGCTGCGCGCCTCGCCGGCCAAGGTGTCGGCGACCATCGCCTCGGGCGAGACGATCGAGATCGCCGGCCCCGGCCTGGCCTTCGCCAAGTCCTGGCTGAGCGACAAGGCCGCACCCAACCGCCGCCTGCGCCGCGGCGCCGTGATCCGCGTGATGCAGGACGACGATTCGAAGTGGCTGATCACCCAGATGCCGGAAGTGGAATCGGCCTTTGTGTCGGCCAGCACCGAGGACGGCGCGATCCGGGCGCTGGTGGGCGGCTTCGACTTCAACCGCAACAAGTTCAACCACGTGACCCAGGCCTGGCGCCAGCCGGGTTCCTCGTTCAAGCCCTTCATCTATTCGGCTTCGCTGGAGCGCGGCCTGTCGCCGGCGACCATCGTCAACGACGCCCCGATCTCCTTCGACGCCGGCCAGACCGGTGGCCAGGCCTGGGAGCCGAAGAACTACGACAACAAGTACGAAGGCCCGATGACCATGCGGCGCGGCCTGACGCAGTCGAAGAACATGGTCTCGATCCGCATCCTGAACAAGATCGGCGCGCGCTACGGCCAGGAATACGCGACCCGCTTCGGCTTCGACCCGGACCGCAACCCGGCCTACCTGACCCTGGCCCTGGGCGCGGGCGCGACCACGCCGCTGCAGATGGCCGGCGCCTACGCCGTGTTCGCCAACGGCGGCTACCGCGTCAGCCCCTACCTGATCTCGAAGGTGACCGATGCCGACGGCAAGGTGCTGTCGGAGGCGCGTCCGGAGCGCGCCGGGCTCGAGGCCAACCGCGTGATCGATGCGAGGAATGCTTACCTGGTGGACAGCATGCTGAAGGACGTGGTGCGCTACGGCACCGCGGCCAAGGCCTTGTCGCTCAAGCGCCCGGACCTGGCGGGCAAGACCGGCACCACCAACGATTCGATCGACGCCTGGTTCGCCGGTTACCACCCGAAACTGGTGGGCATCGCCTGGATCGGCTACGACCAGCCCAAGAACCTGGGCAACCGCGAGACCGGCGGCGGCCTGGCGCTGCCGATCTGGATCAGCTACATGGGCAAGGCGCTCAAGAACGAACCGGTGGTGGAGCGCGAGGTGCCGCCGGGGCTGGTGCTGTACGGGAACGACTACTACTATGCGGAGAGCCCGCCGGGGACGGGGGTGCAGACGCTGGATGTGGGGCCGCCGCCGGCGCCGGCTGAGCAGAAGGCGCGGGATGCGGTGAGGAATGAGCTGTTTTAAGTTCTAAAGCAACTTGGGTCCCCGCCTGCGCGGGGATGACGTTCGGACGCACGTGGCCGAAGTCACTGAGTGTGTAGCTCCCCCGCCCTCAAACCAACGTCATCCCCGCGAAGGCGGGGACCCAGGTTCGCAGCACACATCCAACGCAACAACGGCGCCTCAGGCGCCGTTTCCACTTTCAAACCAGCGAAACCTGCGCCCCACCCTGCTCGCTCGCATACTTCGACAGCGACGCAAACAGCTCCGACTCATCCCGCGTATTGCGCCATTCATCCCCCACGCGCTTGTAGTGGAACCCGCCCGAGCGCGCCGCCACCCACATCTCCTGCAAGGGCGCCTGGCTGTTGACGATGATCTTCGATCCATTGTCGAGGAACTCGATTTCCAGCACGTTGCCGCTGCGCTTGCACTCGACATCGATCGCGTCTTCGTCGTTCAGGCGGTCGAGCGCCTGTTCGATCTGGTCGAGGGTGCTTTTGGCGAGCGCCAAAAATTCGGTTTCGGTCATGCTAAACTCCAAAATCTGCCAATAAAACCTGATTTTAATCGTGAAGTCCTCTATCGCGCTTCTTCTCTCGGCTATCGCCCTGAGCGGCTGCGGCCAGACCGGCCCGCTCTACATGCCGAATCCGCCCGCCAAGCCGGCCCCTGCCCCCATCGAGC
>CAMPHU010000111.1 GCA_946886065.1 uncultured Massilia sp. | reverse complement strand
GAGCGGCGCTCCCGCCGGCAGCCGGCCTGGTAAGCCGGCTGCCCACACCGCAGTTCCCAACGGGCGCACCGGCCCGCCCGGAGTCTCAATGAAGAAGTTCGCTCTCGTCCTTGCCGCTGTTGCCGCCTTCGCGGGCCTGCCGGTCTTCGCCCACGCTGCCGATGCACAAACGACCGCGGCGGCGAAAAAGCTGCTCGAGGTGATGGACGCACGCCAGGCCATGCTCGGTTCCTTCGCCGAAATGGAAAAGGCGATGCCGGCCATGATGCGCGCGCAGGCGGCCAGCATGATCCAGAACGATGCGAGCCTGAGCGCCGGGCAGAAGCGCGATGCGATGGCCAAGGTCGACAAGGTCCTCCCGGGCGTGGCGCAGGCATTGAACCAGATGTTCCACGATCCGGCCCTGGTCGACGAGATGCTGGCCGAGATGGTGCCGCTCTACGCAAATAACTTCACCGCTGCCGAAATCAGGGAACTGACCGCCTTCTACGCCACGCCGCTGGGCCGCAAGATGATGACGATGATGCCGAAGCTGTCCGCGGAAAGCATGGCGCTGAGCCAGAAGATCGTGTTGCCGCGTATCGGCAATTTGATGCAGCAGGCGTTGCAGGAAGCTCAGAAACAGTAATCGGCAAGAAAGGACCGCATGACCCAGATCTTCAACTTTTCGGCCGGCCCGGCCGTCCTCCCGAAAGAAGTGCTGCAGCAGGCAGCCGCCGAAATGCTCGACTGGCATGGCAGCGGCATGTCGGTGATGGAGATGAGCCACCGCGGTCCGGAATTCATCTCCATCTACAAGCAGGCCGAAGCCGACCTGCGCGAACTGCTGGCCGTCCCGGCGAACTACAAGATCCTGTTCATGCAGGGCGGAGGACTGGGCCAGAACGCCATCATCCCGATGAACATGCTGGGCTGCTGCCCGCAGCCGGGCACCATCGATTTCGTCCACACGGGTTCGTGGTCGGGCAAGTCGATCAAGGAAGCCAAGCGCTACGCCAACGCCAATGTCGTGGCGTCCGCCGAGGCCAATGGCTTCACCGCCATCCCGCCCCAGGAAACCTGGCGCCACACCCCTGGTGCGGCCTACCTGCATATCTGCACCAACGAAACCATCGACGGCCTGGAGTTCAACTTCGTGCCCCAGGTCGATGCCCGTACGCCGATCGTGGCCGACATGTCCTCGCACATCCTGTCGCGCACCATCGACGTGTCGAAGTACGGCGTGATCTTCGCCGGCGCCCAGAAGAACATCGGCCCGGCCGGCCTGACCCTGGCGCTCGTGCGCGACGACCTGCTGAACGAGGCGCTGAACATCTGCCCGTCCGCCTTCCACTGGAAGACCGTGGCCGAGCACGAGTCCATGTTCAACACGCCGCCGACGTATTCGATCTACATCGCCGGCCTGGTGTTCGCCTGGCTCAAGCGCAATGGCGGCGTGGCGGCGATGGAACAGCGTAATATCGAGAAAGCGCGCCTGCTGTATGCGGCGCTGGACGCCGACGACTTCTACCAGAATCGTGTGGCGCCGGAATACCGTTCGCGCATGAACGTGCCGTTCTACCTGCGCGACGAATCACTGAACGAGAAATTCCTGGCCGGCGCGAAGGCGCGCGGGCTGCTGCAACTGAAGGGCCACAAGTCCGTCGGCGGCATGCGGGCATCGATCTACAACGCGATGCCGATCGAGGGCGTACAAGCCCTCGTCGATTATCTGAACGAGTTCGCCGGCCGCTGAGCCGCCGCGGCGCGTGGCCGTGCATCCGGTGCACGGCGCGTCGTCGCGTCAACGAACAAATCGACCGATTAAGCATAACGATGACAGACAAACTCAAACCCCTGCGCGAACAGATCGATGCGATCGACGCGCAAATCCTCGAGCTCCTGAGCCGCCGCGGCAAGGTCGCGCAGGAAGTCGGCCACGTCAAGGCCGAGACCAACGCCCCGGTGTTCCGTCCCGAACGCGAAGCCCAGGTGCTGCGTGGCGTAGCCGAGCGCAATCCCGGCCCGCTCAAGGACCGCGACGTCCAGACCATCTTCCGCGAGATCATGTCCTCCTGCCGCGCGCTGGAAAAGCGCGTCACGGTCGCCTACCTCGGGCCCTCGGGCACCTTCAGCGAGCAGGCCGTGTTCCAGCAGTTCGGCAGCGCCATCGAAACCCTGCCGTGCGTGTCCATCGACGAGGTCTTCCGCGCCACCGAGGCCGGCACCGCCGACTTCGGCGTGGTCCCGGTCGAGAACTCGTCCGAGGGCGCGATCAACCGCACCCTGGACCTGCTGCTGGCCACCACCACCACCATCAGCGGCGAAGTCTCGATCCCCGTCCACCACAGCCTGATGAGCAAGACCGGCTCGATGGACGGCGTGAAGACCGTGTGCGCCCATTCGCAGGCCCTGGCCCAGTGCCAGGTGTGGCTCAACCAGCACTATCCCGGCATCGAGCGCCGCGCGGTGGCCTCGAACGCCGAGGCGGCCGTGCTGGCCAGCCAGGATCCGAGCGTGGCCGCCATCGCCAGCGAGATGGCGGGCGAGCAGTACCAGCTCGGCGTGGTCCAGGCCCACATCCAGGACGACCCGCACAACCGCACCCGCTTCGTGGTGATCGGCCAGCTGCAGACCGGCCCTTCGGGGCGCGACCGCACCGCGCTGGTGCTGGCCGTGCCGAACAAGGCCGGCGCCGTCTACAACCTGCTGGCGCCGCTGTCCAAGCACGGCGTGTCGATGACGCGTTTCGAGTCGCGCCCGGCGCGCATCGGCACCTGGGAATACTACTTCTACGTCGACATCGAGGGCCATGTGCATGACGCCGCCGTCGCCCGCGCCCTCGAAGAACTGAAAGACAACGCCGCCTTCTTCAAGGTGCTGGGGTCTTATCCGCAAAGCCTTTAATTCACATCGAGAGACTGACCATGCACCACCAATTCGGACCCGAGTACGTTCGCGCCATCGCCCCTTACCAGGCAGGCAAGCCGATCGCGGAGGTCGCCCGCGAGTTCGGCCTGAACGAAGCCGACATCGTCAAGCTGGCCTCCAACGAGAACCCCTTCGGCCTGCCGGAATCGAGCCGCCAGGCGATGCTGGCCGCCGCCGCCGAGCTGGGCCGCTACCCGGATGCCAACGGCTTCGACCTGAAGGCCGCGCTCTCGAGCCGCTACGACGTGCCGGCGGACTGGATCACCCTGGGCAACGGCAGCAACGACATCCTGGAAATCGCCGCCCACGCCTTCGTGCAAAAGGGCGAGGCGGTGGTGTATTCGCAGTACTCGTTCGCCGTGTACGCGCTGGCCACGCAAGGCGTGGGCGGCCGCGCCATCGTGGTGCCGGCCAGGGACTACGGCCACGACCTCGACGCCATGGCCGCCGCCATCGACGCCGATACCCGCCTGGTCTATGTCGCCAACCCGAACAACCCGACCGGCACCTTCTTCCCGGCGCCGCAAGTCGAGGCCTTCCTGCAAAAGGTCCCGGCCAACGTGATCGTGGTGCTGGACGAGGCCTACAACGAATACCTGGCGCCGGAACACCAGTTCGAGTCGAGCCAGTGGGTGCGCAAGTACCCGAACCTGATCGTCTCGCGCACCTTCTCCAAGGCCTATGGCCTGGCCGGCCTGCGCGTGGGCTACGCCATCGCCCAGCCGGACGTGACCGACCTGATGAACCGCATCCGCCAGCCCTTCAACGTCAACTCGCTGGCCCAGGCGGCGGCCGTCGCCGCGCTGAACGACAAGGAATTCCTGGAGAAGGGCGCGAAGAACAACTTCGAAGGCTACCGGCAGATGATTGCCGCCTTCGATGAGCTGGGCCTGGAATACGTGCCATCCTTCGGCAACTTCGTGCTGGTCAAGGTCGGCAATGACGACGGCGCCGGCGCGCGCGTCAACCTGGCGCTGCTCAAGCAGGGCGTGATCGTGCGCCCGGTCGGCAACTACGGCCTGCCGCAATGGCTGCGCATCTCGATCGGCCTGCCGGAAGAGAACGCGACCTTCATCGCGGCGCTGAAGAAAGCGCTCGGCTGAATGCTGGACAAGGTCGTCATCGTCGGCGTCGGCCTGATCGGCGGCTCTTTCGCGCTGGGGCTCAAGGCCGCCGGCGCGGTGCGCCGCGTGGTCGGCATCGGCCGCGAGCCGCAGGCGATGGCGCGCGCGCTGGAGCTGGGCATCGTCGACGAGGTCGCCACCTCGTTCGAGGAAGCCAGGGACGCCGACCTGGTGCTGCTGGCCGCGCCGGTGGCCCAGACCGGGCGCATCCTGGCCGCGCTGCTGCCGCATCTCGGCGCGCGGACGGTCGTCACCGACGCCGGCAGCACCAAGGGCGACGTGGTGGCTGCCGCCCGCGACGTGCTGGGCGAGCGCATCCACCAGTTCGTGCCCGGCCATCCGATCGCGGGCAGCGAATCGAACGGCCCGGATGCGGCGATCGCCACGCTGTACCGCGGCAAGAAGGCGGTGCTCACGCCGCTGGCGGAAAATGCCGACGATGCGGTCGAGCTGGTGGCCCAAGCCTGGCGCGCCTGCGGGGCGCTCATCCATATGCTGAGCCCTGCGGATCATGACCGCGTGTTCGCCGCCGTCAGCCACCTGCCGCACCTGCTGGCCTACGCGCTGGTCGACGACATCGCCGCCAAGCCCCATGCCGACCTGCTGTTCCAGTACGCCGCCAGCGGTTTCCGCGACTTCACCCGCATCGCCGGCTCCTCGCCCGAGATGTGGCGCGACATCAGCCTGGCCAACCAGGCAGCCTTGCTCACCGAGCTGGATGCTTATCTGGCACAATTGACTACATTGCGCGCGCATCTGGCCGCGTCCGACGGCGCCGCCTTGGCGGCCGTCTATACGAATGCCCAGCGCGCCCGGCGCGAGTGGATCGAAGCCATCGAAGCGGGCTCTCCACCGCCCCCGCCCAACCAGGAACCAGAATGACGCAGCAAAAACATTACCCCCAGCATATCGACCTCGAACCCGTGCTGCACACGGCGGGGACGGTCCGCCTGCCGGGTTCCAAGAGCATTTCGAACCGCACCCTGCTGCTGGCCGCGCTGTCGGAAGGCACGACGACCATCCACGACCTGCTGGCCTCGGACGACACCATGGTGATGCTGGGCGCGCTGCGCTCGCTCGGCATCCAGTGGGACGAAGTCGACGAGCGTACGGTGGTCGTCCACGGCCAGGGCGGTGTACTGCCCAAGCATGAAGCCGACCTGTTCATGGGCAATGCCGGCACCGCGATCCGTCCGCTGACGGCGGCCCTGGCCGTGATCGGCGGCGACTACACCCTGCACGGCGTGTCGCGCATGCACGAGCGCCCGATCGGCGACCTGGTCGACGCGCTCAACGAAGTCGGCGCCCAGATCGACTACACGGGCGAGCAGGGCTTCCCGCCGCTGCGCATCCGCCGCGGCCACATCCACGCCAACCGCATGTCGGTGCGCGGCAACGTGTCGAGCCAGTTCCTGACCGCGCTGTTGATGAGCGCACCGCTGATGGCGAAGACCCATGCGGTGTCGATCGACGTGGTGGGCGAGCTGATTTCCAAGCCGTATATCGAGATCACCCTGAACCTGATGCGCCGCTTCGGCGTGACGGTCGAGCAGAACGGCTGGGCCTCGTTCACCGTGCACCCGGGCCAGCGCTACACCAGTCCGGGCACCATCCACGTCGAAGGCGATGCTTCGTCGGCATCCTACTTCCTGGCGGCGGGCGCGATTGCCGGCGGCCCGGTGCGCGTGGAAGGGGTGGGGGAGAACAGCATCCAGGGCGACGTGCGCTTCGCCGACGCGCTGGAGCGCATGGGCGCCATCATCACGCGCGGCGAGAACTGGATCGAGGCCCGTTCGAACGGCGTGCTGAAGGCCATCGACGCCGACTTCAACCACATTCCCGATGCCGCGATGACCATCGCCGTGGCTGCGCTGTACGCGGACGGCACCAGCACCTTGCGCAACATCGCCAGCTGGCGGGTGAAGGAAACCGACCGCCTGTCCGCCATGGCGACGGAATTGCGCAAGGTCGGCGCCGAAGTGGAAGAGGGGCCGGACTACATCCGCATCACCCCGCCGGAGCAGCTCAAGCCTGCCACCATCGACACCTACGACGACCACCGCATGGCCATGTGCTTCTCGCTCGCCTCGCTCGACGGCCAGGCGCGGCGCGGCAACGCCATGCGCATCAACGATCCGAAATGCGTCGCCAAGACCTTCCCGGATTATTTCGAGGCGTTCGCCAGCATCGCCCGTAACGAATTGTTCTGACTTAGTTGACATCCCTTATGCCGAATTCCAACGTTCCAGTCATCACCATCGACGGCCCTACCGCTTCCGGCAAGGGCACGGTGGCGGCCAAGGTCGCCGAGCGGCTGAGCTTCCACCTGCTCGACTCGGGCGCGCTGTACCGCCTCACGGCGCTGCAGGCGATGCGCCGCGGCCTCGAGTTGCGTGACGAGCACGGCATCGCCAAGCTGGCCGAGCACCTGCCGGCGCGCTTCGTCGGCCATGACGTGTTCCTGGCCAGCGAGAACGTCACGCAGGCGATCCGGGCGGAAGAAGTTGGCAACATGGCATCGAAGATCGCCGCGCTGCCGACCGTGCGCCAGGCCTTGTTCGCCTTGCAACTGGGCTTCCGCGAGGCGCCGGGCCTGGTGGCGGACGGGCGCGACATGGGCACGGTCATTTTCCCGACCGCCAAGCTAAAAGTGTTCTTGACCGCAAGTGTTGAGGCACGTGCGCAGCGCCGGTATAAGCAATTGATTGACAAAGGGTTTTCTGCTAATATGGACGATCTGCTGGCGGATTTGCAGGCGAGGGACGAACGCGATACCAAGCGCGCCGTGGCCCCGCTGGTGCCGGCGGAGGATGCGCATCTGCTGGATACCTCGGAGATGACTGCCGAAGAGGCGATCGAACAGGTGCTGGCCTGGTATGCGCATCCATAAGAATTGATTGGCGTGCTGGAGCTTTCGACGCAAGTCGCCAGCTCCAGCACGTCTTCCCGCGCAGGCGGGAACCTAAGTTCGGCGCGTCACCGTTGGCTCGAGTCATCGCCGTGGTGGCAGCGCAGAGAAGCTTGGGTTCCCGCCTTCGCGGGGATGACGGCCTTTGGGCTGTCATCCGAAGTAGGTGCCTGGATAGCAATTCCGCTTCCAGGTGTGTTTCAACCTGACCCAGTTCAGTCCGCACTATCGACGGGCTGCTGGCTAACCTGAGTAATCTCTTTTATGTCTACTGCAACCACCCAAGATACCGGCATGGAAAGCTTCGCCGCCCTTTTCGAAGAATCGCTGTCGCGTCAAGACATGCGTTCGGGCGAAGTCATTTCGGCTGAAGTCGTGCGCCTGGATCACAACTTCGTGATCGTCAACGCCGGCCTGAAGTCGGAAGCCTTCATTCCGGTCGAAGAATTCAAGAATGACCAGGGCGAACTGGAAGTCCAGATCGGCGACTTCGTTTCCGTGGCCATCGAATCGCTGGAGAACGGCTTCGGCGACACCATCCTGTCGCGCGACAAGGCCAAGCGCCTGGCATCGTGGCTGGCTCTGGAAAAAGCAATGGAATCGGGCGAGATCGTCACCGGTACCGTCAACGGTAAAGTCAAAGGCGGCCTGACCGTCCTGACCAACGGCATCCGCGCATTCCTGCCGGGTTCGCTGGTCGACACCCGTCCGGTCAAGGACACCACCCCGTTCGAAGGCAAGACCCTGGAATTCAAGGTCATCAAGCTGGACCGCAAGCGTAACAACGTCGTGCTGTCGCGCCGCGCCGTCATCGAAGCATCGATGGGCGAAGAGCGTGCGAAGCTGATGGAAACCCTGAAAGAAGGCACCGTGGTCACCGGCGTCGTCAAGAACATCACCGACTACGGTGCGTTCGTCGACCTGGGCGGCATCGACGGCCTGCTGCACATCACCGACCTGGCATGGCGTCGCGTGCGTCACCCGTCGGAAGTGCTGTCGGTTGGCCAGGAAATCACCGCCAAGGTCCTCAAGTACGATCAGGAAAAGAACCGCGTCTCGCTGGGCGTCAAGCAGCTGGGCGACGATCCGTGGACCGGTCTGTCGCGTCGCTACCCGCAAGGCACCCGCCTGTTCGGCAAGGTCACCAACCTGACCGACTACGGTGCGTTCGTGGAAGTCGAGCAGGGCATCGAAGGCCTGGTGCACGTCTCGGAAATGGACTGGACCAACAAGAACGTGGCTCCGAACAAGGTTGTCCAGCTGGGCGACGAAGTCGAAGTCATGGTCCTGGAAATCGACGAAGAGCGTCGCCGTATCTCGCTGGGCATGAAGCAGTGCAAGGCGAATCCGTGGGACGACTTCGGCATGACCCACAAGAAGGGCGACAAGGTCAAGGGCCTGATCAAGTCGATCACCGACTTCGGCGTGTTCATCGGCCTGCCGGGCAACATCGACGGCCTGGTGCACCTGTCGGACCTGTCGTGGACCGAGCCGGGCGAAGAAGCTGTCCGCCGCTTCAAGAAGGGCGACGAGCTGGAAGCCGTCGTGCTGGCAATCGACGTCGAGCGCGAGCGTGTCTCGCTGGGCGTGAAGCAGCTGGAAGGCGACCCGTTCAACAACTTCGCTTCGCTGAACGACAAGGGCACCCTGGTCACCGGCACCGTGAAGTCGGTTGAGCCGAAAGGCGCCGTGATCGCCCTGAACGACGAAGTCGAAGGCTACCTGCGCGCTTCGGAAATCTCGCGTGACCGCGTGGAAGACGCCGGCACCCACCTGAAGGTGGGCGACAAGGTCGAAGCCCTGGTCATCAACATCGATCGCAAGGCTCGCAGCATCCAGCTGTCGATCAAGGCGAAGGATAGCGCCGACACCCAGGAAGCAATGAGCAAGCTGGCTTCGGACAACAGCGCAGCATCGGGCACCACCAGCCTGGGCGCCCTGCTGAAGGCCAAGTTCGACAACAAGGGTTAATTCCTTACCTGGAGCGAGCAGATGACCAAGTCCGAGCTGATCAATCGCCTGGCTGAACGTTATTCCCAGCTGGTGGCGAAGGATGCGGAGTTCGCGGTCAAGACCATCCTCGATGCGATGACGAACGCCCTGGCGAGCGGCCAGCGCATCGAGATCCGTGGTTTCGGCAGCTTCGCGCTGAACAGCCGGCCCCCGCGCATCGGACGCAATCCGAAGTCCGGCGACAAGGTGATGGTGCCCGAAAAACGGGTGCCCCACTTCAAGCCGGGCAAGCAGTTGCGCGAGCGGGTGGACGCGATGGTGGGGCAGCCCATCATCGAAGACTGAAGTCGTCTGCCAGCAGGCAGGCAGAAACGGCGTCCGTGAGGATGCCGTTTTTTTTCGTCGGTACTGCTTGCTGTAGTGGATTGCGGGCGAACCCGGGCCCCCGCCTTCGCGGGGGCGACGGTTTTAAGGCAGCGGGGCCGAAACCGGCGTTTCCGCGCCTCTTATCAACGTCATCCCCGCGAAGGCGGGGACCCAAGTTCGACGCGCACCACGAACCCCAGCAATCGCCGTAGCGAAGAGCACCCTCAACCGTTTTGAAATATCATGCCGGATATGCGACACTTCGCCTTTGCCCACTCCACCAGCGGAACCACCCGATGAGATTCGTCTCGACCATCGCCGGCATCGTCCTGTTCATCCTGTTCTTCGGCTTCGCCCTCAAGAACACGCAGGAAGTCGACCTGCATTTCTTCCTCGACTATGAATTGCGCGGCCCGCTCGTGCTCATGCTGCTGGCCTTCTTCGTGGCCGGCGCGGCGCTGGGCATCCTGGCGCTGACGCCGACCGTGTTCCGCCAGCGCCGCCAGAGCTCGCAGCACAAGAACACCATCCAGGCCCTGCAGAGCGCCGCCGGCACCGGCAATGCGCCGCCGCAGCCCGACAGCGTGCCGCCCGTGCGCTAACCGCTACACAAGACAATAAGAACATATGGAATTCGAACTCTGGATGCTGCTCGGCATCCCATTCTTCTTCGGTCTGGGCTGGCTCGCCGCCCGCGTCGACATCAACGAGCTGGTCTCCGAATCGCGCACCCTGCCGCGCGGCTATTTCAAGGGCCTGAACCACCTGCTCAACGACCAGCCGGACAAGGCCATCGATTCCTTCATCGAGATCGTCAAGCTCGATCCGGAATCGGCCGACATGCACTTCGCCCTCGGTAACCTGTTCCGCCGCCGCGGCGAGACCGAGCGCGCCATCCGGGTCCACCAGAACCTGCTGGCCCGTCCCGACCTGCCGGGCGAGCAGAAGGCCCACGCCCAGTACGAACTCGGCATGGACTACCTGAAGGCCGGCCTGCTGGACCGCGCCGAGGAAACCTTCAACCTGCTGACCGACACCCCGTTCGCGGTGCAGGCGCGCCGCGCGCTGCTCGAGATCTACCAGCGCGAAAAGGAATGGAAGCGCGCCATCGACGTCGCCACCGGCCTGCAGGAATCCGGCGCCGGCGCGCGCCAGAAGGAAATCGCCCAGTTCTATTGCGAGCTGGCCCAGGACGCCCTGGTGCACCTGCAGCCGAGCGACGCCATGGCGCTGCTGGACAAGGCCCTGCAGGCCGACCGCAGCAGCGTGCGCGCCACCATCCTGCATGGCGACGCGCTGCTGGCCCAGGGCGACACCGAAGGCGCCCTGATGACCTGGCGCCGCGTGGAGCACCAGAGCGTGCCGCACGTGGCCCTGGTGGCCCAGCGCCTGATGGACGGCTATCGCAAGGTCGGCCGCCCGCAGGAAGGCGTCAACCTGCTGCGCGCCTACCTGGCCGAGGCCTCGTCGATCGACCTGATCGAGGTCGTGTTCAAGGCCGTCATCGAGCTGGACGGCGTGGAGGCGGCCAAGCAGCTGGTGATCGAGGAGCTGCGCCGCAACCCGACCCTGCTGGGCCTGGACAAGCTGCTGGAAGCGCGCCTGATGGACGCCCCGGCGCACGTGTGGGAAGAGCTGTCGATGGTGAAGAACCTGGTGCAGCGCTACACCCAGAAGCTGGCGCGCTACCAGTGCAGCCACTGCGGCTTCAAGGCGCGCCAGTTCTACTGGCAGTGCCCGGGCTGCAGCCGCTGGGAGACTTATCCGCCGCGCCGCACCGAAGAACTCAATGTCATGAACTAACGCAGTACACTTATGACCGACCTGACCCCGAGCCGCCTGGTGGCGGCAGACAGCTTCCGCCACCAGGCGGCCCCGCAATTGTCCACCGTGCGCCTGCTGGTGGTGGGCGACGTGATGCTCGACCGCTACTGGTTCGGCGACGTCTCGCGCATCTCGCCGGAAGCGCCGGTGCCGGTGGTGCGCATCGAGCGCCGCGAAGAGCGCCTGGGCGGCGCCGCCAACGTGGCGCGCAACGCGGCCGCGCTGGGCGCCCACACCGGCCTGCTGGGCGTGACCGGCAACGACGAGGCGGGCGACGAGGTCGAGAAGCTGCTGCGCGATGCCAGCATCCACAGCTACCTCAAGCGCGACGACGCGATCTCCACCATCATCAAGCTGCGCGTCATCGGCCGCCAGCAGCAGATGGTGCGCATCGACTTCGAGGACGCGCCGACCGAGACCGTCCTGCGCGACAAGCTGGACCAGTTCAAGGCCCTGCTGCCGGACTACGACGTGGTGATCCTGTCGGACTACAACAAGGGCGCCCTGGTCAACGTGGCCGAGATGGTGAGGGTGGCGCGCGAAGCCGGCAAGATCGTGCTGGTCGATCCGAAGGGCGACGATTTCACGCCTTACAAGGGCGCGTCGATCCTGACCCCGAACCGCTCGGAACTGCAGCGCGTGGTGGGCGGCTGGAAGACCGAGGAACAGCTGCTGGAAAAGGCCCAGCGCCTGCGCGAGGAGCTGGGCCTGGAAGCGCTGTTGCTGACCCGGTCGGAAGAGGGCATGAGCCTGTTCACCGCCACCGAAGTGCTGCACGTGCATGCGGACGCGCGCGAAGTGTTCGACGTGTCGGGCGCGGGCGACACCGTGATCGCGACCCTGGCCGCGATGCTGGGCGCAGGCGCACCGATGGCCGAGGCGCTGGCCACGGCCAACCGCGCCGGCGGCATCGTGGTGGGCAAGCTGGGTACGGCGACCGTCACCCGCGAAGAACTCTTCCCAGGTTGATCAGGCTCAATCCCGGACCGTCAACGCCGATGGGGCCGGGACGTTAGGTGGGCGTTGGGCGGCAGCCGCCGTCCGGCATCAACCTACGGAGACTTACATGATCAAGAAACTGATGCTCGCAGTTGCCACGCTGGTCGCCTCGATCGGCTTCGCCTTTGCCCAGGTCGACGTCAACAAGGCCGACGCCGCGGCGCTCGACGGGGTGAAGGGCGTGGGACCGAGCATGTCCAAGGCGATCCTGGATGAGCGTGCGAAAGGGGAGTTCAAGGATTGGGCCGACCTGCAGAAGCGCGTCAAGGGACTGGGCGACAAGAAGGCGGTCAAGCTGACCGAGGCGGGGCTGACGGTGAACGGCAAGGGCAAGGACGGGGCGAGCGCCAAGCCGGCCGAGGCCAAGGCGTCGAAGGCCAGGCATGAGGGCAAGGCCAAGCCGGAAGAGTCCAAAGCAGCGATGTAAGCAAACAAACCCGCGGCCTGCCGCGGGTTTTTGTTTGGGCGCAAAGCTAGCTGTAATCGCTTTCGCTTATTGCATGCATATTTTCACCGTGTAATGACTGACACCCACCCCCAACGCATGAGAAGATGTCCGGGCACGCCTCCACATCGAACCAGAAAGGTATTCATGCCTCACGCCCGCATCTCCACCGGCCTGCTCGCCGCCCTGCTGGCCACCGCCGGCGCCGCCAGCGCAGCAGCCGCCACCCCGGCACAACCGGACATCCAGCGCGAACAAGCCCAGATCAAGAAGATCGTCGCCGACATCTCGCCGAAACGCATCGAAGCCCACATCCGCAAGCTGGTCAGCTTCGGCACCCGCCACACGATGTCGGAAACCGAATCCGAGACCCGCGGCATCGGCGCCGCGCGCCGCTGGATCAAGGCCGAGCTGGAGCGCTGCGGCGCCGGCACGCCGCTGACGGTGGCCTTCGACAGCCACGTCGCCCCGGTCTCCGCGCGCATCTCGCGCCCGACCGAGATCGTCAACGTGGTCGCCACCCTGCCGGGCACCCAGGCAGCCTCGAAGGACCGCGTCTACGTGGTCAGCGGCCACTACGACTCGCGCGTCACCGACGTGATGAACTACACCGCCGACGCGCCGGGCGCCAACGACGACGCCTCGGGCACGGCCGCCACCATGGAACTGGCCTGCGTCATGGCCAGGCACAAGTTCGACGCCACCATCGTCTTCATGGCCGTCGCCGCCGAGGAGCAGGGCCTGATCGGCGCCCGTCACTTCGCCGAGCAGGCGCGCAAGAACAACGTCAACATCGCCGGCATGTTCACCAACGACATCATCGGCAGCTCGCGCGCCGACACCGGCAAGGTCGACAACAAGCAGGTGCGCCTGTTCGCGCAAAGCATCCCGGCCACCAAGGAAATGAGCGACGCGGTGCGCCAGCTGGTGGCCACCGGCGGCGAGAACGATTCGGCCTCGCGCCAGCTCGCGCGCCACACCAAGGAGCAGGGCGAGCGCTACGTGAAGGGCTTCAAGGTCTCCGTGATCCAGCGCCACGACCGCTACCTGCGCGGCGGCGACCACATGCCCTTCCTTGAGCAGGGCTATGCCGCGCTGCGCTTCACCGAGCCGGCCGAGGATTTCTCGCACCAGCACCAGGACCTGCGCACCGAAAGCGGCAAGGTCTACGGCGACCTGGTCGATTTCGTCGACTTCGACTACGTGGGCAAGGTCGCGCGCGTGAACGCCGCCGCACTGGCCTCGCTGGCCCTGGCCCCGGCCGCGCCGCGCGAGGTCAAGCTGCGCACCGACAAGCTGACCAACGACTCGACCCTGGTCTGGCAGCCGAACGGCGAGCCGGACCTCGCCGGCTACCGCATCGTGTGGCGCGACACGACTGCCGCCAACTGGCAGGGTTCGAAGTGGGTCGGCAACGTGACGGAAGCCACGGTCGACCTGTCGAAGGACAACGTGTTCTTCGGCGTGCAGGCGGTCGACAAGGACGGCAATGTCAGCGTCGCCACCTATCCGTCGCCGCAACGCTGAGTTTCCTTGATGTATGCGGACGGGGCAATCCGCGCCGTCCGCATACGCCCCATTGGTTCCCGGTTTAGAATGCTGGTTTAGTATTCGCAAGGAACCGGGAAAGACATGGGATACAAGACCATCGAAGACACCATCGGCAACACGCCGCTGGTGCGCCTGCAGCGCCTGCCGGGCGCGGATGCGCAGGCCCGCAACAACATCATCCTCGGCAAGCTCGAGGGCAATAATCCGGCAGGCTCGGTCAAGGACCGCGCCGCCATGTCGATGCTGCGCCGCGCCGAAGAGCGCGGCCAGATCAAGCCGGGCGACACCCTGATCGAAGCCACCAGCGGCAACACCGGCATCGCGCTGGCCATGGCCGCCGCGATCAAGGGCTACAAGATGCTGCTCCTGATGCCGGACAACCTGTCGGTCGAACGCCGCCAGAGCATGGCCGCCTACGGCGCCCAGATCATCCTGACCCCGAAGTCGGGCGGCATGGAATACGCGCGCGACATGGCCGAGCAGATGCAGAAGGACGGCC
>CAMPHU010000110.1 GCA_946886065.1 uncultured Massilia sp. | reverse complement strand
CGCCCGATGAAGGACGGCGTGATCGCCGACTTCACCGTCACCGAGCAGATGCTCAAGCAGTTCATCCGCATGGTCCACGACTCCAAGTTCTTCCGCCCGTCGCCGCGCATCATCATTTGCGTGCCCTGCGGTTCGACCCAGGTCGAGCGCCGTGCGATCCGCGAATCGGCGCTGGGCGCCGGCGCCTCGCAGGTCTACCTGATCGAAGAGCCGATGGCGGCCGCGATCGGCGCCGGCCTGCCGGTGTCGGATGCGACCGGCTCGATGGTGGTCGACATCGGCGGCGGCACCACCGAGGTGGGCATCATCTCGCTGGGCGGCATGGTCTATAAAGGTTCGGTGCGCGTGGGCGGCGACAAGTTCGACGAAGCCATCGTCAACTACATCCGCCGCAACTACGGCATGCTGATCGGCGAGCAGACCGCCGAGGCCATCAAGAAGGCCATCGGTTCGGCCTTCCCGGGTTCGGAAGTCAAGGAAATGGAAGTCAAGGGCCGCAACCTGTCCGAAGGCATCCCGCGCTCCTTCACCATCTCGTCCAACGAGATCCTGGAAGCCCTGACCGATCCGCTGAACCAGATCGTGTCGGCCGTGAAGAACGCCCTCGAGCAGGCCCCGCCGGAACTGGGCGCCGACATCGCCGAGAAGGGCATGATGCTGACCGGCGGCGGCGCGCTGCTGCGCGACCTCGACCGCCTGCTGATGGAAGAGACCGGCCTGCCGGTGCTGGCGGCCGAAGACCCGCTGACCTGCGTGGTGCGCGGCTCGGGCATGGCCCTCGAGCGCATGGACAAGCTGGGCTCGATCTTCTCGTACGAATAAGACAGGTGTCAGGCCAGGGCGGGCAGGGCGTGCGGTGGAGACCGTGCGCGTCTGCCCGCCTTGACATTCGTAGGCCGCATTTCCTTTACTAAGCGTCATGCAATACAGTCCTCCGCCGCTCTTCAAACAAGGCGCCCCGGCGCGCGTCAAGGTGATCGTGTTCGCGCTCATCTCGCTCGTGCTGCTGGTGGTCGACGCCCGCATGAACCTGCTCTCCGGGGTGCGCCAGGTCGCGGCCACCGTGCTCTATCCGGTGCAGATGGCGGCCCTGATGCCGCGCGAGGCGCTGGGTTCCATGGGCGGCTATTTCTCCTCGCTGTCCTCGCTGCAGAAGGAAGTGCGCGAACTCAAGAACCAGCAGCTGGTGCAGGCGCGCCTGCTGCAGCAGGCCCAATTCCAGAGCGCCGAGAACGCCCACCTGCGCCGCCTGATGGAGGCGCGCGAGCAGCTGCCGGTCAAGACCCTGATGAGCGAAGTCCTGTACGACGCGCGCGATCCTTCGACGCGCCGCATCGTGCTGGACCGCGGCGCGCGCTCCGGCGTGATGCTGGGCCTGCCGATCGTGGACCACGCCGGCGTGATCGGCCAGGTGACGCGCGTCTTCCCCTTCACCTCCGAAGTCACGCTCCTGACCGACAAGGAACAGGCGATCCCGGTGCAGGTATTGCGCTCGGGCCTGCGCAGCATCGCCTATGGCCGCGGCCAGTCCGGCCTGCTCGACCTGCGCTTCGTGGCCCAGGACGCCGACATCCAGGTGGGCGACGTGCTGGTCACCTCGGGCCTGGACGGCATGTATCCGGCCGGCCTGGCGGTGGCGCGCGTGATCCAGGTCGAGAAGGCCGCCGGCTCCTTCGGCCGCGTGGTCGCCCAGCCGCTGGGCGGCATCGACCGCAACCGCCAGGTGCTGGTGATCATGTCGCAGATGCCGCTGCCGCCGCGCCCGGCGCCGGAAGCCGCCAAGGCGGGCGGGCGCAAGCTGCCCAAGATGGAGCCGGTGCCGCTGCCGCCGCTGCCGGCTTCGCCGCTGCCGCCGCAGGTCCCGCCGGCCGCCCAGCCGCAGGCGCAGGCCGCCCCGGTGAGCGGCGCGGTCACGGGCGGCGCGCCAGCCCAGCCCACGCCGGCTCCCGCCACCCGCCCGGCAACGCCCGCCGCACAAGGTGCGGCAGCGGGCGCCGCACCGGCAAGCCAGGGCGCGCCCCTGTTCACGCCGGGTACGCGCGCCACGCCGGCAGGTGCGGCGCCGGCCGCCACCCGACCCGCACCCGCCGCCGCCGTCCCCGCGGCGCCGGCCGGACAATGATTCCAGGACCCGACCATGCCCGGTAACCGTCCGCATTACATCCTGCTGCCCGTCAGCCCGCTGTTCATCACCTTCAGCCTGGTGTGCGCCTTCATGCTCAACCTGCTGCCCTGGGGCCGCTGGGTGGGCGCGCCCGACTTCGTCGCGCTGGTGCTGGTGTTCTGGGGCATCCACCAGCCGCGCAAGGTCGGCATCGGCGTCGCCTTCATCATGGGCCTGCTGATGGACGTGCACGACGCCAGCCTGCTGGGCGAGAACGCGCTGGCCTACACGCTGCTGTCCTACCTGGCGATCATGATCCACCGCCGCGTGCTGTGGTTCCACACGATGACCCAGGCCATGCACGTGTTCCCGCTGCTGCTGCTGGCGCAGGCGATCCAGGCCTTCGTGCACTTCACCGTGTCGGGCCGCTTCCCGGGCCTGCTGACCTTCGTCGAGAGCCTGGTGGCCGTGGCCCTGTGGCCGGTGATCACCTGGCTGCTGCTGGCGCCCCAGCGCCGCGCCGTCGACCGCGACCACACCCGCCCGATCTGATATTGGTAACTGTTTCAGCATGACCGAATTCAAGGATAACGACCGCGAGATCCACAAGTTCCGCATGCGCCTGACGGTGCTGGTGGGACTGGTGTTCGTCTGCTTCGGCCTGCTGGTGGCGCGCTTCGTCTGGCTGCAGGTGCTGCACCACGACCAGTACGCCGCCCAGGCCGAGGACAACCGCATCGCGCTGGTGCCGATCGTGCCCAACCGCGGCCTGATCGTGGACCGCAACGGCGTGGTCCTGGCGCGCAACTACTCCGCCTACACCCTCGAGATCAACCCGTCCAAGCTGCACGCCAACCTGGATTCCGTGATCGACGAGCTGGCCAAGCTGGTCGTGATCGAGCCGCGCGACCGGCGCCGCTTCAAGCGCCTGCTGGAAGAGTCGCGCAGCTTCGCCAGCGTGCCGATCCGCACCCGCCTGACCGACGACGAGGTGGCGCGCTTCACCGCGCAGCGCTTCCGCTTCCCCGGCGTCGAAGTCCAGGCGCGCCTGTTCCGCCAGTACCCGCTGGGCGAAACCGCCTCGCACGTGATCGGCTACATCGGCCGCATCAACCAGCGCGAAGCCGACGCCCTCGAGGAAACCGAGGACGCCGCCAACTATAACGGCACCGAGCATATCGGCAAGGAAGGCCTGGAAAAGCGCTACGAGCGCCACCTGCACGGCCAGACCGGCTACGAAGAGGTGGAGCGCTCGGCCGGCGGCCGCGCCATCCGCACCCTGCGCCGTACCGCACCGGTCGCTGGCAGCAACCTGATCCTCTCGCTCGACATCGAGCTGCAGAAGGTGGTCGAGGAAGCCTTCGGCGAACAGCGCGGCGCCCTGGTGGCGATCGAGCCGAGCACCGGCGACGTGCTGGCCTACGTGTCGCGCCCGGGCTTCGACCCGAACCTGTTCGTGGACGGCATCGACACCCAGAACTGGAACGAGCTGAACACCTCGCTCGACCGCCCGCTGATGAACCGTCCGCTGTCGGGCACCTATCCGCCGGGATCGACCTTCAAGCCCTTCATGTCGCTGGCCGCGCTGGAGCTGGGCCTGCGCCGCCCTTCGGACGCGATCCGCGATCCGGGCTTCTTCGTGCTGGGCGGCCACCGCTTCAACGACGACAAGCCGGGCGGCCACGGCTACGTCGACATGTACAAGTCGGTGGTCGAGTCCTGCGACACCTATTACTACCAGCTCGGCAACGAGATGGGCATCGACAGGATGTCGGGCTTCATGCGCCAGTTCGGCTTCGGCGAGCCGACCGGCATCGACCTCGAGCACGAGAAGACCGGCGTGCTGCCGTCCAAGGAATGGAAGGCGCAGCGCTTCAAGCGCAACCGCGCGGCCCAGAAGTGGGTGGGCGGCGACACCATCTCGGTGTCGATCGGCCAGGGCTTCAACAACTACACCATGCTGCAGCTGGCGCACGCGGTGGCCAACCTGGCCAACGACGGCGTGGTGATGAAGCCGCACCTGGTCAAGATGATCGAGGACGGCGCCACCCGCCAGCGCACCCTGACGGTGCCGAAGGAAACCCGCCGCATCCCGCTCAAGCAGGAAAACATCGATTTCATCAAGCACACGATGGTGGGCGTGACCCAGGAGTCCTACGGTACGGGCTACCGCGCCTTCGCCAACGCCGGCTACATTTCGGGCGGCAAGACCGGTACCGCGCAGGTGATCGGCCTGAAAGGGCAGAAGTACAATGCCCACGCCATCGACGAGCGCCACCGCGACAACGCGCTGTATGTCGCCTTCGCCCCGGCCGACAAGCCGCGCATCGCGCTGGCCCTGGTGGTCGAGAACGCGGGCTTCGGTGCGAGCGCGGCCGCGCCGATCGCACGCAAGGCGCTCGACTACTGGCTGCTGGGCAAGCGCCCGCCGCCGCCGAAGCCCAAGGACGCGGCGGCGCCCGCGGCCGCCACCGTGAAGCGCACGGCCGCCCCCGTCCAGGTTCCGGCTGCCGCACCCGCGCAAGTGGCTGCCGCGCCGGCCGTCACCACCAGAAAGGAATAAGCCATGGCGCACATTCCAGAACGACGCTCGCTGCGGCGCCGCCTGCGTCCGTATTTCACGGTCTTCGACGGCCCGCTGACCTTGATCCTGTTCGTCCTGATGACGATCAGCATGATCACGATGACCTCGGCCGGCGCCGATTTCCCGGACCGCGTCGAGCACCAGATCCGTAACTTCCTGCTGTCCTTCGCCATCATGTGGGTGGCGGCGAACATCCCGCCCCAGACCCTGATGCGGCTGGCGGTGCCGATCTATACCTTCGGGGTGGCACTGCTGATCGCGGTCGCGATGTTCGGCATCATCAAGAAGGGCGCGCGCCGCTGGCTGCACGTCGGCGTCGACATCCAGCCTTCCGAGATCCTGAAGATCGCCATGCCGCTGATGCTGGCCTGGTACTTCCAGACCAAGGCCACGGTCGGGAGCTGGAAGTCCTTCGCCGTCGCGGCGGTGCTGCTCCTGATCCCGGTGACCCTGATCGCCAAGCAGCCCGACCTCGGCACCTCGCTGCTGGTGGCGGCCTCCGGCCTGTACGTGATCTTCCTGGCCGGCCTGTCCTGGAAGGCGATCATCACGCTGGCCGTGATGGGCGCGGCCAGCCTGCCGATCGGCTGGTCGATGATGCACGATTACCAGCGCGAGCGGGTGATGACCCTGATCGACCCGACCTCCGACCCGCTGGGCAAGGGCTTCCACATCATCCAGTCGATCATCGCGATCGGCTCGGGAGGCGTGAGCGGCAAGGGCTACATGAAGGGCACCCAGGGCTACCTCGAGTTCGTGCCCGAACGGACGACCGACTTCGTGTTCTCCGTGTATTCGGAAGAATTCGGCCTGGTCGGCAACCTGGTGCTGCTGTTCGTCTACCTGCTCCTGATCGGGCGCGGGTTGATGATCGCGGCCAATGCGCCGAATCAGTTCTCGCGCCTGCTGGCGGGGGCGATCACGATGATCTTCTTCACCTATGCCTTCGTGAACATGGGCATGGTGGCCGGCATCCTGCCGGTCGTCGGCGTGCCCTTGCCCTTCATGAGCTACGGCGGCACGGCCTTCATCACGCTCGGACTTGGCGCCGGCATATTGATGAGTATTCAAAGACATCGTAAACTCGTGCAGACGTAATAGATGGAGGACGACCAATGGCCGTTCGAAGGAATTTTTCGGCGGTCGTTGCGCTTGCCATCCTGGGCGCCGGCTGTAGTACCCCGGCAAACAACACGGCAGCGGACTACCTGAAGCTGATCCCGCTGCCCTGGCTGCACAAGCCCGCGGCCAGGCATGGCAAGGCGCCCGAGCTGCCGGAGGCCGATTCCGGCCTCGGCGGCTACTACAGGAACGACGGCGCGGGCGACGATCCGTCCGGAGGCGCGACCGACTCGGTGGTCAAGTACGAGCCCTACGTCAAGTGGGCCAACCGCCCGTACTCGGTGTTCGGCCAGACTTATACCCCGATCCTGCACGAGGATCCTTTCGTCCAGCGGGGCGTGGCCAGCTGGTACGCCAACCGCTTCCACGGCCAGAAGACCTCGTCGGGCGAGCGCTACGACATGACCAAGCTGACGGCGGCGCATCCGACCCTGCCGATCCCGTCCTATGCGCGCGTGACCAGCGTCGACAGCGGCAAGTCCGTGATCGTGCGCATCAACGACCGCGGTCCCTTCCATGGCAGCCGCGTCATCGACTTGTCCCATGCGGCCGCGCTCAGGCTGGACCTGCTGGGCAAAGGCACCCACCGGGTCGAGATCGAGCGGCTGTTCCCCAGCGATCCGGCGCGCCTCGCCGCCGAGCGCCGCGCCGCGACCTCGCTGGCGCAATCGGCCCCGCCGGACATGGCGGCCCTGGTGCTCGAAGAGAAGGTGGAGTCCGACAGCGCCGCGGTCGCACAGCTGGCGTCCGGATTCTACGTGCAGCTCGGCTCCTACAGCCGCAGCGGCATGGCGGAAGCGATGCGCGAGAAGCTGGCCAGGGCAGGCGTGGCGCTCGGGACCTTGGAAGTGGTGACGGTGGGGACGGTGAACCGCCTGTATGGCGGGCCGTTCGCGACCCGCAAGGCGGCGGCGAAGGCTGCGCGCAAGCTGCCGAAGTCGCTCGGGCTCAAGCCCCTGGTCGTGAGACGCTGAAGGATCGTGCCGGCTACGGGCAGTCGCGCAACTGCGCGCCGCTGAAGCCGTCGGCAATGCCGGCGATGCGCGTGCGCGTGCCGGCATCGATGTTCCTGAACTGGTAGGCGGTGCGCGTGCCCTGCGGGCCGCGCGGCAGGATGCGCACGCCGCGCACGCCCTGGCGGCCCAGGGTGGCGGCCTGGATCTGGGCCGCCGCCTCGGTCTTGAACACGCCCAGCGAGATCGCGTATTTCATGGCCGACTCGCCCTGCATCACGAAGAAATTGTCGACACCGCGCTCCTTGAGTTCGGCGCTGCGCTTGTCCGCGCCTTCCTTGCCGCCCGCGGGCGGCAGGTAGACCATGTAGCTGCTCACTTCCTGGAAGGGGACGCTGATGCGCGACTGGCGCTCGCCCAGCTCCAGGCGCGCGATACGCGATTCGAAACGGCGCACGTCGCCCGCGGCGAAGGGGCCCGCCTGCACGCAGGCCAGCAGCGGAGCCGCCGGCGCCGGTTCGGTCGGGGCGGCCGGCGCTGCCGGAGCTTCCGCGGCCGGCTTGACGCTGTCGGCCAGCGCCTTCGCCTCGGCCTCGCCCAGCAGCGCGATGCGCTCGGTGGCGAGCTGGTTCTTCAGGCGCGCGGGTTCGCGCTCGCTGCCGGCAGGCGTGCCGAGATAGCCGCGGCCATAGGCGAACAGTACGGCGTTCAGCGCCAGCAAAGCCCAGAAGACGAATTTCAGCACAGGTCCCTTCCCGTTGTTCAAGCGTGGACGGCCGCCGCGTGAAGGCCGACCAGCACGATATTATCGACCATCCGGTGCCCGATCTTGAGCGCGGGCCCGATATATGGCGCCGCACCGCCGGACAGGATGCAGCTCGTGGCCCCATGACCGGCCACGGCGCGCTCGATGGCCCCGGCCTGGGCCGACAGGCAGCCGGAGACGATGGCGTCGTCCGTATTGTCGCCGAACAGGGGAGGCGGTGACGCGCCCGGTGCCACCTGGGGCAGCTGGGCGGTATTGCGCGCCAGCGCGGCGGCCATCAGGGCCAGGCCCGGCAGGATCATCCCGCCCAGGAAGCGCCCGTCGGCGCTGACCGCATCGACCGTGGTGGCGGTGCCGCAGGTGGCGACGATCAGGTTCTCGCCGGGCGCCAGCGCGTGCGCGCCAATGGCGGCGGCGAAGCGGTCGCAGCCCAGGCGTTCCGGTTCGCGGTAGCCGTTGTGCAGGCCGGCGCGCTGCAGGGTGGAGGCGAACCATTCTACGGGCAGGCCGTGGGGGAGGGCGGCGGCGATGCGTTCGCGCGCATCCATGCCCGCCACGTTCGACACCAGCGCCCGGGTGGCGCCGAGCGCCTTCCACTGGGCCGCCAGGCGCTCCATTTCCGCGTGCGGAGCCACGCCTTCGGCCTGCCATTGGCCCAGGCCTGCCTGGGCGCCGCTGCGGGCCAGCGCCCACTTGATGCGGGTATTGCCGGCATCCACCAGGAGCAGGGCGCTCATGCCTTCACCCGCAGCGACACATCGCCCGCCAGCACGGGAACGCGGCCGTCCGCCGTGTCGAGCAGCAGCCTGCCGCTGTCGTCCACGCCGGCCGCCAGGCCTTCCTGCACCACCTTGCCGGCATCGAGCAGGACCACGGTTTCGCCCTGCCAGGCATGGCGCAGGTTCCAGCGCGCGCTGAAGGCCGCGAAGCCGCGCGCCGCGAACTCGCGCAAGGCGGCCGCCAGGCCGTCGAGCAGGGCCGCCACAAGCGCGTCGCGCTCCATGCGCGCCAGCCAGGGCACGCCGGCGGCGCTGCGGCCCAGGCGCGCTTCCATTTCGTCGGGCATCAACAGGTTCAGGCCGATGCCGGTCACGGCCCAGATGCCGCCGCCAGGAGCGGACTGGGTCTCGACCAGGATGCCGGCCAGCTTGTCGCCGTCCTTGAGCACGTCGTTCGGCCACTTCAGTTGCACCTGCACGCCGAGGCCGGCCAGGGTCTCGGCCAGCGCCACGCCGATCGCGAGCGGCAGCCCGATCAGGGCCTGCGGGCCGCCCTCGAAGCGCCAGGCCAGCGAGAAGGTCAGCGAGCCTTCCGGCGACGACAGCCAGCTGCGGCCCGCGCGTCCGCGCCCGGCGGTCTGGTGTTCGGCGACCAGCAGCAGCGGCTCGGTGAGCGAGGCGGCGCGCGCCAGCAGGTCGGCGTTGGTGGAGCCGGTTTCGTGGACGACTTCGACGGCCACGCCGGAGCGCGACAGGGACGAGATCCGGATGGGGTTCATGCTTCTTCCTTGCGCTGCTTGGTCGGGGCGCGCGAGAACGCGGCATCGAAGAGGATATTGGGCAGCAGGCGCAGCAGCTTGGCCGCGAGGCCCATCTGCCAGGGCAGCACGCGGTAGCTGTCTCCGCGCGCGATGGCCGCCGCCGCCTGGGCGGCGAAGCGCTCGGCGCTCATCAGGAAAGGCATGGGGAAACGGTTGTTGCGGGTCATGGGAGTATCGATATAGCCGGGTGCGATGGTCACCACCCTGATGTTCGAGCCGTGCAGCTCCAGGCGCAGCGATTCGCAGTAGGTGCGCAAGGCCGCCTTCGAGGCGCAGTAGGCGCCGGCGCCGCGCATGCCGCGCACGCCCGCCACGCTGCCGATGCCGACCAGGCGGCAGGGCCCGGACTGGGTCTTCATGGCGGCGATGAAGGGCGCGAAGGTGGCCACCGTGGCGTTCAGGTTGGTGGCGAACACGGAAGCGAACACCGGCAGGTCTTGCGGCCGCTCGGTGAGCGTGCCGTGCGAGATGCCGGCGCTGGCGATGACGATGTCGGCGCCGCCATGGGCCGCGATGAAGTCGGCGGCCGCACCGGCCAGCGCCGCGTGGTCGCAGACGTCGAGCGGATAGATGCGGTGACGGTCAGGGGCGGGAAGGGAAGCGGCGAGTTCTTCGAGCTGTGCGCGGCGGCGCGCCACCAGGCCGAGGACGGCGCCGCGCGCCGCATAGTCGCGCGCCAGGGCGGCGCCGATGCCGCTCGAGGCGCCGGTGATGAAGACCCGGTCCGCATGGCCCGGCCGCCCGGTCATTTCTTGTCGGCTTTCGCTTTCGCGACCAGCTGGTCCATCACTTGCAGGGTGCCCTGGAGCAGCTGGGCTTCGGGCGGATTTCCTTCGGCGCCCTCGGCGACCATGCCTGGCGAGGTCAGGAAGCGGCCGTCGACGGCGAGCATCGGCCAGTGGGTCACGCCGTAATCCTGCATCAGGGCCGCGGCGCGGCGCAGCTTGGCCTGTACGCCGAAGGAGCGGTAGGTGTCGATGAAGCGGGTGCGGTCGATGCCGGCGCGCGCCGCCCAGTCGAACACCTGTTCGTCGTTGGCCAGGCGCAGGCGCTCGACGTGCATGGCGGCGAAGGCCTTGGCGTGGTACTGCTCGAGCAGCCCGAGCGCTTCGAGCGTGTAGAACATGCGCTGTTGCGGCATCACGCCGGCGCCGGCCGCCACGTGCACACGCTTGAACACGACGGCGTCGCCCTGCTTGCGCACCCATTCCGCCAGCAGCGGCTCGAAGGCGTAGCAGTGCGGGCAGTAATAGGCGAAGAACTCGATCACTTCCACCTTGCGCGGGCCGGCATCGGTCGGCTGCGGCGAAGGGAGGGTCTTGTACTCGACGCCGTCCTTCGGCGCGCTCGCGCTCGCGTGGGCCGGGAGGACGGCCAGGCCGGACAGGCCCAGCAGGGCGGCGGTGCAGAACAGGCGGCGCAGTGCGTGCATGGCGGTCCTTATTTCTGGTTGCGGACGATGGCGACGTCGATGCCGCTGTCGAGCAGCTTGGCGCGCGCCTTGTTCACGGCTTCGACCTGGGTGTACGGGCCCACGCGCACGCGGTGCAGCACGCCGCCGTCCGTCGTGCGGTCGGTGATCGCGGCCTCGAAGCCGAGCAGGGCCAGCTTGGCGCGGGTGTTCTCGGCGTCGGACATCTCGCGGAAGGCGCCGGCCTGGAGATAGTAGATATAGCCTTCGGCGCCGGCCGCGGGCGCTGGCGCGGAAGGCGCCGGGGCGGCGGTATTGGCCGGCGGCGCCGGACGCTGGGCCTGCATGCCGGCGATGGCGGCGCCGAGAGGATCGGCTTCGGCGGCGGGGGGCGGCGCCGGAGCGGCGGGCGCGTCGGCGGCCGGCTTGGCGCGCTCGTTCAGCTCGCGGTTGGCTTCGCGCGCGGCGTCGCGGTTGCCGTACAGCGGCTTGTTCGGATCGGTCGCCTTGCTCGGATCGAGGTCGGCCGGGCGGCCGGCCTTGTTGGAGCGGTCGGTGAACGGAGAAGCGCCCTTGGTGATCATGAGGGCGACCGCCACCGCGATCCCGAGGCCGATGATCAGGCCGATGATGACGCCGGTCAGGGTGCTGCCGCGCTGGCGCAGCGCGGAAAAAGGTCGGGTGACGGTCATGTCGCTTTCAGTGTAGTAACGTTAGTGCTTACATCTTTTCCGGCGCCGAGACGCCGATCAGGGCCAGGCCGTTGCGCAGCACCTGGCGGATCGCGGAAGCCAGGGCCAGGCGCGCCAGCTTGAGCTCTTCGTTATCGTCGAGCAGCCACTTGTGCGCGAAGTAGTAGCTGTGCAGCTCGCCGGCCAGTTCGCGCAGGTAGAACGCGACCTGGTGCGGGCCCAGCTCGACCAGCGCGCGCTGCAGCATCTCCGGATAGGAAGCCAGCTTGGCCAGCAGCTGCGATTCGTGCGATTCGGTCAGCGGCGCCAGGTCCACGTTGGTGAGGGAGGCGACGTCGCCGCCCCAGTTGGCCAGCGCCGAGCAGATGCGCGCGTGGGCGTACTGCACGTAGTAGACCGGGTTCTCGTCGCTCTTCGCGAGCGCGACGTCAACGTCGAACACGAACTCGGTGTCCGCCTTGCGCGAGATCAGGAAGAAGCGCACGGCGTCGCGGCCGCGGGTGATGTCGCCGTTGCCCGACCATTCGATCAGGTCGCGCACGGTCACGTAGGAACCGGCGCGCTTGGAGATCTTGACCTCCTCGCCGTTCTTCATGACGGTGACCATCTTGTGCAGCACATAGTCGGGGTAGCCCTGCGGGATGCCGATGCCCACCGCCTGCAGGCCGGCGCGCACGCGCGCGATGGTGCCGTGGTGGTCGCTGCCCTGGACGTTGATCGCCTGGTCGAAGCCGCGGCGGAATTTCTGGATGTGGTAGGCGACGTCCGGCACGAAGTAGGTGTAGGTGCCGTCGGACTTGCGCATCACGCGGTCCTTGTCGTCGCCGTACTCGGTGGTCTTGAGCCAGAGCGCGCCTTCCTGCTCGTAGGTCTTGCCGGCGTCGACCAGGGCCTGGACCGCCGCTTCCACCTTGCCGTCCGCGTACAGCGAGGACTCCAGGTAGTAGTTGTCGAACTTGACGCCGAAGGCCTGCAGGTCCATGTCCTGCTCGTTGCGCAGGTAGGTGACGGCAAAGCGGCGGATCGATTCGATGTCGTCGACATCGCCGCTGGCGGCGGCCGGCAGGCCGTCGCTGGCCGAGACGGTTTTCCTGGCCAGGTAGTCGGCCGCGATGTCGGCGATGTAGTCGCCGTTGTAGGCCGATTCGGGCCATTCGGCGTCGCCCGGCTTGAAACCGCGTGCGCGCGCCTGCACCGAGGTGGCCAGGGTGGCGATCTGCACGCCGGCGTCGTTGTAGTAGAACTCGCGGGTGACCTGGTGGCCTTGCGATGCGAACAGCGAGGACAGGGCGTCGCCCAGCGCGGCCTGGCGGCCGTGGCCCACGTGCAGCGGGCCGGTCGGGTTGGCCGAGACGAATTCGATGATCACGTGGTGGCCGTCGCCGGAAGCGCCGCGGCCGAAGGCTTCGCCCTGCTCGAGGATGGTGCGCACCACCGACTGCTTGGCGCTCGCCGCCACGCGCAGGTTGATGAAGCCGGGGCCGGCCACGTCGGCCGATTCCACCAGGCCCTGGGCGGCCGGATCGGCCAGCAGGGCGGCGACCAGGCGCGTGGCCAGCTCGCGCGGGTTGGTCTTGAGCGGCTTGGCCAGCTGCATCGCGATGTTGCAGGCGATGTCGCCGTGCGAGGGGTCGCGCGGACGTTCGAGGACGACGTTGGGAGTCAGGTCGCTGCCGGCGACGATCGGCGCGAGGGCGGCCTGGAACAGGGCAACGATCTGTTGTTTTTGTTGGGCGAGCATGGGGGAATGGTCGAAATAGTAATAATAATGCGATGAATGCGGGTGCCCGATGTGCAGGCAATAAGGGTTCATTATACTGGTTTGGCGCGGCCGGAACACGTACCCGGGCCCGCCTGCCCGCCGCCAGACGTCCGTATTGCGATGTTCGTATTGTTAAGGTTCGCCAAAGTCGCAGCCGTTACAATGGGAGCCATTTTTTGATCACCGAACCGCCATGACCGACAAGCGCCCGACGCTCACCCTGAAACCCAAGGCCAAGGCCTCCACGGCCCGCAGCTCCGCCGCCAAGCCTGGCCCGGCACGCCCGTCCGGCCCGGCGCGCCCGCCTGCCCAGGCCGGCCAGGAGCGGTTCGCGAAGGGTCCGCAGGCGGAAACAAGGCGGGAGCAGGGCAGGCCGGCCGCCAGCCAGCCGCGCCAGGAGCGCCAGGAGCGCCAGGAGCGCACCCAGCCGCAGCTGCGCCAGAGCCATGAAGTCAAGGTGGCGCCGCAGCGCGACTTCCGCCCGGACCTGAAGCCCGACTCGCTGGCCCTGGCCCTGCTGGGCGCGGCGAATGCCGTGGCGCGGGTGCGCGCCGGCGCCGCGCTGCCGCAGGCGCTGGGCGCGGTGTTCGCTGCTTACGACGCCGCGCCCCAGGCGCGCGGCGCGATCCAGGACATCGCCTACCGCAGCATGCGCCAGCTGGGACGCACCGAGGTACTGCTCGGCCTGATGACCAGCAAGGCGCCGGAACCGGCCATGCTGGGCGGCCTGCTGCAGGCGGCGCTGGCCCTGCTCGACCCGCCCGAGGGCACGCCCGCGCCCTACGAAGCCTTCACCGTGGTCGACCAGGCCGTGACCGCGGCCGCCGCCCATCCCGATTTCGCCCATGCCAAGGCCATGGTCAACGCGGTGCTGCGCCGCTTCCTGCGCGAGCGCGCGCAGCTGGTGCAGGACGCCCTGCGCCAGCCGCTGGCGCGCTGGAACTATCCGCAGTGGTGGATCGACGCCACCCGCACTGCGTATCCGCAGGACTGGGCGCGCATCCTCGACGAGGGCAACGAACATCCTCCGCTGACCCTGCGCGTCAACCGCCGCAAGACGAGCGTCGAGGCCTACCTGGGCACGCTGGAAGCAGCAGGCATCGCCGCCCGCCAGATCGGCCCTGGCGCGGTGCGCCTGGACCAGGCCATCAACGTCAGCCAGATCCCCGGCTTCCACGAGGGCGTGGTCTCGGTCCAGGACGCCGGCGCCCAGCTGGCCGCGCCCCTGCTCGACCTGCGCGACGGCATGCGCGTACTGGACGCCTGTGCGGCGCCGGGCGGCAAGAGCGGCCACATCCTGGAGACGGCCGACGTCGAGCTGACCTCGGTCGATGCCGACCCGGCGCGCCTGGCGCGCGTGGGCGACAACCTGGGCCGCCTGGGCCTGCAGGCGACCCTGGTCGCCGCCGAGGCGCAGGACCAGGGCTGGTGGGACGGCCGTGCTTTCGATCGCATCCTGGCCGACGTGCCGTGCACGGCGTCCGGTATCGTGCGGCGACACCCGGACATCCGCTGGCTGCGCCGGAAGTCGGACACACTCCAACTTGCAACACTTTCTTCCAAAATACTCGACAATCTTTGGCAGATGTTGCTGCCCAATGGTAAATTGTTGTTCGTGACATGTTCGCTCTGGCCCCAGGAATCGGAGGCGCAGGC